>CATLPS010000147.1 GCA_950054535.1 uncultured Chlamydiae bacterium | reverse complement strand
AATATGAAAGCTATACCCCAGCAATGGCCTTAAGAATAGAAAAACAGGTAAATGAAAATGGAGAAGAGTACTGGATAAAACTTAGAAAAGATCTTTTCTGGCAGCCTTTAGAGCAAAAATTTTTTGATCAGTCCATCACGCTTGACTCTCATTTTCTACATCCCCATCCCGTAACAGCCAGCGACTATAAATTTTTTTACGATGCAATAATGAATCCTCACCTTAGTGAAACAGGAGCTGTTGCTTATCGCGGACTTTTTGCTGCTATTGAATCGGTAGAAGTAATCGATAATTATACTTTGAAAGTAAAGTGGAAAACTAATGTGGTAGAGGAAGAGGGCCAAAAAAAAATACGCACCAAATATCTGGCAACAGCTTTGACTTGCTCAATGAGACCGCTAGCCTCCTTTGTTTATCAATATTTTTCAGATGGCCAAAAAATAATAGAAGAAGAGACCGAAGATACTTACCGCAGCAATCCCATCTGGGCCCAAAATTTTTCTAATCACTGGGCAAAAAATATTATTCCTAGCTGTGGTCCATGGCTATTTGATGGCTTTAGTGATAAACAGATTTGCTTTAAGCGCAATCCGAATTTTTATGAGCCCTATGCCGCCCTTAGCGAAAAAATGAATTATCTATTTAAAAACTCTATCGAGTCGATGTGGGAAGAATTTAAACAGGGAAACTTAGATTTTTTAGAAATCTCTCCTCAGCAAATCAGTGAGTATGAAAACTTTATTGAAAGCGCTCCTTACCAAAAACAGGTCCAGCAGGGATTAAAAATCCATCGCCTAGATTATATCCAAAAAAGTTATGCCTATATTGGCTGGAATGAATCTTCTCTTTTGTTTAACAGCTTTAAAGTGAGGCAAGCGCTTACTCTTGCTATTGATCGAAAGCGAATCATTCGTCAAAATCTCAATGGCTTAGGCATAGAAATTACTGGACCCTTTTTTCTCTTTTCTCCTTCGTATGATGCTTCTTTAAAGCCTTATCCTTACGACCCAGAAAAAGCTCTGCAACTACTTCATGAAGAGGGGTGGTATGATAGTGATGGAGATGGTATTTTGGATCGCGTCATTGATGGAAAGACTACCCCATTTCGCTTTAAGTTAACCTATTTTGTGAAAAATAGTATGACAAAAGCAATTTGTGAATATGTTGCTACTGCTTTAAAAGAAATCGGAATTCATTGTCAGTTAAATGGAGTAGAGGCAGCAGACCTATCGGCTATTTTTGCAGATAAAAACTTTGATGCCTATACGATGATGTGGGGCCTTGTTTCCCCGCCTGAAGATCCCAGGCAACTTTGGCACTCTGCAGGAGCAAAAGAAAAAGGTTCCTCTAATGCTATTGGTTTTGCCAACCAAGAAATCGACTCTATCATTGAAAAGTTAGATTACGAAAATAGCTCTAAAGACCGGCTAAAACTTTATCATCGTTTTGATAAAATTATCCACGAACAAGCGCCTTATCTTTTTTTATATACGCCTAAAAAAACGCTTTTATATCGAGACTATGTAAAAAATGTCTTTATTCCCGTAGAGCGCCAAGATTTAATCCCAGGAGCTAGGGAAGCAGAGCCTATTAAAGAACTTTTTTGGATTGCACAGTAAAAAGGTTTTAAAGCTTTAAAAAAAAGCGATAAAAAAATTTTGTTTTTTAGGAATTTTTTATGTTTACCTATATTTTACGCCGCCTGCTTCTTTTGCCTTTAACGCTTTTTTTTATTTTATTAATTAACTTTATTATTATTAATTTAGCCCCCGGCGATCCAGTTTCTTACGTGGAAATTTCAGGAGATGGAGCGTCATTACAGGCCAATCGCTCTCTTGACACTAAAAACAATGAACGTTATTTACAGTTTCGCGAGTTTTATGGACTAACCCTTCCCATTCTTTTTAATACCTGGCCTTTTTTAAGCAAAAGTGAAATTAAAGCATCTCTGTCTGCGTTAATTTCTAGAAAATGGCCTAAACAGCAACAAGAGATGAGCGCTAAAGAATACCAGCAGCTACTTACTACCACCGGCGATCAAGCTCGATTTGTGATGACCAAGTTACTTGCCATTTTAAATACTACCCAAGAACCCTTAAAGTTAAAGCAAGCAGCTTTAAAGCTCTATATTAGAGGCACCATGCGTTTAGGCTTTACAGGCTCTAAGTTAACTACAGCGCAAAGAACATGGAACAAAAAAGTGACTGAAAATGACCAGTTGATGCGTTCATTAAGTGGGCAAAAAAACGAAACAGAGGCAGAGCTGGCAAAAAAAATAGAGCTTATTAACGCCTGGCATGAGAAAAATTTGCAGCTTTATGAGCTTGATTTAACTAAAAGCGAAAAAATAGCAGCTTTTTTTAGCCAAACCCGGTTTGTAAAATATATTGGCCGCATTGCTCATTTAGATTTTGGTACTTTAAGAAACGACCCTAATAAAACAGTCATAGAAGAGGTAAGCAAAAGGCTTAAATACTCTTTAACTCTTTCTATTTTTCCTATGCTCTTTACCTTTTTTGTATGTCAATTTTTTGGGCTAACTATGGCCCACTATCAATCGCGCTGGCCGGATTACTTATTGAATTTACTCTTTTTATTTCTCTACTCTATTCCAATCTTTGTCATGGCTCCTTTTTTAATTGAAAAACTTGCACTTCACCATTTTTTTCCTTTTACAAAAACTGCTTTTCCAATTAGCGGTTTTACCAGCCCAACAGAGCTTTATGAACA
>CATLPS010000146.1 GCA_950054535.1 uncultured Chlamydiae bacterium | reverse complement strand
CTCTCCTTGCGGCCCAGCTACCACAATCACATGGTCAATTTTTAACACTTCTTTAAGCGCGCCACTTTCTATTAAAGCAGCAAAACCGCAACTATAATTAGAGGCATAGTAGAGCTTTAACTGCCGATGCGCTGCTTGATAACTCTCTTTGCCTCGGGTATGGATAGCTCCATCAATCCCGCCTCCTCCCCCTAAATGGGTATTTGCAGCATTGACAATTACTTGAGCGCCACTTTCAAACAAGTCTTGTATGCGAACTTCTAGTCGAAAGGGCTTTTGCTCTAAAAAATTAATCTGCAAGACATTCTCGTCTACTAGCTGCATTTGCAATTGCGATTTTTGTAAAGAATTTAAGTCACCGGTATAGGAGTGAAGTTGCTCCATAAGGCAGATATTTGAAAAGCTCTTTTCAGCAATTTCTGGTCTATCTAAAGGAGCAGTTTTTTTTTCCTCTGACGTAGGTTTCTTATTATCGGCCATATTTGCATTACCTTTAAAAGTAGTGGATTTACTTTTTACACAGTCATATAAGGCAATGACAATCCACCCAAAAATAGGAATTGTCAAGATAAAACAGCGCTTCAATGATTTATTTTTCAAATGAGTCATATAGCGGCCATTTAGCCCTTGATAAACTTTTCCATGGAAAGATTTTATAAGAGCAAGTGAGCCTTTGACAATAATATTGATAGTATTATTAATAGGGCTTAAAGGTGTTTTATCAAGTGTATTGTCTAGTTTTACTAAAAAGCTCTTAAATGGATCGATAAACTTATTTACTTCTTGCTTGATGAGCGGCATTGGTTTTTCCTAGCTTTTATTTTTTATAAAATTATAGAAAGATTATAGTTTTCAACTATTAATTTATTATTAATTTGATTACCTTTTTGTTTTTCAATAACTCTGCGCTTATATTTCTAAAATGCCATGAACCTATCTCGATAATACTCTCAGTTTATACAAAAAAAATAGGAATGAAAGTTAAAAATCTTTTTCAATAGCAAAGATGTCTTTGCCACCGCAATTTTAAAACACGCTCTAATAATTTCCAAACAATTAAGCTTTTTTAGAAGAAGAGCCTAGTCTATAGCATACACAGCAGGCTCTTTAAAAATTTTTATTTTTGTATAGGGTTATCTACTATCTTTAACTATACCTTTATTTTTATGATGGAGGAGCTAGACTTAAAGACACACCTTCGGTTTGAGCTATACGGTTCATCTCATCTCGTATTATCAAAGTTGCCAGTGGATCCTTTTTTTGTATCATCTGTGAAATAAGATTATGTTCTTTATTTAATTGATCCATTTTTTCAATTGTTTCCACATTCTTCCATCGACCTAAACATACTTGTATGATGTAACAGCGATAAAGAGCATTTTCTTTAAGCGTTTCATCAGTAATTTCTTCTAATAAACTAAGTACTTTATCAAGCTCTAAAGTTTTTAAACTCAAATTTATGATTGACTTATAAAGAAACTTATTTTTATTTTCTTCTGTTTCTATCATTTCAATTAAAGAATATGCCTTTTCTAAATAAGACTTATTAGTTAAGTAATGAGCAGTGGAAAATAAAACTTGGAACTTTATTTCAGGCGTAATTTTTTTTTTGATATCTTTTTTAAAAAGATCAGACAGAATTTTTTCGCAATCAGTTTGAATACTTTTAGAATCAGTGTACAACGAAAGTACTTGAGATAATTTATCTATCCAGTTTTTTCTTACTTGTTCACTGTTAATATGGGGTAGTAATTTAAAACATTGTACAAAATCCCTATTCAAAAGAGCATGACTAAATGAAATCTCTAAATATCTATCAACTACTTTAATATTAGGATCACTGCATGCCAATTCTGCTTTAGCTTTATTTTTAAATACTTGAGAAATAGTTACATATATATATTTTTTTAAAAAAGCTTTTGGAAAAAAGAGATCCCTTGAAGAGGTTTTTTAGCTCTTTTATTTTTTTTGGTAGAACTATAAAAGCCTGCTCAGGTATCTCTTTTAAAAGTTCCGACAGATCATATTTAATAATGGAAGTAATTTGATCAATCCGTACTTGATCAGGTAAAAATTTTTTTTTTGAAATGCGATAATAATCATTGGGAAGAGCGCTAATTTTTTCGAGTCTACCTTCTTGCAAATGCTCTTTAAAAAGGCCGATAAAAAAAACAGTAATTTTTTCAATAAATAATCTTGTCTGCAGGCTTTTCTTATACCCTTGAATTATCTGCCCTTGCGAAACATTTTTCCAATTTTTACAGACAAGCTGAAGACGAGTCATGGTTTCGAGCAAATTTTGTCGACTAGGGCTACTTTTAGTAAACTCCAAATGGAGCAAATGTTTAAAGATTTTTACTAAAACTTCATTAGGCAAATGGTCCATCGAAGTTATTTCTTCAGAAGGTTCTTCAGAAGAAGGAAAACAAGATCGTGAAAGTTGAGAGTTAGTATTAACATTGCTTAGACCCATATTACGCTCCATTTTTTTTAATTTTTAATATACGCATATGTATATTATATTTTTTTTACTAAAAAAAACTATAAAATAGATAATTAAAAGCGTATTTTAAATAAAACAATTAAAAATTTTTATATTAATTTATTAATTAAAGTAATATGCAAATTTTTAATTAATTAAGGCTTATTGCAAAATAACCTTCACGTCAAAATTGAAATAGCATGTAAATAAAAAAAGCATGGAGTAGGCTGCTTCTTACTAAGGAACGCAGAGGCTACCCA
>CATLPS010000145.1 GCA_950054535.1 uncultured Chlamydiae bacterium | reverse complement strand
AAGAGCTGCGAAAAATACGTGGATCTAAAATTGCCATGATTTTTCAAGACCCTATGAGCTGCCTCAATCCAGTCTATACAATAGGCGATCAACTCGCCGAGTCCGCGCAAATGCATCTGGGTCTGCCTTATGATGCAGCGCTTTACGCCGCTAAAGAGACGATGGAGGCCGTGGGCATTGCTAACGCCGCAGAGCGTCTCTTTGCCTACCCTCACCAGCTATCAGGTGGCATCAAACAGCGCGTCATGATTGCGATGGCGCTTTTATGCGATCCCGATATTTTAATTGCCGATGAACCTACTACAGCGCTGGATGTAACAGTGCAGGCACAGGTATTAGAACTTTTTCAAACAATACAAAAAAAACGCAACCTTGCCATTCTTTTAATTACGCATGATATGGGCGTAGTAGCTAATATGGCAGATGAAGTAATGGTGATGTACGCCGCACAAGGGGTAGAAAAAGGAAAAAAGCAGGAGCTTTTGGCGCGGCCGGCCCATCCCTATACGCTTGGTTTATTTCAATCCATCCCTTGTATGGAGAGGCAAAAAAAAACTTTAAAACCCATTGCCGGCCAGGTGCCTAGCTTTCATCAGCTGCCTAAAGGTTGCCGTTTTCAGCCGCGCTGTCCCTATGCCATGCCAAAATGTTTACAAAAAGAGCCGCCAAAATTTTTCTTAAATAAAAACTCTTCCCATCACGCCCTTTGCTGGCTACATGATGGCAGCCCTGAAAGCCAGCCGCTACTTGAAAAAATGCAAAAAGAGCAATACTAATGGAGCCAGCAACTAAACTCCCCCTTTTTAAAGTAAGCGGCTTAAAAAAATACTTTCCCATCTATAAAGGTCTTTTTCGCCGGCAAGTAGGAGTGATACGCGCGGTAGATGACGTAGACTTTACCGTTTTACCAGGCGAGGTAACAGCAATTGTAGGCGAGTCGGGATCGGGGAAAAGTACAGCGGCGCGCGCAGCGGTGCGGCTGATCGAGCCTACGGCTGGCAAGATGGAACTGGAAGGACGTTGCCTGATGACGCTGACGCCTTCAGCGCTAAAAGCGCTGCGTAAAGAGATTCAAATTATCTTTCAAGATCCATATGGATCCTTAAACCCCCGAAAAAAAATTTTTGAAGCCATTGGTGAGCCGCTTCTTTATCACCAGCTTGTCAAAACCAAAGAAGAGCAACAAGAAAGAGTCGCTTTCGTCTTAAAACAAGTAGGGCTATCGCTCGATCACATGGGCCGTTATCCCCACCAGCTCTCGGGAGGCCAGCAGCAAAGAGTTTGCATTGGACGCGCCATCGCCTTCCACCCAAAGCTCATCATCTGCGATGAGGCCGTTTCGGCCTTAGATGTCTCTATTCAAGCGCAAATTCTCAACCTTTTAATAGAGCTAAAGGAGAAATTTCGTTTCAGTTATCTTTTTATTTCGCACAATTTAGCCGTTGTGCGCCACATTGCCGATCATGTGGTGGTGTTTCATCAGGGTAGAGTCATCGAGTCGCAGCGAGCAGACAAGCTCTTTGCCGCCCCTCAAAATCCCTATACGCAGCAACTACTCCGCTCTGTACCTAAAATCTACCCTTCCATTAACTCTCCGCTATAAAATGGTTTTACCTCTCCACTAAAAAGTTTTAACTCAAGCGCCCCTTTTTCATTTACCTGAATAAATTGGCCTTTGATTTTTTTCTCGCCTTGGCCAATTTCTACTATTTGGCCTGGCCGATGAATAAAAGCACTTTGCAAAGAGGACAGGAAAGGAGTAAAGCCTGCCTGAAAAAAAAGTTGTAAATTGGAGCAAAATTGCTTACTTAACTGGTTACAAATAAGCTCTAAAGAGCACTTTTCCTTTAGTTCGATAGCCATCGAAGTGGCTTTTTGATCGATGCAACCAGCTTCTTCTTGATCCATGTTGACATTGAGACCAATGCCGCACAAAAGCCCCTGTTTTTCCTTTAAAAAGCGCGTTTCACATAAAACGCCTGCTATTTTTTTTTGCTCTACTAAAAGATCGTTAGGCCACTTAAGCGCTGCTGGCAAAGTGAACTTTTGCAACATTTGAGCTGCCGAAAGCGCGAGCAGCTGGCCAATTTGGCCTGCCTCCTCTGGCCTTAAAAGAAAAAGACAAAAAGTAGCATAAAGGTTTTTACCTTTAGGAGAAAACCAGGCGCGATTTAATCTACCCCGGCCTCTGCTCTGCGCGCTGGCCGTCACTAAAGTGAGCCCCTCTGCTTGCCACTGGTCGATATTTTCTTTAGCCCACTGATTAGTAGAGTCCACTAAAGCAAAATGGTAGTGTTTTATCTGGTAAAGGCCGCACTTTTTATATTGTAGTTTGCAGCTACTCTTGTTATGATTAATCTGATTTTCCATCTATTTTTTTTAGTTTATTTTCTTTATGGTCTGGAGCAGCCGTTATCTCAATCGCATCGATTTTAGAATGGTTTTTATTGTCGCTTGCCTAATGGTCGTTAGCTTGCTCGTTATCTCCTCTTATACACTAGACCCCTCTATTGAGTTTGTCGAAGAAAATTTTTTAACGCCAGTCACCCGCTCGCAAATGCAGTGGTTTGTTTTGGGCACGGGAATTTACTTTTTTTTTGCCGGGCTAGATTATAATAAGCTGCGCGAATGGACCTGGCTTCTTTATAGCGTCATGATTGTACTATTAGTGGGCCTTTTTTTTACAGAAGCCATTCAAAATGTACATCGCTGGTATCGCATTCCCTTTTTAGGCACTAGTTTTCAACC
>CATLPS010000144.1 GCA_950054535.1 uncultured Chlamydiae bacterium | reverse complement strand
TTACAATTTTTCATCTTCCCATTTTAAGAGAAGGGTTGGGCTATGAATGTATTTCTGCTTTTTCTATTTTGTTAGAACATCTACAACTTCTAGAAAATAAAAAAGCTTGCTCTTTTTTAATGACGAAAGCGCTAGAGGTTATTCCCTTTATTATAAATAACAATTTTTCAAATTTTCCACTGCAACAGCGCTTTTTAGACCAAGTTTGTGAGATTGTTTTTACTATCAATGAATCTAAGCCATGTTATGAAGATTTTTTTAAATTTATCGATTCTCATCCAGACCTTTTGATTTGGGATAAGTTTTATGCATTGAGCGCAGTTCAACTGTTTAGTACAAATTTCACAGCTGCTTTAGAGTTGGCTGTACAAATAAATACCACTATTTTTGCAACTACTTTATTGGAAATTATTTTTAAAAATATAGATGAAGAAGAGATCGGTCAAGCTGTATCGTTTTTAAGCCATCGCGGAAATGAGATTTCACTTGAGATGCAAAGTTTTATCACATTCCATATTGTATCTAATTTGTGCTCTAAAAATAGGCTTTTAGACGCAATAGCCATTGCCAATGGTAATGAAGACCATTTAAATCCATCCTTTATTTTTGCGCCCATTGTCCTAAGTTTATTACAGCAAAAACAAACCGAGATAGCTATTAAATATGCAGCGCGCCTCAGTAGTAATGATGAAAATAGCCAAGTAGAGCAGCTTTATACAAAAATTGCTTCTCTTTTTCTTCAAGCAAAAAAATTAAAAGAGGCAATAGATATTATAAAAAAAATAGCTAGTGACGATATGAAACTCTCTATAATTAAAAAAGCTATTCCACTCATTTTTCAGCAACTCAACATTAGCTTCGGTCATGAAACAAGTATTCCTCTTGGCTATTATATTTTAGATGATTTTTTTCCCACAGACGATCCCGCACATTATTTTTTAAGAGATCTAATTTTTGTAAGGATTGTGGAAAATTTATGTAAAACAAATCAAACAGAAGAAGCTTTCTATATTGTTAATGAAAAATTACAAGGTGAAGAAGAAAAAAAATTTGCTTTTGAAATCATTGTCAAACAACTGCTTAAAACAGATTGCTATGAAGAGCTATTTGATCTTGCAAGTGCGGTAGCTACTAAAGATAATTGTTATAGAGAAATAAAGAATAAAATTTATGCTAAATTAGCAGTGCACTATGCCCGCTCTCTTTCTAGTGATGAAGATTTTAAACAAGCTTTAAAAGCTGAAAGAAAAGGTAAATTTTCTGAACTAACTCACTTTAAAAAAACTATTCAAGAATTAATCAGTGCCGGATCTTTTGCTAAAACTTTTAAAGCGATGCAAATTTTCACAAGTACTGTCCCAGAAGCTCAAGAGTTAAAAAATAGTATCATTTGCGGCACTAACATCGGTTTTATTTACCAATTTATTGGTCAACAAGATTTTGATGCAGTTATACAAATTATTTCATTAGTAGAATCTTATCACATCGAATACACCATACGCACTGTATTTTTAGGGTTATTGCAAACAGAAAAATATGATTCGGTGACTGTTTTTATGGCTATCCTTCCAGAAGAACTATCAGAAATAAAAAATCAGATACTATTAGAGACGTTACACAGCTATTGTGAGAATTTTCTTTTTTTTGAAGCTTCTTTAATCCTTAGCATGATCTTTCATCAAGAGATGAAACAGATTGCTTTAGATGAAGTTACACATGCCTTAGTAGAGCAATTATCTAAAAAAGAACCACAACACTTAGACCCTATTAGCCATGCATTTTTTCATTTAATTTCTCAAGACTATTGCACACAAGCAAGCGAGCTCATGCAAATGATTCCAGAAAAATTTACAAAAGAAAAAAACGAAGTTTTTTTATCCCTTATTAATTTTTGGTGTCAAAACAATGCCATCCAAAGCGCTTGCCAAGCTGCTTATCTACTAGAGGGCTCAGGTAAGCAATTGCAAATAACCAAAGAAGCTTTAAAAACGTTAATTACTAATAAGCGCCATGACCAAGCCAAGTGCTTTATCGAAGCTATTGCAAAAAGGTTAACCACAACGAGTGAGGAGATCTTTTTATCTGTTTTGACTGATTCCTGCACAAATTACGATTTTTATTACGCCTGGCAAGTGATCGATCAGATAGAAAAAAAGCAGATTGCTTTAAATGCTATTTCATCTGCTTTACGCTCTTTGTTAGACTCAGAAAAACCTCATAAGCTAGAGCCTGTTAAAAACACTTTGATCAATTTAGTTACTCGTTTTACAGACGATAAAGCTATTACTTTTATTCATATGGTGCCTGCTAATTTTGCTGAAGAGATAGAGCAGATCTATACCACTACTATTCTTCATTTATGTAAAAAGAGTCAAACAGAAGGAATTAAAAAAATTCTTAATATAAAAAGCGCTGATAGAGAACTACAACTACAGTTAATCGGAGATATGTCTTTAACGCTACTGAACGACTTTGGCATTAAAGGCTTTATAGATAGACTTGAAGGGCTACGAGTAATC
This sequence comes from uncultured Chlamydiae bacterium, assembly GCA_950054535.1. Lineage (GTDB taxonomy): Bacteria > Chlamydiota > Chlamydiia > Chlamydiales > Parachlamydiaceae > CATLPS01. The sequence goes on along the minus strand of CATLPS010000144.1, from coordinate 275 downwards.
GGAGCAAAAGAAAAAGATAGCATTTTTGTAAAAATGATTAATGCTCTTTTGCAAAATCCTCATTTAGATAGAGAAAATTCTGTATGTTTGGTTTATTCTATTCTGGATGAGATAAAGGAAGAGTGGAATAAAAATATTGCTAATATGATGATTGAAGAAGCATACGACAAGGTATATTATACGTGACTACTCCCTCGTCTGAAGGCGAGAGCTTCTTGCAGTTTCCTGCTGGCCATCTAGTCCGAGGGCCAAAATATTTTTAGACGCATTTCCAT
>CATLPS010000143.1 GCA_950054535.1 uncultured Chlamydiae bacterium | reverse complement strand
GCCTTCCATCTTGTTTATCGATGCGTAAAATCTTCTCTTTACCAAAGACGTTGGCATAGAGAAAAGGTCCTACGCAGACCAGGTCGTTAAGAAGAGCATATTTTTTTTTCCCATCATGGACTGTGATTACTTTTTGGATAGCAAAGGTCTGCGGGTCTCTTTTAAAGAGCTGCTCCGAGCCATTACTCATCCAAAGCGCATCATTATCCACACAAAGCCCCCATCCCTCCCCTTGATAGTGAATGGTTTTTTTAAGCTCTAAGGTTTTAGCGTCATAGACAAACGCTTTTTTTTCTTTCCAAGTTAGTTGGATAATTTCGTTATTGAATAGAGCAATTCCTTCGGCAAAGTAGCGGGCAGGCAGCTTTACTTCCGCTAAAAGTTCTTTGCTTTGCAGGTCATATTTTTTCAAAGAAGATTCTCCATACAGGCCGCAGCTTTCGTAGATAAATTGGTCGGTAACCACAAGCCCTTGAGTAAAATTTTGCCGGCTATGGGGATGTGTAGCAACTACCTTAGCTTGCAGCAGCTTTACTTCAGCTCCGCAAGGGATAAAATAGAGGAAGAAAAGAAGAAAAAAATAGGGCATTGCTAGCCTTACTGCATAGATGAAGATTTTTTAAATAACCGGTTTAACCGCTGATGAAGCAAACTAGAGAGTCTATTTTTTTTGAGCTTTAAAGCTCGTTCCATGAGCTCTTGTTCGGCTAAAGTGGCTACCGGCTTTCCTTGAGTAAAATAATAGTCAAAATTTTGAAATTGTAAAGTATTATGACTAAGTGTCCCATTTTCAGTTAAATAGCAGGTTAAGAGAAAAGAACAAGTAGCTAGAGGTGAGCTTTCTTCAATTGCGTAAGAGGTGGGATCTTCGGGATGAAGCTTGCGATAAATAGTCAATGTCAAAGGTTGCGCGCAAGAAACTGTATGCGAATCTATTTCATAAAATAGTTTCACTTTTTTTTGCGGCCGATAAGTAATTTGGTTGGTTTTAAGTAGAGGATAGCGCTCATCTAAGAATTGATAAGCAAGTAGCCTAGCAGAAACAGTAGAAATACCTAGCAGTTGCTTTAATTTTAAAGGCAGCTTTTTTTTAGCATAAAAAGCGTCTATTAAAAGAGGAATTTTATCGGGATGTTTTGAGCACACTTTTTCAAAGATTAAAGAAAAAAAATCATAAAAGTTTTTTTCCCGATCGCCTGTAAATTGATTGAGGTCAATAGGTATTTTGTTAAGAAAAAAAGAGTCTAAGATGAGGAATTGATCGGGAATAAAACAGCGAATAATTGTCTCTTCTTCAAAAACGTAATCGGCAGGAAAGTGAAAAGAGTAGCGCTTATGCTGCTCTATTCTCTCTTGATCCATGGCAATTTTTTCCGGAGTAATTGCAATGGAAAATCCCAGCAGCTGAAGGAAGTTTTCACTAGCAGCAGTAGCGTCATCAAACAGGACTTTACTAATTAACTGCTGCACTTCAAAATCTAATAAAACAAAAGCTTGATGCAAAAATTCAGCATGCGAGAGCAAGGGAGTCAAAGAAAAATAGTCTGTATCTCTTTGGACAATTGCGTTGATTACCTCAAATAGACGTTCTACTGCCTCCATATGAGTTACTGGATTTAGGCTTTTTCTTTTAAATTTTTCTTGAAAATAACTAAGCTGCATTAAGATTAACTTCATCATAGGATTTTCATTAGACTGCATTTTTTTTCTAATAGCTTGCCAAGAATTTGCTATATTAACTTTTTTTTGAATCAACTCTAAATAGTAGAGTTGATTGATTTGATGTAGATCAGAGATACAAAGAGCGAGATAAGGCTTTACATTAGAACAGGTGAGCGACTCTATAAACAAAAGAGCTTCTTGAGGGGGCTTGATAAATGGTAGAGAAAAGAACTCTGGTTGCTCTTTTTTTTGTCTTGGACTCAAAAAAACAGCAGAAAATTTTTGCCTGTTTTGCTCTTGAATACTTTGAATACAATGAGTAGATTGTACTCTTTCCACGCGATATTCTTTTAAAGAAGGTAGCTTTTGCGATGCAGTGAAAAGGGGAGCGGGAGGGGATATAGCAAACTTGGACTCATCAGTACCAGCGCACAGAGTTTCGCTAAAGGATCTCATAGTAGGGCTAGTTGGCTGCATGGCTCCTTTTCCTCACTTTTAAATGATTTTAAGATAGCTGCTCTTTCATTTGTAGATTGGCTTATCTAGTAAAAAGGAGCAAGAAAGAGTTTGAAAAACTTTTATCTAGAGTTAAACTTGCAGAAAAACAGTAAGAAATTCATAGTTGTTTTTTTAAAGCTTATCGATAAGGAGAAAAAATAATGAAAAAACTCATTTTCTTAACTACTACTTTTTTATCTATTTTTTACTGCTGTACGCTGCCCGCTCAAACAATTGTGTTTCACTCTCCTAACGTACATTTTGTTGCGCAGCAGCCCATTACCGCTATTTTCATTGATCAATATGGTCATGAATATAGCCAAGTGGTCTATTATGACCCATTAGTGGGCGGAGTTACCTTAAGTAATTCTAATCAATATGTCAGCGTCTATTTTCCGGCAATAAGCGTCTCTTATCTTTGGAATAATGGCTCTTGGGTGGGGCGCGATGGTTATTATTGGAAAAATGGAGTTCGCTATCAAATGGGCCCTGCATGGCATGATCACTGGAACCATTATTGGGGATCAGTTCAAGGATGGCATGGGGAAAGAGGGCAGTGGCATGGCGGCTATTTTGAAAGAAGTGGCGGCTGGGAAGGACGCAGCGGCGAGCATCAGGAAAGAAGTGGCGGCTGGGAAGGACGTAGCGGCGAGCATCAGGAAAGAAGTGGCGGCTGGGAAGGACGTAGCGGCGAGCATCAGGAAAGAAGCGGCGGCTGGGAAGGACGTAGCGGCGAGCATCAGGAAAGAAGTGGCGGCTGGGAAGGACGTAGCGGCGAGCATCAGGA
>CATLPS010000142.1 GCA_950054535.1 uncultured Chlamydiae bacterium | reverse complement strand
TCACTGACTGGTTCTTCTGAAAGGATGCTCGTAGCCAGTGGAGTAGGCTTTTTTAATTGACCAATAAAAGCTTGTACAATAGCAATAGGCCGTATTTTAAATAGAAAAAGCAAGCTAGAAATCAAAGTGCTGGTAAAAATAAGGCTAACTCCCAAAGTATTGAGAAGGTGACTTAAGTTGACAGCCGGTAAATCTTTATAGAGGTAGTAAAAAGGCGCTCCTCCTAAGTGGTAGTGCAGTTTTTTTGTCCATAAACCTGGGTAAAAAGTAGAGCCTACCCAATTAGAAAAGTGAGGAAAGTCACTCTCAATTACACTTAGTAGCATGCAGCAAGAAAAAGCGGCAATCATTACATATAATATTTTTAACTTTAAAAAACGAATTGGCTTGCTAAATAATAGCCGCCAGCCGATCCAGGCTAAAAAAACTACTCCTAAATAACTACAAAGGCCAAACAGAGCATGCGCTGCCCATCCAAATGTATAGCCCAGCAGCCCAAGTAAGTTTTTAGAGTCGGGATGAATTGCAAAGCTAAGCAAACTCAAAAAAAAGACTAAAGCTAAAGAGAGCGTTAAAAATCCCCTCGTCTCTTTGGTAGTCCAGTGAGCAGGAACTGCTACAATCTCTTCTTCTTCTTCTTCTAAAAGTAATTCTTTTCTTTTTTTTCTCTTCTTTTTCTCTTCTTTAGACATGCATGAAGCCGATTTAATTAAAAAACCAAGTTGTTAGGATTCCTAAAATAAGGCAGTACCAACCAAAATAGTGCCAGCAATGTTCTACTGCTACCTTTTTTAGCAAATGTAGGGAGATATATCCTACAACAAAAGAAGTTGTAAAGCCAATGATATATTCGGCTATTTTCCCCTCTTCAAATGGCGATAAAGATTGTTTACTGAAGGAGAGCAGTTCTAAAAAGGTTGCGCCAAAAATGGTAGGAATAGCTAGTAAAAAAGAAAATTGCACCGCTGGTAGCGAACTCCAGCCTAAAACTTTAGCGGCAGAAATAGTCGATCCGCTGCGGGAGATACCAGGAAATAACGCAAAAGCTTGAAAGATTCCGATGATCAAAGGCTCTAACCATCGTCTAAATTTTTGAGAAAAAGGAAGAGAAAAGCAGATCCATTGCCCCGCAAAAAGAAAAAGAGCAGTGATCATAAAAGAGGGGCCGAGTAGCTGAGGTAAATCAAAGAGCATTTTAATAGGTTTGAGCAAGAAAACTAACGGAAAAAGGGGCAGGGTTGCCAGGAAAAGTTGCCAAGTTAAAGTGCTGCGATAGGTAAAACTTTGTCTAATGATTGGAAAATAGGTCAAAAGGATGGCAAGCAGCGTTCCTAGGTGACAGACTAAGTCAAAAAAAAGGCAGCTACGAAATTGTTCGTCTTGTAAAAAATAGTGAATAAGTTTCAAGTGACCAGAGGAGCTAACAGGTAAAAACTCGGTAATTCCTTGAATGAGGCCAAATAAAAAAGCTTTAAATAGAGTCACAAAAGGTAATCTCTAGCAAAAATTTAGAAATGTTAATGCAAATAGGAAAAAATAAGGAAGATTTAAGATGGGCGATCGACGGGGCTCGAACCCGCGACTTTTGGTACCACAAACCAACGCTCTAACCAACTGAGCTACGATCGCCATGAAGCTTGAATCTAATTATTATGGTAAAACTAGCTTTTTCGTCAACAATAATTTAGCCAAAAAAGAAAGAAAGAGGATCAAAAGAAAAAAAGTATACTTCTTGATCCGTTTGAACTAAAATTGTTAACCATTATCCACCAACTTAAAAATTAACGATTTATGTTTTCTTTTTTTACTCCCTCCGCTTTTTTATTGCTCTTTTCTCTAAGCATCTCCTGTTTTGGCTTCCCTCTTTTTAGCAGACCCCTTGATTTTGCAATCAAAGGAGAAGCTGCTATTTTAATCAATGCCGAATCGGGAGCGGTTTTATTTGAAAAAAATAGCCTGCGTCCTCTTTACCCGGCCAGCACCACAAAAATTGCTACCGCTCTTTATGCGCTTCACCTGTTAAAAGGAGAGACGCAAAAAATGGTAACCGCCAATAAAGAGTCGCTGAAGGTAGTAACAGACAGCTATAAGAAAAGTAAGGACTATCAAATTCCACCCTATTGGTTAGAGCCAGATGGAACGCATATTCGCTTAAAGTTAGGGGAAGAGATGAGCTATGACTCGCTACTGCAAGGAATGTTGATCGCCTCTGGTAATGACGCAGCCAACGTAATTGCTCAAGGGCTAGCAGAGACAATTCCTCTCTTTATGACCAATCTCAATGCTTTTTTAAAAGAGCTTGGTTGTCAAAATACTCACTACTGCAATCCCCATGGCCTGCATCATCCTCAGCATCAAACCACTGCAAAAGACCTTGCTAAAATGAGTATGATTGCTTTAAAGAACCCAAAGTTTTGTGAAATGGTAAAACAGAGCTCTTTTCGCCGGCCTCAAACCAATTTACAAGCGCCTGATACTTTTGCTCAGACCAACCGTTTGCTTCGCAACGGTCCTCTTCGTTATGCTCCAGCCATTGGAGTAAAAACAGGCTATCATTCTAAAGCAAAAAAAACATTTGTAGGCGCAGCTACATTGCAAGGACGCACTTTAGTGGTGGTGTTGCTAGGCTACGGAGGGAAAAATACCATCTTTGAAGAAGCAAAAGCGCTTTTTGAGCTAGCCTTTAATGAAAAACAAGAAAAGAAAATTTATTTAATTTTTTAAAATTCCAATTAAAATTTCAAATCTTATAAAATAAAAAAAAATGATCTAGAAATGATTTTTATATTATTAAAATATTTTTTTTATAAAAGGATTAAAATACGCAAGCGATAAGAGAACCACACTCTGCGCAAACATATTAAATACGTGAAACATAAACTTATACATAAAAGAATGAATATTGTAAATACGAGGTTACTAATAATCGCTTGCGATAAGAAAACCACACTCTACACAAACATATAAAATTTGCGAGA
>CATLPS010000141.1 GCA_950054535.1 uncultured Chlamydiae bacterium | reverse complement strand
AAGTCAACTCCTTTTAGCAATTAAAGCATCTGAAATCGCTAAGCAATTTGGAAAGATTGTCGAAACAGCTCTTCCTCTTTGGCGCACGATTCAAGATAAAAAAGAGTCTTATGAAATCTTGCGTTTGTTGATTGATTTACAGACTACAAATAGTGATGCCTTAGTTCAGCTAGTCATGGAAACTCTACAAGAGCGTTATCAGGACGATCCTAAATTCAATGAACGCATTCGTTTAGCGGGCCTAAGAAATCCAGAAAATTTTAAAGGAGCACTTTCTAAGTATGATCTATTAGCCCATATGCGCAAAGGTAGTATGGTATTTCATACTGCTGGCTGGGGAACAGGCGAAATCATAGATGCTTCTTTGATCCGAGAACACTTAGTAATAGAATTTGAAAATGTTTCTGGCAGAAAAGACCTTTCTTTTGCCAATGCTTTTAAAACACTTGTTCCCTTAGAAGATAGTCACTTTTTAGCGCGGCGCTTTGCCGATCCTGACCTATTGGAAAAAGAGGGGCGCGCCGATCCCGTAGGATTGATTAAAATGTTTTTACATGACATGGGGCCTAAAAGCGCGGCAGAAATGAAAGAAGAGCTATGCGAACTTGTCATTGCCGAAAAAGACTGGACGAAATGGTGGCAAGGTGCGCGTGCTAAAATCAAAAAACATCCTATGATTGAAACGCCCGAAACCATTAAAGATCCTTTTTACCTTAGAAAAGCAGAGCTTTCTACCCAAGAGCAGATCAAAGCCGTTACAAAAGAAAGAGGAAATATTAGCGAAGTCATTCAAGCCACTTACAATTTTGTCCGTGATAAACCTGCTGCTTTAAAAGAGAGTTCTGTTAAAAAAACATTGCAAGATCGTCTCACTGCTTTACTGGAAAGTAGCGCTTTAAAAGAGGAAGAAAGTCTGCAAATTCATCTTTTACTAGAACAGTTTTTTGGTTTGGCTTCTTCCAAAGAGGCTGTTACCGAGATAGTTAGCAGCCACCCCTTTTTAGAAAATTTGGTACAAAAAATTGACATCATTGCTTTTAAAAAAAGAGCGCTCATTGCGATTAAAAATCACCGCTCAGACTGGCCAGCTCTTTTTTTAGACCTTCTTACGCTACTTCCGCAAACGCAGCTCAAAGACTACCTTCTTAAAGAACTTAAATCAGACCATCTCTCTGCTTTGAAAAACAAACTAGAAGAACTTTTACAAAATCCTAAAATTGCTCCTGAGCTATTTGTCTGGTATTTTCAAAAGATAATCAGTAGTAAAGAAAAAATTCCTTTTCAAGATAAAGAAGGTAAAGAACGCTTTTTTGAAAGCTACTTTGTTTTAATGCACGCTATTGAAGGAGCGCCTGAGTTTCGCGACCTGAGTAAAAAAATGTACAATCTCCTTACCGAAAGACGTTATGCGCTAGTACGACAAATGATTGCCAATACTTCTTTGAGTTATGCAAGTGAAATTCTTTTACTCATTTCTAAGTGCCAAATTTTTACTAATCATGACCTAAAAGTATTGCGCTCTTTAGTGGAAGTGGTACACCCTTCTTTAGGAAATCTCAAAAGAAAAGAAGAGGAAGCCGAGGCCGAAGAGGTAATTTGGACTACTGAACAGGGTTATTTAAAAATTCAAGATCGCATTAAACAAATTGGTACCGTAGAAGTAATTGAAAATGCGCGCGAAATAGAAGCTGCTAGAGCGCTAGGAGACTTAAGAGAAAACTCTGAATTTAAGTTTGCGCAAGAAAAACGTGCTCGTTTGCAATCCGAATTGAAAACTCTTTCTGAGCAACTAAATAAAGCCCGTGTAATCACTCCAGATGATATAAGCCACCAAGAAGTTAGCATCGGAACAGTAATACAAGTCACTGATCAGAATGGAAAAACTACACAATTTACCATTTTGGGGCCTTGGGATGCCGATCCAGATGCCAATACTCTTTCTTATAACTCCAAATTTGCGCAAGCAATGATAGGCAAACGCAAAGGAGAGAGCTTTAATTTTAAAGAGGAGTCTTTTAAAGTGATGGAAATTACCAGTTTTCTTCAATAGGCATTTTATGAAACTTCTCCTTGCCAGCCATAATTTTGGTAAAGTAAAAGAATTTAAAGAGCTATTTAAGGCTTTAGATTTTATTGAGCTAATGTCACTAAATGATTTTCCAAGTTATCTCCCGCCAGAAGAGACGGGAGTAACTTTTAAAGAAAATGCTGTTTTAAAAGCGCAACATGCAGCAAATGCTTTAAATGTTTGGACGTTAGCTGATGATTCCGGTCTTAGCGTGCCTATTTTAGAGAATCGACCAGGCGTTTATTCTGCTCGTTATAGTGGCATCGACGCTACTGATCAAGAAAACTGCAATCAACTTCTGACAGAACTGCTTCCTTATCCCACCTCTGAACAAAGAGTAGCCTATTATGAGTGCTGTTTGGTGATTTGCAGCCCCACAGAAGTAAAAAAATGTGTAGAGGCCTGCTGCGCCGGCGAAATTGCACTTGCTGCCAAAGGAAATCACGGCTTTGGCTATGATCCTTTATTCATTAAAAATGAATATGGCAAAACTTTTGGCGAACTGGACCCTTCTGTGAAAAAAAGGGTTTCCCACCGGGCAAAAGCCGTAGAAAAGCTTATTCCCTTTTTGGAAAGCTTAAGAGAATAAAGGTGCGCTATTATATCGATGGCTACAACTTGCTTTTTTATCATGACCCTTCTTTGCAGCAACTAAAGTTAAACCGTGGTCTACTCCTTGACCAACTTAATGAAAAAGCTGCTCTATTAAATATGGACCTTTGCATTGTTTTTGACGCGGCCTACCAATTGGGAGAAGAGAGCCGCTCTCATTATAAAGCATTAGAAATTATCTATACCGCTTATCAAGAAAGCGCCGACACCTACCTTATTAACCATATTTTAAAGATTAAAAATCCGCATCAAGTTACGGTAGTTACAAACGATAAAAAATTAGCCGCTCTTTTGCGCCCCAGCTTTGTAAAAATAGAGAGCGTAACTGCTTTTGAAAAGTGGCTTGACCGTATTTATGCCAAAAAACTAACAGAGCAGCAAAAAAAAAAAAAAAAAAAGCCGCTGTTTTCTTTAAAAGTAGAAAAAAAGCCTTCTAAAGCTTCCTTATCCCCGCAAAAAGAAGAAAAACAGGAATTAGATGGACAGTTAG
>CATLPS010000140.1 GCA_950054535.1 uncultured Chlamydiae bacterium | reverse complement strand
AGTGGCAATTAGCTGATCAGTTAAGAGAGTTGATCGAAAGCCAAGGCTTTTTTATAGAAGATCGGCCTCAAGGGGCGCGCTTAAAGAAAAAATAAGAGGAAAAAATGGCAACCAAAGCACGTACAAAAGATGAAAGCTTTATTGTAAAGCTCTATGAAGAAGCTAAAAAGCTGCCCAGCATTGATGATCCTCTTGATCGTTATACAATTGGGCAAATGGTGGGTTTGCAAAAAAAAGCAGTAGACACAATTTGTGTTTTACTAGCGCAGGCTAATTTTATTAAAAAGAAAAGCGCTACAGAGATCGCCATTACTCTTAATGGAATTGAACTTGCCCAAACAATTACTTTAAATTAACCTATAAATCTTAGCTAAAAGAAAAGGTACTAACTACCTTTTCTTTTTTATTCTTTGTAAATTTTAGCTGCTCTTTAAAAAGCTAACTTGATAGCTATCATAGCGTTGATCTCACAGGGCTATTATGCAACAAAGCCCCTCAGTAAAGAGATTAACAAAATGGAAGCTAATCTAAAAAGAAGGTATTAAAATTCAAAAGGGAAGTTTTTGAAAAATTTAAGGAATTGGTTAAAAAGAAAAATAAGAAAAAACAGATTCGTTCTATGTGGTATAGAAGCCTATTTTTTAAATAGAGCAAATACTTATTTGAAAATAATGAAAACTTAATTTTTGATGCATCCAAAAACCAAATAGGACAGGTTGAAAAACAAGAACTTCCATTAAAGTTTGTTGTCAGCGTAAGTTTAATATTAGGTGGCGCTTTTGTTATGTTTGCTATTCCTGTTCCAGTATTAGGATATACTGGGGAGATGATGAAGGGTTATAGGTTTTGGAATGTTGCTTGATCAAGATTTAGACATTTAGCAAAAAAAATAGTAAATGTTATTTTGCGTCTGTTTCAAATTTTAAAATAAAGACAAGGGTTTTATAGGCGCAAAGAAGTAACCAAGGTAGCTTCTTTGCTAAATAATTTAAAGAGAGTAGATGTGGCTATATTTTTGCTGAATATAGTCTAGGTACGCTTTTTCACTAAACTCTTTACCAGTTGCCAGCTTTAAAAGCTCTAGCGTCTCAAACCTGCGCCCATGCTGATAAATCTTTTCTTGCAGCCATTTTTTGATGAATGCAAGCTCTCCTTTTGCTACCCTTGCTTGCCATGAGGGCTCTTGTTTTTCAAAAGCTTCAAAGAGGTGAGCGGCATAGAGATTCCCAAGGGCATAGGTAGGAAAATAACCAAAGGCGCCCATGGCCCAGTGAATATCTTGTAAACAGCCCGTAGCTATGTTTTGGGGCTTAATAGCTAGATAAGCTTCCATTTTGGCATTCCAGGCCTCGGGAAGCTCTCTAACAGTTAAAGAGCCTTCAATCAATGCTTTTTCCAGCTCAAAACGGAGCACTACATGTAAAGGATAGGTTACCTCATCTGCTTCAATGCGAATCAAAGAGGGTTTGACCCGGTTAATGGCCCGATAGAAGGCAGGCAGGTCAATAGAGCTTAACTGCCCTGGAAAAGTACTTTGTAAAATAGGAAAAAAGTGGCTCCAAAAAGGTTGGCTAAGACCAATACGTGTTTCCCACCAACGCGACTGGCTTTCATGTATTCCCAAAGAGCGCGCTTCACAAAGAGGCGTGCCAAAAAGGTCTACAGGCAGTCCCATTTCATATAGAGAGTGACCACCTTCATGTAGCACCGCTAAAATATGGCTCATCAATGAGCTGGGGTGAATGCGACTGGTAATGCGGCTATCGGTAGGGTGAGAAGAAGAAGAGAAAGGGTGCGAAGTTAAGTCAAGCCGCCCGTGGTTTTTGTCATATCCCATTGCGTCTAAAAGTAGATGAGCAAATTCCATCTGTTTGGCATGATCCCACTTTCCAAAAAGAAACTGATCTTCTACCGGCTGTTGACAAATTTTGTTTAGAAGGGTAGTTAAAGGGCTTTGAATTTGATGAAATAACTTCGTTACCTGCCTAGTGGTCATGTCTGGTTCGTATTCATTTAATAAAGCATCGTAGGGGTGATCTTCATACCCTAAAAGATCTGCTTTGCGCCTATTCATTTGTACTAAACGATCGAGAAAAGGGGCAAACTGATGAAAAGCACTCTCTTTTTTTGCATAGCGCCAGGCATGAATGGATTGCGACTGAAGTTCAGCCAACTCTTCCACAAAGGAAGAGGGAAGAGCGGTTAATTGCAAGTAGTCTTTGCGCCACTCTCTTAAAGCAGCTTTTTGCTCATCACTTAAATTTTTAGCAAAAATGGTGCCTGATTGCAGGTCAATCAAAGAAGCTAAAGATTCTTTAAACTTTGGGCTGGTCTGCTCACGGTGAATCACTCCTGCCATTACCTTAAGTTGTTCAGCGCGGTTAGCAGAGGCATTAGGCGGCATGTAGGTTTCTTGATCCCAGTCTAATAAGGAGCTCACCCCTTTTAAAATTGCGCAGCGCCTAGAGAGTTCGCTAAGTTGTTGATATTGCTGATGAGAGGAGTTCATGATCTTAAGCTTTGTAGTTAATGGATTTGAAATGTTTCTTCGTCGACAAAAATGCGTTGAATGCGTGGGCCAAGACAGGTAATGAGTTCATGAATAATCGAGTCTCCTTTTAAAGCCAGCTCCTCGGGAGATAAGTAATGGCCAAATCCATCTTGGCCAAAAATTAATGCTCGATCTCCTACGGAGGCGCCTTCAATATGGGTAACATCTACCATCATGTAATCCATGCAAATATTTCCTACCATAGGAGCGGCTTGACCGCGAATGATGACGTGAGACTTGCCACTATAGCTACGATGAAGGCCGTCAAAATATCCAATAGGTAATACAGCGATTTTTTGATTTTCTTCTGTTACTGTATAAGACTTACCATAGCTAACTGTCTCGCCTTTTTTACAATGATTAATAGCTACGATACGCGAAGTTAAAGATAAAGCCAAGCGCAAATCAAGGCTCTCTTTTACCGCTGGGGAAAGAGAGAGTCCATAAGTGGCTAGCCCTACTCGCACCATGTTACAACGAGCCAGTTTAAAACGCAAAGTAGCGCTTGAGTTTGCGGCATGAATCCATTTCGGTTCAATGCCATGTTCTTTGAGCTCATCTAAAACTTGGTCAAATTTTTCTACTTGTTTAAAAGTAAATGCATCTTCTTTAGGATCATCAGCGCAAGCTAAATGCGTCATGACCCCTTCAAGGTGCAGT
>CATLPS010000139.1 GCA_950054535.1 uncultured Chlamydiae bacterium | reverse complement strand
CAGGGTACGCAACTAAAAGACACGACAAAAATGCGATTTTTTTCTTCAAAAAAACAAATCATTTTTCTAAGTTGCATAAAAAAATATAATTTTTTCTTCAAAAAAATGCACATTTTTTCTTCAAAAAAAAGTTTATTTTTTCTTCAAACGCTTGGTGCCAAACTGGTTCATCAAAATTTCCCGTAATGAAACAGTCTATTCCCTCTTTAGCTGCTTCTGCTAAACTTTTATAAGCTCCCCCAGAAATCAAAGCTAAAGTTTCAATCTCTTTTTTTCCTCCAAGCGCGCAGTGAGCTTGCTGGCAATAATAAGTCTGCAACTGATTTTGCACATCACTGCGTTTTGTGGCTTTAATTCTCCCCTTTACCCCAACCGCTACGCCATTAAAAAACCCAAATGGTTCCAGCTCTTGCCATCCTAAATCAGAGGCTGCCCTCCAATTATTTCCAATAACGCGGTGGCTATCTAAGGGAAGATGATAGGCAAAAAGAGAAATTTGATGAAAAAGTAATCTTTCTATTTTTTTCTTTAATGAGCCAGTAATTTCTTGTTTATCCTGTTTCCAAAAAAGTCCATGATGTACAATGAGTGCATCGACGCCTTTTTCTATTGCTTTTTCTATTGTTTCTAAATTGGCAGAAACGGCAGTGGCTACCGCAGATACTTGCCCTTTACCTTCTACCTGCAGCCCATTAGGGCAGTAGTCACTGACTCCTTTGGAAGGTAGTATTTCTTCTAAAATTTCAGATAGCTCTTGTAGTTTTAGCGTCCTTTTTTCCATTTTTCTTCCGGTTTTTCGTAAAGTTTTAATAAAATTTGCAATACTCTTTGCATGCAATTGACTTATTAACATATATAGATAGAGAAAAGAGCGCTTTTAAAAAAGCGAAAATTACCCCTTTTTTTAACTCTATCTTTTTTTAACGATGATAAAACAACCGCTTACATCAAATCAAAAGTTACTTGCCAAAAAAAACGCAGGATATGCTGCTGCAGAGCTAGTACAAAATGAAATGGTGATCGGTTTAGGAACGGGCTCTACTGCAACCTGTTTTATCGAGGCCCTATCAAAAAGATGTCAGCAAGGCTTAAAAGTAAAAGCGGTCGCTACTTCTGAAAAATCGATGAAACTTGCCCAAAAGTGTGGTATTGAATTACTAGACGCCAGCGCAGTTACTTGGTTAGACCTTACAGTTGATGGAGCAGATGAAATCGATGACCATAAAAATATGGTAAAAGGCGGCGGCGGCGCTTTACTGCGAGAAAAAATCTTGGCTACTTCCAGTCATGAAATGATTGTGATCATCGATGAAAGCAAACAAGTAGCAAAATTAGGTAATTTCCCTTTGCCAGTAGAAATTTCTGCATTTGCTTACTCCACTACCCTCTCTAAACTAAAAGCAAAAGGCTACCTAGCAACTTTAAGGCTGGACTCTTTGAAAAATCTCTACGTTACAGATAATCATAATCTCATTGTAGATATTGATTATTCTTGTCCTATTTTAGACCCGGAAATGGAAAATAACCGTTTGAAAAGCATCAGTGGAGTGTTAGAGACAGGGTTATTTATTAACGTAGCTGGAAGAGTAGTCATCGGCCATAGCGATGGGAAAGTAACAATTAACCCTTAACAAGACAATCATTTTATGACATCTGAACTGATTCAACTCTCCTTTGATCAAGTCATGCAAACGAGGGCTTATACCGTTATTGTTCTTACTGGAAAAGAAAAACGATTTGCCATCTATATGGATCCGTCTATCGGCAGAGCGCTACAAACCCTTTTAACGGAAACAGAAAAACTTCGTCCTTCTTGCCATGATCTGATTGATAGAATTTTTCAAGGGGCAGAGATGCAAGTAAAACAGGTTATCATTAATGATGTACAAGATACCGTCTACTTTGCGCGCCTCTTTTTAGAAACTAATAAAAATGAGCTGCGACATATTTTAGAAATTGATGCTAGGCCAAGTGATTGCCTCATTCTCGCAATTATGAATAACGCCCCTGTCTATTGCACAAGTGAAGTCTTAGAAAAAACCATAGAAATTAAAGAATGAGCCCTTTCCCTATTTCTATAACTACATAAAGGGTCTTTTAAGGACCAACCATCACTAGCGCTAATAGTGAATGTAAAAGTTATTTTTCGCGAGAGTTAAAATGGAGGCTACAGCCTCTTCTGCATCTTCTCCTTCTGCCTCTACCGCTACGCGAGCGCCTCTGCTAGCCGCTAGCATTAAAACGCCTAAAAGAGACTTTGCATTGACTGCATGTTTTTGATAAGTCAAACATACCTGCGCTTTAAAGGAACTAGCGCATTTTACTAGCTCTGTCGAAGGCCTAGTGTGTAAACCTCGATCATTACTAACAATAAACTTTCCTTTAATTTTTTTTTTATAGTCCATGAATTTAAATATCTTTTGAACCAAGTTTTTCAAATTTTTTCTTCTTTTGAACTCATAAACTGATTAGCTATTTAAGCGCAAACTTTTTCTTAATAGTTAATAGAAATTTATGTAAAGTAATACTTTTCAAAAGGTACTTCCATTAAATAGAGAGGAAAAAGAATGATAAAAAAACGAGCACAACTTGACGCAAAAGAGTGTTGGAATACAGAAGCTCTTTATGAAAACATAGAAAAGTGGCAGCAGTCCTTTGATACTTTAACTCCCTCTTTAACTGAGGGTGTGCTTTGGCCTGAAATTCTTGCTTTTAAAGGATTAATAAAAGAGGGCGCGGATCAACTAAAAAAACTTTTTGAACTTACTATGTCTATTGAGCAAAAGCTTCTTAAGCTCTATACCTACGCGCATCTCAAACACGACGAAGAAATTACCGACCCGGCCTACAAAAAAGCATACGAGCAAATCACCTCTATCTTACATCAATTTTCCAAAGAAACTTCTTGGATTGAACCAGAAATTTTAGCTTTACCAACCGAAACAGCGCAGCGCTATTTACAAGATCCCGCTCTTGCAACTTACCAATTTTATCTAGAAAAAATCATAAGACTAAAAAAGCACACTTTAACAGAGGCAGGAGAAGAGCTTATCGCTTTAGCAGCGCAGGCGCTACAAACGCCTTACAAAACATTCAATTCTCTTAGCGATGCTGATTTTAAATTTCCTATGGTGGAAGATAGTACAGGTCAAAAACGTCCTCTTTCTCATGGCACTTATGGGCTTTACCTGCGCGATCAAGATCAAACTTTAAGAAAAAATGCTTTCAAAACTTATCATCAT
>CATLPS010000138.1 GCA_950054535.1 uncultured Chlamydiae bacterium | reverse complement strand
CGCGTTCTTTACAGGCTGGTGTCCAATCATGGCCTAGCCAATTGATAAGATGTTGGGGCACCTCTTTGGTCATCCCTTCCCACCAAATATCCCCTTCATCAGTAAGTGCTACATTAGTAAAAATTCCGTTTTTGCTTAAAGAACGCATTGCATTTGGATTAGAAGAAAAAGAAGTTCCTGGAGCTACTCCAAAAAATCCAGCCTCTGGGTTAATAGCATAAAGTTTACCATCTTCTCCAAATCGCATCCAGGCGATATCGTCTCCGACTGTTTCTACTTTCCATCCCGGTAAAGCAGATTGCACCATTGCTAAGTTAGTTTTTCCGCAAGCGCTTGGGAAAGCTGCAGCAAAATATTTTTTTTCTCCTTCAGGATTTGTCACTCCTAAGATAAGCATATGTTCTGCAAACCAGCCCTCTTTTTTAGCAAGCGCTGATGCAATGCGTAAGGAAAGACATTTTTTACCTAAGAGAGCATTTCCACCATACCCGCTTCCATAAGACCAAATTTCTTGATCTTCAGGGAAATGAACAATATATTTTTCTTGACTATTACAAGGCCAAGCAGAGTCTTTTTGACCAGGAGCTAAAGGAGCACCCACAGAATGTACTCCTGGTACAAACGGCTCTTTTTTTAATCGGTCTCCTACCGCTTTTCCCATTGTTGTCATGATACGCATATTGCAAACGGCATAAGGAGAATCTGTTAACTGAATACCTAATTTAGAAAAAGGGGAAGAAAGAGGGCCCATGCAAAAAGGAACTACATAAAGAGTTCTTCCTTTCATGCAGCCTTTAAATAGCTTTTGAAGTATTGCCTTCATTTTTTCTGGATCACACCAATTATTCGTTGGACCTGCCTCTACTTGACTTTTTGAGCAAATAAAAGTTCGATTTTCCACGCGAGCTGTATCAGCAGGATCGGAACGGCATAGGTAACTATTGGGGCGCAGCTGCGGATTTAAAGAGACCATTGTCCCTTTTAAAACCATTTGCTTACAAAGAAAGTCATACTCTTCTAGCGAACCATCACAATAGTGAATATGATCAGGTTGACATAGTGTTGCAATTGCTTTGATCCAATTTTTGGCCTCTTCACTATACATTCTTTAATCCCCCTGACTTATGTTAAAGCTTAAAGCACACGATTTTTTTTCAATTTATCCAAATGCTCTAGCGCTTTTCCTGTTCCTAAACAAACTGCTAATAATGGATTAGATGCAATAATCACAGGTAGTCCCGTCTCTTTAATTAGTGCTTTATCTAGCCCTTTGATTAGCGCGCCTCCTCCAGCCAGTACCATTCCTCTTTCTACTAAATCTGCAGCTAATTCAGGAGGACATTTCTCTAAAGTAAGTTTTACTGTTTCAATAATTTGCTGAATAGGCTCGGCAAGGCATTCACGAATCTCTACAGAGTTAATACGCTTGGTAATTGGTAGGCCCGCTACTTGATCTCGCCCTCTTACCTCCATTTCTAATTCATTTCCGCCTAATGAATAGGCCGATCCAATTGTAATTTTTATCTCTTCTGCTGTACGGGGCCCAATCATTAAGTTATAAGTACGACGCATATAGTTAATAATACATTCATCAAACTCATCGCCGGCTATTCTCAAAGAGCGCGATTCGACAATCCCTCCTAAAGATAAAATAGCAATTTCAGTAGTTCCTCCTCCAATATCAATGATCATACTAGCACAAGCTTCATGTACAGGAAGGTCGACACCAATTGCTGCAGCCATAGGCTCTTCAATTAAAAAAACTTCTTGTGCCCCTGCATGTAGCGCAGAATCTTCAACCGCTCGTTTTTCTACTCCTGTAATTCCCGAAGGAACAGCAATTAAAATTTTAGGACGAAATAAACTTCTCGAAGGAGTAACGCGTTTAATTAATGCTTTTAACATTCCTTCAGCAATTTCAAAGTCTGCAATTACCCCATCTTTCATAGGCCGCACCGCATGAATTTTTCGCGGTGTTTTTCCTAGCATCGCTTTTGCCCTATGACCTACCGCTAGAACTTCATTAGTAGAAGAGTCTACCGCTACTACTGACGGCTCTGATAAAACAATTCCTTTACCACGCACAAAAACTAAAGTATTAGCAGTTCCTAAGTCGATGCCGATATCATTTGAAAAGACTCCTTTAAAGCGATTAATTTGGCCAAATGCCTTTCTATAAAAATCTAGGATTAGATTTTTAAAGTTTAGTTGCGGTTTTTTGCTCATCTATTTTCCTGACTTGATGGTCTTTGATTGTGATTTCGTTTTGAAGTTAACGCTTTTCTTAAGTTTGTAATAGCTCTAAGACCTCTTCCCATGTTAATTTAGAAATAACATCTTCATCTCCGCTTACAACGTCTTTTACTAAACCTTGCTTACGATTGTGTAGCTCTAAAATCTTTTCTTCAATTGTTTTTTGGGTAATTAGTTTATAAGAAATCACCTTGTTTTTTTGGCCAATACGATGCACCCGGTCTGTAGCTTGGTTTTCTACGGCTGGATTCCACCACGAATCGTAATGAATCACGATATCTGCTCCGACTAGATTTAGCCCTGACCCCCCCGCCTTAAGGGAAACCAAAAAGATAGGAATTGTGGCATCTTCATTAAATTTTTTTACAATACTTAAGCGGTTCTTACTCGATCCATCTAAATATTCAAACCTAATTCCTTGTTTTTGTAAGTCCTCTCGAATGATATTAAGCATTCTTGTGTATTGGCTAAAAATAACTGTCTTATGCCTTCCTTGTCTGAGTGTCTGCAAAAGTTCCATTAGCATTTCATATTTTGCAGAGTCGCCGCTTTCTGCACGATCTTTTGCAAAAATTGCTGGATGACAACAAATTTGTTTCAAACGAGTAAGTGTAGCTAATACATGAATTTGCACTCGGTCAAAACCTTCTTTTTTAACGAGCTGAGAAAGCTCTTCTCTAGCAGAAGCAGCATAAGAACGATAAAGCTCTTGCTGAATCTCAGATAAATGACAATGATAGGTAATATGAGAAATAGGTGGCAGATCTTCTAACACATCTTTTTTCATGCGGCGTAAAATAAAAGGAGATACCTTTTGTTTTAGTAAGTCTAAATTTTTTCCCATTGAAGAAGATGGTGAAGATTTTAAATATTTTTCTACAAAACGATCATAAGAGCTCAAGAGGCCAGGCATTAAAAAGTCAAACAAACTCCAAAGCTCATCTAATGAGTTTTCAATAGGCGTTCCTGTTAAGATAAGCCGATGAGCAGCTT
>CATLPS010000137.1 GCA_950054535.1 uncultured Chlamydiae bacterium | reverse complement strand
TCCCGAAAACTACATTGGGTCTATGATGGTCGATCTGTGCTAGCCATAATCCAATTTTGTTGCAATGCAGATGACTGAGAGCGGCATGGACATCTGGGTATACGATCCCTGATGGGTGGCATGGATATGGGTGGCGACTCGGGCGGCATGACGATGGGTGGCGATTCAAACCAGACCTTTTTTCTTGATTTTGAGTTCTACAGTTTTTGGTGTATATGGCTCTAATTTAGTTGCAGGAAATTTTGAAGAGGAGCTTTTTGCTCTCATGCAAGGGCTACTCGATATACAACTTCATAGCTCTCATCCCCTTTTAAATGCCAAAACTCCATTAGCGCTTTTAACAGGCGGCGGCCCTGGAGTAATGGAAATTGGCAACCGCGTAGCAAAAAACTTAAGTATTTTATCTTGCGCAAATATTGTTGATTTTAGACAAAAAGATCAGACGATTGTAAATGAGCAGCTACAAAATAGCTATATTGACGCAAAAATGACCTATCGCATTGATAAGCTCGTAGAGCGCCAAGCTGATTTTGATCTAGATTTTCCTATTTTCTTAGCCGGCGGAATTGGCACCGATTTTGAGTATACATTAGAAGAGGTGCGGCGAAAAGTAGGCGCAGCTGGAGCAACCCCTGTGTTACTATTTGGGGAAGTAGAGTATTGGCGGCAAAAAATTACAAGCCGTTTTAAGTGCAATTTAAATGGAGGTACCATTGTAGGCTCTGAATGGGTTAGTAACTGCTTTTACTGTATCCAGACCGCCAAGCAAGGACTTTCCATTTACCAAGACTTTTTTCAAGGAAAGCTTCCCATAGGCAAAAATGGACCAGTGTATGAAGAGGGTTTTTTCTTTTTTAGTAAAAAAAAGTAGCAACAGTCATTGCTCAAGGCTTGCTTGTTGCGCGTTAAATAACGCAACTTTTAAAAAAGAAGAGAGCTGATTAGTTGCCAGCTCTTTTTCTTCTTTATCTTTGGATAAATCAATCAGATAATTTTTTCCCGCTACCTCTTTTGTAAAAACTACGGAAAAATTTTTCCAATAGCTTCTGCTATAGTTACCATGCTTTTTTAAAAAACCACGCACTTCGCCTACTGTAGGACGAAGCAAGTTAATGGCAGCCCCCTCTTTAAAATAGTTACGCCATCCTTGAAAAGAAATTTTGACCATTAATGGAAGCTCTTTTTCACTTAAAGAAGAGAGATCTTTTCGGTGTAAATAGTCTAGATCAGCGACTAACTTCTTATACTCCAGCGGTGCCTCTAACCAAATACTAGGCTGCCATATTTCTACTTGATTGAGAAATTCTTTAAAAAGAGGCGGTGGAATAGGTCTAGAGGTAAATTCTTTTAGCAGTAAACGATGCCAAGTGTGATAGAGCAAAAGAAGCTCAGGGGGCGCAGAGACTGTTTTTTCTGCTTCTGCAATCCTTAGTCTTTCTTCTCCAGCTTCAAAAGCAGATAAGTAACCTGTTTTTGTCTTGCTATGTATTCTTAAAAAAACAGGAAACTGCCATAGAAAAACAGAAAACTGGCGGTTAGTGACTTTTAAAAAAGGATGCTGAGTCCGATACTGCTCTAGATAAGAGAGTCCCCAGTTATATAAAAAAAGAGTAGCGCAAATGAAGGAGATAAAAACAAGTAAAGCGATGGAAGTTGAGCTCCCCTTTGGACCAGGGGAGCTTTGCGTAAACTCTTCTTCTGAAAAAGAAGTGGTTTTTTTTAAAGGCAACAAACAGCTCTTTAATAGCTATAACAGGTTCTGATGCTAAAGTAGTGCGTAGGTTGTTTAGAAAACTGACCATCTACAGAGTAGCCATCGTGGTACTCTAAGAAGACTCTTAGTTTATGCCTTAAGCCAGAAAATTTACCCCACTCATAACCAAGTATATAGGTTTGATTAATGTGGTTTTTAAAATGCGTTTGATAAAAGAAATTCATACCAAAAATAGGCACGCCATATAATCGGTTACAGTAGTCATTATAGCCTAGCTCGTAAAATCTCAGCTCCATCCCAGCTTGCAGGTAGATTTTACCCGTCCTAAACGAATCGTCTTGGCACGCGTTAAATCCAATTCCCCCATAGAGGCGAATATCTTTGGTAAACTGGTTAGAAACAAAAAGATCAAATGCTTCGATACTTGGATTGCGGCGATCAAAATGAGGATGGTTGAGCAAGTATTCATCTCCAATATGCGTGGAGATATGATAGCCTCTTAAACGAATCACCCAATCGTCAAAGGCGTAAGAAAGAGGAAAACCTACATAATAGTCGGCGTCTACTAAAGGAGAAGAGTCATGTAAGGGATCAAAGATGGCCCAAAGCCCTCCTTCAATCTCTAATTGTAAATCCCCTCTCCATTTCCATAGATCACACCAACGGAAAATAGCAAAGCGATCATAAAAAGAGACATCGATGACATTTCTCTCAATGACACGGTCGTTAAATCGCCAACCTACCGAATAGGTCAGTTGCCTTGGGTCTGCTATAAGCGGCCTAAAAAGAGGAGGCCCTTCTGGCATAAAAATGCCCCAAAGATGATGATTACGAGCATATTCACAGTCTGTTTGCGGCTCTGTGCTGTACCAGCAGTTATCTTTATAGACGTCGGGCCTAGTAGCGCGATAAAGGTCTACTTCATCAATTGCCTGGCTATCATTTACTTCTATCATAGAAGTGGCGTAACTATGCTCACCTTCTTGCGCCCAGGATTTGGGAAAAAAAGCTACGCTTAAAAAACTTCCAAGGGTAAACAAAAATAGTTTTGTGTGGATTGACATATTTTTTTCTCTTTAGGGAAAATGCAAATGCTTTACTGCTTGTTTGATCGTTATTTACAAAAAAGACTTTAGGGATAGCAAATTGGTAAAATATTTATCAAGTAAACTTTTTATATTTATTCATCAGATAGAGAAGCAGGACTACTTTCTTCTTTCTGCGGGCAATGACAAACGCCCGATTCCAAACAGCCGCAGTCACAAGGGCAAGGACAGCTACCATTGCATTGACATGGCTGCTCACTTTTTTGCTTTTGCGCTAAAGAATTCACTTCTTGAAAGCTTTCTTGGGCCGTTAAAGCATGAAGCTGCAAACAGAAAAATAGAACAAAAAAGGGAAACATACCAAAACTCCTTTATAAAAAAATTTAAAGAAGTTTTTAGCAATTTATCATTATCTTTTCAAGTGACTACTCCCTCGCCTGAAGGCGAGAGCTTCTTGCAGTTTCCTGCTGGCCATCTAGTCCGAGGGCCAAAATATTT
>CATLPS010000136.1 GCA_950054535.1 uncultured Chlamydiae bacterium | reverse complement strand
CTTTGTTATTTTTGACGATATGCTGGCTTTAGAAAATCGCTATGCTTCTCTTGTCAGCTTAGGGCAAAACCACCCCTTTTTTTCTTCTATCGAAGAGTTTTTAGATCGTTTAGAGCAGCATCCACAACTACTTTTGTCTTCAAAAGCCGTAGAAGAACTTAGCAAAGTTCACTACTTAACACCTAAAGGACAAAGGTTTTATTCTAAAACAACGCTATTTCAAGAGCTGAAGTTTGAAATGTTTCAGCGCAGCTGGCACGTTCAGCGCTGGCGCCATCCTTTTCAAACCATCACCGACTCTTTGTTTGAGCCAGAAGAGACCCCCTCGAGTGAAGAAATAGTTTTAAGGTTGACATCGCTTCCAAAGTCTACCTCTTTGCATTTTTTAACGACTAGCGAAATAGAAAAGACAAATTTGCAAAAAAAAATAGCAGAGTTTGAGGTTACTCTTCCGATTAATACGCATTATCATTCTGGCTATCTTTCCTGCGGATTTGCCTTAAAAGAAAGCGACTTTTTGCTTTTGCCCACTACTGAGCTTACGCAGCGCTATAAAATGCACCGGCCTAAGCTGCGTAGCCATTTTCACGCTCCTATGGTAGAGACGTTTGATCTATCGCCTGGCGATCTGGTCGTCCATTTTAACAATGGGATTGGTCGTTATTTGGGCCTGGAAAAAAAACCTAACCATTTAGGTACTTTAGTAGAGTTTATGGTAGTAGAGTATGCGGAGCACTCTAAGTTGTATGTACCTTTGAACCAGGCGCATCTAATTACAAAGTATGTGGGAAGTCAAGAGGAGAGGCCAAAACTAAATACTTTGGGGAGTGGCCGCTGGAAAAAGGCAAAAGAGCAAACCGAGCGCGCTATTTTGGGGTATGCAGCTGACCTACTTAAATCTTACGCTCTACGATCGATAAAGAAAAAGGAGGGCTACCCAATTGACTCCGCAGACATGAAGGTTTTTGAAGAAGAGTTTCCCTTTACTGAAACAGAAGACCAAGTGGCAGCTGTGCAGGCAATTAAAGAGGATATGATGTCTAGCCAAGTGATGGATCGCCTTGTCTGCGGCGATGTAGGATATGGTAAGACAGAAGTAGCCATGCGAGCAGCTTTTAAAGCAGTGGTCGATGGAGGCAAACAGGTTGCTGTGTTAGTGCCTACCACAATTTTGGCAATGCAGCACTATGAAAACTTTGTAGAGCGAATGAAAGACTTTCCCATTACCGTTGGGCAGCTTTCGCGCTTCTGCTCTGCTAAACAGATGAAAAAAACTTTAGAGGGAATAGAAACAGGATCCATTGATATTGTGATTGGCACTCATCGTTTGATCAGCCAAGATGTAGTTTTTAAAGAGCTTGGCCTAGTGATCATCGATGAAGAGCAAAGATTTGGCGTCAAAGCTAAAGAGCATTTGAAAAAAATGAAAGGGGGAGTGAACTGCCTGACGCTATCGGCAACTCCTATTCCTAGAACACTTTATATGTCTTTAATTGGCGCGCGCGATCTATCTGTCATCAACACGCCTCCTCAGGATCGTTTGCCTATCAAAACAGTGTTAACCGATGCAAGTGATCAAGTGATCAAAAATGCTATTTTGCGCGAACTTAATCGCGATGGACAGCTCTTTTTTATTCATAATCGCGTAGAAACAATTTACTCAGTTGCAGATCGAATAAAAGCGCTTGTACCTCAAGCGCGTCTTATCGTGGCGCATGGGCAAATGTCTGCTCATGAAATCGACTCTGCTTTTCACCTGTTTAAAAGCGGCGTAGTCGATATTTTGGTCGCTACAACAATTATAGAAAACGGAGTAGATATTCCCAATGCCAATACCATTTTAATCGATCAGGCCGATCGATTTGGCTTAGCCACTCTTTACCAAATGCGAGGAAGGGTAGGCCGCTGGAATAGACGCGCTTATGCCTATTTTATGGTAAAAAATCTCTATAATTTATCGGAGCTTTCGCGAAAACGCCTGAGCGCTTTGGCAGAATCTACTGGATATGGAGCAGGGATGAAACTGGCAATGCGCGACTTAGAGATTCGCGGAGCCGGAGATATCTTAGGGATCGAACAATCAGGACATGTGTCGGCAATTGGTTTTCACCTTTATTGTAAATTACTCAAAAGAACGATTAAAGCGCTACAAGGTCAAGTCCCTTCGGTTTTAAGCGATCCTAAAATTGATTTGAAAATTGACGCCCGTTTAAGTGAGGAGTATATTTTTGAAGTTAGCTTGCGTATGGAGATCTATCAAAGACTAGGGGAGGCAATTTCGTTAGAGGAGCTAGAAATTATTTGGGCAGAAATGATTGACCGCTTTGGGGCCCCTCCTGAGTCAGCGCTCTATCTTTACCACTTAACTCATCTGCGTATCTATGCCTCTTTAAATGGTTTTACTTTGCTTAAACAGGAAAAAATGTTTTTAACAATGGAAAAACAAAAAGGAAAAGAGACTTTTGTGAAAAAAGTGTTAATGCCTAAGTTTAAATCTCCGCAAGAGTTCAAAGAGAAAATGATGATGCAGCTGCAAGCAATGCCGAGTAGATAGCATGAATCAAAAAAAAATAAGGCTTTTAAGTTTTTTAGCCATTTAAAAGTGATTTGCTGGTAAAGAAGAGCTCTCTTGGTTTTCTAAAGCTTCTAGCCGTAATTTATTTTTTGAGTAACGGATTTGATACATTTTATAAAGGCTGCCTAAAATAATTTTTGCAATAGCGTAAAGTGGAGTAGCAAAAAGTAGTCCAATGAGTCCATACAAAGACCCAGCGGCAATTAATAGTAAGATAATAGTGAGAGGGTGGATATGCAGGCGGTGCCCAATAATAAGTGGGGAGATAATATTAGACTCTGTCTGCTGCACAATTAAAAAAACAATCACTACCTTTAACATTAATACAGGCCCTCCTGAAATGCTAATGAGTAGAGCCGGAGCAATAGCAAGAAAGGGCCCTAAAAAAGGAATAGTAGTAAAAATTAAGGCGATCACAGATAAAATCAAGGCGTATTTTAGCCCAATGATGACATATCCCACAAAAAGTAATACCCCTAGCGCTACTGATACAAGCACTAAACCATTAATATAGTCAGATAAGGTAGAGTCAATATTTCTTAAGATTTTACTAAACTCAGGCCTTAGCCTTTTAGGAATATTTTTTGTTAAGCCGAGTGCAATATTGCTGTCATCTTTTAAGAGATAAAAAACAATAAAAGGAATAACAACTAAAGTAACGGCCAAATGAGTCACAAAACCAAAAATAGAGAC
>CATLPS010000135.1 GCA_950054535.1 uncultured Chlamydiae bacterium | reverse complement strand
TTTTTTATAAAAAAATTAAAAATCAACAGCTATTAAATACCTGGTTCTTCCTCGCAATCTGAAAATTTTGCTTTTTGAAGCATTTCTCGTAGTTCTTGACATCTTTTATTGTGTTCTGAGATAAATGAGTTTATTTGTAGAGTAAGTGTTTTTATACGTTCTCTATTAGTTTCAGGAGATTTTTTAAGCTTTTTTCTTTGCGATTTCATTGTCTTTATTTGACGCGAAAGAACAATTTTATCTTTTTTGAATTTATTGCATATCGCTTCTATCTTTTTTGAAGGATTTTTTTGTATTTGGTAGTCGTTTAAAACATTTCGGCCAATCGCAAATACTAGCGCAGCTACTAAAACTGTAGCACATGCCGTTAAGTAAATAGGCCCAGCTAAACTAACTGGCGCAGTTGTGATACTCAAACCCGCTGCGCCCAGCACTAAAAAGTGAGCGGCAATATTTGCAGTAGCAATTGTCACTGTACAAATCAAAGCTTTTATAGTTTCTTCTTGATTACTACTAAAGTAGAATGAATCAAGCACTTTTTGCGTGGCATAGTTACTGACAGCGCTGGCTAAAATAGTGACCGATCCATGCACTGCTGCCACTGATAAAAGAGAACAGGCTAAAGTACTAGCAGTAATGAAAGTAAAAGAGTGCCCAGCCTCTATAGTAGCTGCTTGCGCAACGGTGGTCAACTTTGCTGTTGCTGCCGTTGTAAGTGAGTGAATAAGTTGCATTTTATGCCTTTAAAAAGTATTCGTATAAAAATTTTAGTTAATTATTAATTGTTGACGCCTTTTATTCATAAAAAAAGCTGCTGAGCCCAAGAAACAACCCAGGCACGCATCTAAAAAAACTGGCGCCGCTAGCAATGGAGGTACAGTAGTCATACTCAAACCAACTGCACTAAGGAAAAAAGCATGCATCGCAATATTGCAGATAGTGACAGCAGTAACTACCAGGAAAGCTTTAAGCTCTTGCTGATAAGAAAATTTTTTATCCAATCGCTCAAAAACCTTTTGCAACGCATGATCACTCAACTCTGCTACTAATAGCGTAGAATAAAAGTGAGTAGTAATTACACTAAGATGCACTATCATGATAGTAGAAAGAGGGAAAACCTTTAGCCCATTCGTAATCCACGAGCTAGAAAAAGAAGAGGGGCAAGCGTTTAAGAAATGAGAACTATTGGAAGCAACTGAAGAAAAATTCATTTTACACTCTATTAATTAGATTAAATCGATAAGTGTAATAAAAAAATATTAAAATTTAATTAAGAAAATAAATTTATTAGATAATTTACAATAAAAATAAAAAAATAGTCTAACTATCTAATTATGCTTAATTGTTTATTTTTTAAAAGATCATAAAAAAAGGGACCTTTTGAAAGGTCCCTTTAATAAAGAGAAAAGAAAAGAATAAATTTTATCTTTGTTTTAGTTTTAAAAATAAAACATCATCAAGACTTATTTACTCTGGAGAAGAATCGCTACCAGACTCATTTCCTTTTACTTTCACTTCTAGATTTCCTATTTCGTCCTCTATAGAAGTAATTTCTTTTTTCAGCTTTGCAATTTTATCATTTACTTCTGTAAGGTTTGCTGCTGGTGCATTAAGAGCATTCTTATCAAATAAAACTGCCTCTTTTTCAACTTCTATTTCAGTTTCCTCACCGTCGACTTTTTCTGAATTTACCTCAGTAGTCTCAAGTCTAAATAAGTTTTCGATTACATCTTGAGCTGCTGCTCTATCTTGCTGAAGCTGGCGAAGCTCTGTTCGTTTTTGATCAAGCTCTGCTTCTAAATTGGTTAGTTTTGCTTCTTTGTTTTTCTTACTTGCTTCATTAAGAATAAGAACAATAGTAATTCCCATTAAAGCTCCACCTGCAACTGCTAAAGCTACAGGAACAGTAGTGATAGACAGCCCAAGAGCGCTTAATAGAGCGTAGTTAGCAACGCCATTTACAAGAGCAACAGAGGTAAGAGCTGTTGCATGCCTAATCACACCTTTAGTAGTGTCTGACCATTGAGCGTTATTAAAAAGTTTGTCAGCTACAAATTGACCAATTTTAAAAGCAATAGCAGCTAATGCTGTATTAGCTAATACTGTAGTAGTCAAAGGATAAGCAATCGCAGCTCCTTTGGTAATTGCAGCAGTGCTACTAGCAGCTCCTACTATAGCTGTTTTTGTTTGTACTACACCACTTTTTACATGTGGGTAAATGGAACTTGCAGCGTTACGAACGCAATCTGGCATTAATTTCATCATTATTCCTTTGTAAGGTTATTTAGTTAACTTTTTTGTCATCTATAAAGCCTGCAGCGAATAAATAATCACAGGCATACATATCTTTTTATATCTAAAAAATCATCTGCTTTATTTAAGTGAATCAGAGCTTTCAAAAAAAATTTTTACATTTTAAAGTCGAATATGAAATAAATTCCTTTTAACCCTGTACAATAAGCTAAATAATTTGATAAACATGTTAACAAATAAAATCTATACATGCAAGAGTTTAAATAAAATTAACTTTTTCTATATTTATGAAAAATTGCAAAAAATTTGGCTTTTCGCTTTTTTGAATTTTAATAGTAATTTTTTAAAAATTGCATGATTTTTTCTTTTGTGTAGATAAGATGCTCTTCTGTATGTGCGCTAGAAACAAACCAGGCTTCATAAGGAGAAGGCGGTATATAAATGCCTTGGGCAAAGAGCGTTTGAAAAAACTTAATAAAGGCTTTTTGATCAATTTGCTTGGCCTCTTCTAAATCACAAACGCTTGGGACGCCAAAAAAAAGAGTAAACATAGAACCTACTTGTTGCAAAGCTACATTCATTTTTTCTTTTTTGATCAGCTCTTTAATTGGATTTAGTAAAAGCGCAACTTTTTTTTCTAAATCTTCGTAAAAATTGGGAAGTTGCAAAAGCTCTAAGCTTGTCAGCCCTGCTTGCATCGCAACTGGATTTCCCGAAAGCGTTCCTGCTTGATAGACAGCTCCTAAAGGGCTTAAATGAGACATGATTCTTTTTGCTCCTCCAAAAGCTGCTGCCGGAAAACCTCCTCCAATAATTTTACCAAAACAGGTTAGGTCTGGCTTGATTCCAAAATGCCCTTGCGCTCCCTTTAATGCCACGCGAAATCCGCTCATCACCTCATCAAAAATAAGTAAGGCGCCAATTTTTTCAGTGCTCTTTCGCAAAAAATCAAGAAATGACTCAGTGGCTGGCACCACTCCCATATTGCCGGCAATAGGTTCGATAATTACTGCTGCAATGCGCTGGCAATAGTCTGGATGAAGCAGCAACTGACGCGCTTTTTCCACGTCGTT
>CATLPS010000134.1 GCA_950054535.1 uncultured Chlamydiae bacterium | reverse complement strand
GGGTTAAGGTTTAACCTTATTGCAGGAATTTATAATTTAGAATTAGCAGGATGCTAGTTTCCGAAGAGGTCTATTAAGGTTATTTGGTTCAGATCGAACTGTTGGTAGTCCTAAACATGTAATGCTCGTCGCAGATTGTAGTCACAAATAAAATATTTGATCATGCCAACGTGATTCGATAGTTTCTTGGAAAACGAAAGGGTTTTTCTCACAAGTCTTAAGCATCTTTGTCTAAGGGTGTTATTAAATCTTTCCATGTAGCTCGTCTTTGCCGATTCTTTGTTGGCAGAACGATGCTAAAATCCAAGGAATCACTTCGTAATACACTTAAGAATTTATCTGTCTAAAAGATGGCTTTTTTTTAAGTCTTCTGGCAATTTTTTTAATAAACATTCAGCAGCATGCAGTGAAATTATATCGAGAAAGTGGCAAAAGACTATTAAAGCAAGCTTTGGATTTAGGGATTGCCATAACTACGCTTGCAGCATGGGTAAAACAATTTAAAGAACTTGGTTTAGAGAGCTTTTCTGGTTCAGGAGCTTTAAAACCAAGTGATGAAGAGCTATACCGCCTTCGTAAAGAACTGGCAAATGTCAAACAGGAGAGAGATATTTTAAAAAAAGTAGCGGCCATCTTCTCAAAACCAAAAGAATGAGGTTCGAATTGATGAAAAAATAGGAGAAGAAATGAAGCGTTAAGAAGATGACCGAAGTACTAGTTGTTTTCTCGCTCAAGGTATTACGATTTTTTGAAAAGAGGAGAAAGTGTAAGGGGCCTGGAGAATAAGCGACTTAAAGGAAAAATTAAGGAGATTCCTCAGAAAATCTGTAAAATATACGGAAGTCCAAGAATACATGCGGAAATGAAAAAACAAGATATTTTTTGCAAAATTTCTGAAGAATTACGCATTTTTTACATATTTTAAAAATGTTTTTTTGAAACTGCAATTCATTTGTCGCAATGACAAATGAATTGCATACTTTTTTGAAAACGTCACACCTTATCTGAGATGATAACGTTCTTAATCAATGAAGTTTCGGTTATTTTAGCTTTCACAGCTACAGAAAAAACACAAAAAATAGACAGCATTGAAGCAATTGGTAATAATATTGTATTAATTTAAGGTTTAGGCATGGCTAATGCACGATTACCATTTCGCCATTCAATATAGTCCTTCAAAACTTGGGCATGGTCAAATGCAAGTTCATTCCATGGAATATCTTCTAACTTTACAATGAAAGCTTTAGCTGCATCATCGCCAGCTATGGGGCCTTGATAAGCTTTAGCAACATGAGCAACTTCCACTGAATGGTGTCTAAAATCTCTTGTAGGGTCAGAGTACACATGAAATTGTTTTAGATCGTTTAAATCAAGATTAACTTCTTCTTTCATTTCTCGTCTTACAGCGTTTTCAACAGTTTCACCATACTCCACTTTTCCTCCTGGAATTGCTTTTCCCCAAGGAGCTTTTCCTCGTTCGATTAAAACGATTCCTTTGAACTGCCCGCCTTCATGAATTTCAATAATTGCCGTAGTGGTTAAAATGGGCGGCTTGTGCGCTTCTTTTACTGCCTGTTCAGTGGCAGATACTTCTAGAGGCATGCATGCCAAAGCAAAGAAAATAAAGTATCTGCTCATCATTTTTTTCATAAAAGTTTCCTTTCGTTTATAATATCTTGAAATCGACTCGATTCACGAAGAAACAGGCTACCATCCGAAACCTCAATTTGCAAGGAAATTATAGGAATTTATAGAAGGGTTTGGTTGATTTTTGATTCATTTGATTCTATGTAGGCTCTTCTATATCTTTTAATGTAGCAACTACTAGATAAACTATTCTATAAATTCCCTTTATTATAATTATAAAGTAGTTCCAGCAAATTATTATCAATAAAAACATGTAAGATAATAATAAGATCTGGAGAAAGCTATCTTGCGCAAACAAATAACCAATTTATTTTGAAAACTCAGAGGCCTATTCAATGAAAAATGAGAGGGAAGCCCACCAAGCTATGACATTTTCAAAGTGGATTAGCCGCTCAGCTAGCTTTTCCTTTTTTATAGATCAAAAAAACAATTCGCTTTAATCTTGATTGTTTCTAAAAATTAATCAGCTGTATCTCCCAACAAAAGAGCAAAATAACCTACTTGTGAAGCCCCAAGAGAACTGTACAGTTTTTGAGCAGGAAAATTGTGTTCTTTAGTAAAGATGATCATTTTGCGTATTTTATGCATTTCCTTGGCATCTCGCAAAAGTTGCTGCATCACTAATTTACAGTATCCTTTTTGCCTAAAAATAGGTGCGGTATAAACACCGCCAACCTGACCTAAATCTAATGCTTTGGCATTTAAGTCCGCAATAGATACGAGTGTGTTATTTACAAACAGTCCCCATATGATCTTTTTTTTAGCTTTTGCAAGGAACTGATCCATGAGCTGTTGCTCGGTCAAATCATTAACAAATCCCTCTTCCACAAGATAATCTAAACGCAATGGTTTCCATTGAATATAATCAGCTTCTGTTAAAAGTCTTACATGAGGCTGAGGTAAAAAATCTTGTTTGTACAAGTCAATACTATAAAGAATTTCCTTGGATATAAAAACTTCCTTTTGAATAACTTTTTTAGCTTTGAGATATTCCCAAAAGGGCTTGCAAAAATTCCAGTTTCCAATAGCTCCTTTTAAAGGCATAGGTTCCTGATGGCAAGCTTCAAAGACAAGAGCAAAAATAGACTCTTGTAATACTGTTTCAATAAGTAAATTACCATTGCGCATTAGACAAAAAACTCCTACCACTTGCTCTTTGGAACGAATCAGTTTGAAGTTCCCAGAATAAGGAGCATCAGTAAGATGCGCTCCATAGTTCTCAAAATTGCTCAAAAGAAAAAGAGCAGAGTTATCGTGCTCTTTTAAAAAACTAACCATTTCGTTTTGAGAAGATGGAGTAATAGTTTCTACTGAATATTGCATTTTATGAATCACTTATTTTTTATCTCTTTCGCTCTTTCTATCTTCTTTAACTTTGCCAAAACTACCTTTGAGCGCAAGTGCGATGCCTTTCTCTATCAATTGCGGTCCGCTCGTTTTACATGAGGAAAAGTTAAAATGGCAATGAACAGTCCGCATAAAGACATTACTACGCTTTATATTGCGATTTGATCCCTCTAATTTTGCCGTTTTCTTCCACAACAAGTAGCACCCCTGTACGAATAGAAAGGTCTATAGCCTGTTCTACCCCTCTTTAAGGGGCCTCTAATGAAAGTTCCTCAATGTCTTGTTTATGTACTTGGCATAAGCTACCTCTTGCATTTCTTTCCAAATAACTAATTCTTCTACTTTTCAGGTTGTCTTTTGCATGTTTTT
>CATLPS010000133.1 GCA_950054535.1 uncultured Chlamydiae bacterium | reverse complement strand
CAAACAGCGGATAAACCCATAAAGAGCGTTTGTCGACTCTCCTTTAGAATTTGTCATTTCCCGAATTGCAAAATAGGAGCGGTAAAGATAACCAGAGGCATCGATAACAAAAATTTTATTCATTAAGATACTCGTTGAAGTGATGTGGCTTAAAGCTTTTAAGCGGCGGCAAGATTAGACAGACATTAAAATAATTAGATAATTAAAGAGAATGGTGACTTGCTTATTAAAAAAAAAGCGAAAAAATCTAATCACTTAAATTTTTTCGCTTAAGGTTTGCTTTAATGAGCAGCTGGTGAGTAAAGGTAAAGGTAGCGGTTTTGCATGAGTAAGTCCATTTCAGCAGGTAGCGCTAGACGATGCTTTACCTCGCCTTTTAACATAGAAGAAACGCCTGTTTTAAATAGGGAGTTCCACCAGTTATTGTTTTCTAGTTGAATTACTTGATAGTGATCATCTTCAATTCCTGCTGCGCTAACAAGCGCTTGTATTGCCTCTCTTAAAGAGACACCACTTTCATCAATGTAACCATATTCTTTTGCTAACGGCGCAGGATAGATGCGCGCGCCATATTCTTCTACCAACCTTTCTTTTGTCATATTGGGGCGGTTATTCACTACTACATTGACAAAATCATTATAAAGATAAGAGATGATTTGCTTGTAATTATCAGCTTCTCCTTCTTTCCAGGGCCTAAGCGGATTAAGAGCATCTTTTTCTTTACCAGCAGAGATTGTCATTGTATCAACGCCAAATTTGTCAAGCAGCTTACTAAAGTTCATAAAGGTGGGGGCAATTACGCCTACGCTGCCAATTAAACTTGTATCGCTAGCTAAAATTTTATCGGCTGCCACTGCAATATAGACTCCTCCAGAAGCACAAAGACCGTTTACATAGGCATAGACTGGAACATTATATTGTTTTTTATAGGTGGAAATTTGGCGGAAAATATCGTCAGAGTCAGTTGCATAGCCGCCCGGAGTGTTCATATTAAGCAAAATTGCTTTCACGCGATTATCTTTAAAAGTACCTTCTCTAGACTCGACAAGCAGTTGCCTAATTTCACTGGCTTTGAGCCGATCTACTCCAATGACTCCATCAAAATTAATTTGCAAAATAACAGGAGCGCTTTTATCGAGCACTTTTCTTTTCCCTTCGGCATTAGGCAGAATCTCTTCTGTAGTAACTGAAGTTAAGCGGCTATCAGATGAGCTTTTAGTAGAAAAAGTGCCAATGCCCATTACCATGACGCAAACACCTAAAAATAGTCCGACCATCGTAAAGAACGCGACCATAAGCGCTTTAGTAGCTGAGAAAAAAAGAGAGTCACGCATGCTACTTTATCTCCTGTAATTAGTTTTTATAGCTCTCTTTATAGGCAACTATCCGTTTTTTATAAAGGTAAAAATTCTTTATAAAAGGAAGAGCTGGTTCATTTGGCAAAAAAATAGTGCCTCTCTTTAATGATTTAAACTAATAATATTAGCCTAATCATTCTACTATAAGCTATAGTAACCTTGTATTTATCTAATATAAAATGTTATTATTAGTTTAAAAATTTATATTTTGAAATAATTCAAACTTAACTTGAAAAATTTTTTATGACACAAGATTCCTACGATAGACATCGCCCTTTTTATGCTTCGATCAAAGAAAGATATAACCTATCTAAAGAAGGATCTTTAAAAAAAGCGCAGCATATTACTATCGATATTCAAGGGTCTGGACTTACTTATGAAGTAGGCGATAGTGTCGGTATTTTTTCTTCTCATAGCGAAGAGCTAGTAAAAAAAACTTTATGTGCATTACGCTTTACTGGGGAAGAGCAAGTAATCGATCCTTCTACGCAAAAGCAAACACGATTAAAAGATTTATTAACTGCTAGTTATAGTATTACTGATATTACTGTAAAGTTTTTACAAGAAATCCATGAACGTCAATCTAACTTAACAAAAAAAGAGGCTCTGGCTTTTTTATTTCAAGAGTGTAACCGTGATTTACTCAAAACATTTCTCAAAGCTCATGAAATATGGGACCTACTCCTTTATCATCATGAAGTTTTTTTCACAGCGCAAGAATTGATCACTTTTTTAAAGCCTTTGCTTCCTCGCTTTTATTCTATTTCTTCTTCTCAAAAATATGTAGGAGAAGAAATTCATCTTACTATTACGCCTCTAGAGTATGAAACAAATGGCCACCAAAGGCGCGGTGTTTGTACCCATTTTATTTGTGAAATGGCTCAGTTAAAAAGTCCTATAGTCCCTATTTTTATCCAGCCTACGCACACTTTTCGCCTTCCTCAAGATCACCGGCAAGATATCATTATGATTGGCCCTGGGACAGGCGTAGCTCCTTTTCGCGCTTTTTTACAAGAAAGACTATTCTTTGCTAAAGCAACTGGTAGACACTGGTTATTTTTTGGAGAAAAACAAAAAAACTTTGACTATTATTACGAAAGTGAATGGCCCCACTACTCTAACTATGGAGATCTGCGCCTGGAGCTTGCCTTTTCGCGCGACCAAGAACATAAAGTTTATGTACAGCATCGCATGTTAGAAAAAGGAAAAGAGCTCTTTGAATGGATCACAGGCGGCGCTTACCTTTACGTTTGTGGAGATGCCACCTACATGGCAAAAGATGTCGAAGCAGCTTTGTTGCAAATTCTACAAGACCATGGAGAAATGGATTTAATTACTGGCCGCAACTACTTAAAGAACATGCGCAAAGAAAAACGCTACCTAAGAGATATTTATTAATTATTCTTCTGTGGTTACGATTGCAAAAGCCTGTACCCCATCTCCACATCCAAAATCAGTAAGGCCTTCTCCGGTAGTAGCGGTAATTCCCACTTGAGATAGTTCTAAGTGCATCACGCGAGCAATATTTTGCCGCATTTCTAATAGCCGGTTTTTAAAGTTGGGTTTTTTTGCCTCGATTGTGACAGAAACGTGGGTGATTTTTTGGTTTCCCAGCGTTTTTAATGCCTCTACAAGAAATACTTCACTATCGGAGATACCATCTTTGATACATAGCTCATCGGCAATCCCGCCTAAAATCAGAACATGCGTTAAAGAAGTGATCGCATTGCAGATGGCATGAAAAACAACATCACCATCGGAATTAGCGTTAAATCCAGCAACTTCTTCAAAAATCAAACCAGCAATAACGCATAGTTTAGATGAATCTGGCGGCAAAAATCGATGGCTATCTTGGCCAATACCAGTACGAACTTTTTTCATATCTCCTCGCTTTTAAAAAGCAGTTTCTCATAGGAACTGTTTAAAAGAAAAGCAAAATATCTTATCTTAAATAAAGATCAATTCCCCATCAACAGTGACCCTGAAATGGCTATTTTACACCTTGCCAATACAAATT
>CATLPS010000132.1 GCA_950054535.1 uncultured Chlamydiae bacterium | reverse complement strand
TTCAATGCCTCGTACACGAGCATCAAACGCTGCTCTTTTCTGCAACCATGTCGGCATCGGTAAAAAAACTTGCACAGCAATACATGCAAGCACCAATTGAGGTGAATTTAATAGCAGATCAGGCTAGTCCTCAGCTGCTTCAGCATCTTTTTCTCTATTGCTCCATTCATGATCGCAATCAAGAGTTAATTCAAGTTTTGAGTGATTCTTTGGTGAGCCAAGCAATTATTTTTTGCCATTCTCGCTTTCAAGTGGAAAAAGTTTGCCAATTACTTAAAAAAAACTTTTCTGCAGTAGACTATTTACATGCAGGTTTAGCGCAAGAAATCCGTTCTATTGTTACAAATAAATTTCGCCAAAAAAAAATTAAGTTTTTAGTAGCCACAGATATTGCTGCAAGGGGACTAGACTTTTCTCATGTCAGCCATGTAGTGATTTATCAACTCCCCAAAGATCCTGAAGTCTATGTGCATCGCTCTGGCCGGGCAGGCAGATATGGTAAAGAAGGTAAAGTAATCTCTTTAGTTACCAAGCAAGAACTTGCATTTTTGCCTAAAATTTCTCAGCAGATTAATCAGTCGATTACTTGGCTGAAAGCCCCTCCGCTTCCTTCTTTAGATCATCGTCATAGCCATTATTCAAGGCCAAAAAGAGTATCTAAACGAAAGCTTAAGCCAAAAGAATAAGTTATCTTAAGAAGCGCTTCTCCTTTAGTTTTATCCATTATTAACTTTTGCTATAGGTCCTACATCATGTTATCACTTTTGCCTAAGTGTTCCTTGCCCTTCTCAGAAGAAGAAATGATAAAGCCTTCGCAACTTTGCTGTCAAAGGCCACGTCAAAATCAAATCAGCTTTAGCTCAAACGTTTTTGAGGATTATGTACAGCAGCTTAGTGTATTTAATGGTTTAGCTACTAAGCATCTTTGTCTCACAAAAGAATTTTTTAAAAAAATGCCTGTTGATCTTTATCTACATCGATTAAAAGCATTCATTGTGCAAATTTGCAATAGACCAAAATTAAAATATGAAAAAGCAGTGCGTTTTCATCTACGAACATTAAAGTTAGTAAGAGCTTTGGCAATTAGTAATCGCTTCTTATGGATAAACAATCAACCTCTTGAATTTTATCATTATTTTGCTAGAAAACTTTGTAGTTGGATATATAAGGGCGTGGATTTAAGCGCTGCATTTGACCAATTCTTTCAGCAAACTCTTTCTTTAGATGTAGAAGTTCCTGTAATGAGTTATAGCAAATATATCGAGTTTCTTAAAAATCAAATAGTTAGCCATTTGGAGCTACCTGTTACTGTAAATAATGCAGAAGATGGACTAGATCGCCATTTAGCTGGTCAGCTTCCTTTTCGCGCTTTCACGTGCAAAAAAAAACATTTTCTTTATCTGAGTAGTCCTTTAGCTACCATCTTTTCTAAGGAGCATCCTCAAGGGCAGCTTAAAATTGTTCCTGAGTTTTCTGAGTTTTTGTATGATTTAGAAGCTAAAGAAAAGAAGTTACTCAATGTTGTTTTGGTCAACCGGCAAACAAAGACAGGTTCTTTTGCTGCAAAGGTATACGAGCGAATTGACTCAGAAGATCATTTTGATAGTTATTTCGCTATTACTTTAGATTTCACCTCTAATTTTTATTTACAAACGAATGCATTCTCTCAAATCGAGTTAACTGCTTCAAAGTTCAAAGTCATTTTTTTACAGCAAATGTTTGAAGATAAGTCAGACTCTTATTTTTATTGGCCCCAAAAGATGGATCAAAACTTATTAAAGCAACAAGCTACGTTTATCATTAATGAGGTATTAGTTTGCTATTTTAACGATAAAGCAAACCTGACAATTGATGAGCGCAAGATTATTATTGATCAAGTCTATGTTAGGCTAGTAATGGCTATTTGCCATCAGTTTGATATTAGTTTTTGTGGAGTCTGTTGTAGCAATCAAATCGATCATACCAGCTACTTTTTAACTTTAATGTATGTCACTCAAAATCTAATAGGCGGACGGTTAGAAGAAGAGCAGCTAAAAACTACTAGCCATCTCTACTTCATTCCTGCGATGTTAACCGATCATCGTCTGCCTTTACCAAATCACCATCAGCGGCTAATAGCAAATCTTCAGTGCATTGAAAAAGAGCTTTAAGCTTAAGTACTCATTAAAGAGTGTAAAAAGTACTCTTTAATGAGCTAATCTTAAAAGGCTTTCTTAAACTTCTTTTGTAAAACGATTTCTTAGTTGCACAACTACAAAGCTTTTTTCCTTTAAATCATATTCTCTTTCAGGGGCTGCCAGCGCTGGAGCTAAAGCAAATCGAAGAGCGGCCCGAGGAACGGTAATAGCCCAAGCATGAAAAGGGACGCGCAGAGTGGCTACTTGTTTATCAATTGCATCGACAATAATATGACGATTGCTATCAGCGATTCTTAGATAAGCTGATCCATCTGTTCTAAGTGCCATGGCTAATGCATTTAAATTACTTAAACGTTTTACTTTCACTGCAATATTAAAACTCTTTTCTAAACTTGAAAACAGACCTAATCGATCGAGTGCACTATTTTCAGAGAGAGGAATAGTTTTAGGATTAATAATTTTTTGAAAAAAAATCAGATAATAGCATTGCCATACAAGTGCAATGAGAGCCTTTTGCTCCTAATTGCCTAAAGACATGTTGATTTTTTAAAGTATGACCTACAAAAAAAAGTTCTTCAGACTCACTGGGTTTAAGCGGTAAAGTAGATAAAATTTGTGAATCGGCAAATAAAGGATCAGAAGAGGCGATCTCGAGGCTTAGTAACCGATTACGGTAAGAACAACTTTGTTTCTCTAAAGCATAGGTAATAAAAAGCTCTTTTTCTTTACTAGTTAACAAAATTTCATGATGTAAAAAGAAGTGAATGCGATCTTTAGCGTCATTTATAAGAGGGTAAGTACGATCAAAAACGCTTTTTTGACAAGGAAGCATGATATTAGTATAGGCTTGCACAAAATGCTCTATTTTTTCTGCATCACCATAATTTTTTTGTCTGATTTTTCGATACTTACTTCGTAATAGTTTTCTCTGCTTGGTATAGCGATCTAAATAGCTAATCGTCTCTTGAGGGGTTAAAAGATGACATACTTTGGGAAAAGTTGTTATTGTAGATTTTTTTAAACTTTTTAAAAGCTCAGGTACCTCTTTTAAAAAAGGGTGGGCTTGAACCTCTTCTTTGCAGAGATACTGTCCATTGAACTTGATATAGCAGCTAGGTTCAAAAGCTAGAGTGGAGGGGAAACAGATCATACAAACGTCCTAATTAACTCAAGTTTGGTATTACTGATTTATAACAAAGTTTAAAGATAAAGCTATAATAAACCCCATCACTTTCAATTC
>CATLPS010000131.1 GCA_950054535.1 uncultured Chlamydiae bacterium | reverse complement strand
TGCATGTAGTATTCATGTTTTATGATGAAATCGAACATTCTGTTACTATCCAGAATGCCGAGTGTGATTTTTGCGCGAAGCGCTCTACTTTGGGAGTGTCAAAACAAACCTGTCCTCTTCTGCTGCTGCGGATTATAATCACTTTTTATCGAGTCGGATAAAAGGTGCATAACAGTTCATATGCTTACCAGCAAAAATCACTGTGCGCTTAATGCGTTGATGGTTTGGGTTTTCTATCATTTCATGGTAGAGCATGATAAGATGTAGAGCGCTCATCAATTGTCGTTTATATTCATGAATGCGTTTGATTTGGACATCAAAAAGAGAATCTACATCAATTAGACTCGAAAAAGGTTCGCTTTTTCCCGTAGCGTCTCTTTGCACGCTATTGCGACTTAAATAAGTAATAAGGCGCAGTTTACATTTGCGTTTGATTTCTAAAAACTGCTGCTGGGAGTCTGCATCGCTGGCATAGTTTGCTAGCGCGCCAATTTCCTCAAACTGAGTGATCCATTTATCTCCAATTCTTTCACTAATAAAACTAGCTAGATCTTGATTGCATTCCAAAAGCCAACGCCTTTGGGTAACTCCATTCGTAACGTTTGTAAAACGCTCTGGATAGAGCTCGTAAAAATCTTTGAAAATTGTCTCTGTAATGATTTTGCTATGCAGCGCTGCTACGCCATTAATGCGGTGAGAACCAGCTATTGCTAAATGCGCCATCCGAACTTTTCCCCCTTCGATGATAGACATGCGGCGCACTCGGTCTTCCTCTTGAGGATATTTTTGCCTAATCGTGGTGCAAAGCTCTTGGTTGATGCGTTCAATCACCTTATACTGGCGCGGTAATAAATAGTAAAAAAGCGTTTGATCCCACTGCTCAAGCGCTTCACTTAAGATGGTATGGTTGGTATATCCCGTACACTCTACTGTCATATCAAATGCTGTTTTCCAAGGAAGATCATAGTCTTTGGTTAAAATACGGGTAAGCTCTGCAATCACTAAAGAAGGGTGTGTATCATTGATTTGAATACGGACTTTATCGGCAAATTGCCTGAAGTTGGAATAATTAGCTAAATGATGACGAATGATATCTTGCAAAGAGGCAGAAACTAAAAGGTACTCTTGCTTAAGCCTAATTCTTTTACCAATTTCATGGTTATCGCTTGGATAAAGAACATCTGTTAATGTAGTATTTTCCGCTGCCTGATCTAAGCGACCTGCATTGTAGCGTTGCAATAAAAAGTTACGAGGAGAGTCTTTTGTTGACCAAAGTCTAAGCGTGACTACAGAAAAATCTTGATGTTGACTATAACCTACAATGGGATAATCATACGGAAGTACCCCTACATCTTCTGCATTTCTTAACTCCATGATCTCGTCGCCATGCAAATTAAAAGAAGAGACCGGTGTTCCACAAAACTCTACGTGAACACGCCTGTAGTCACGACGAAACTCCCACGGGTTTTCATTAAGTAACCAACAATCAGGAGCCTCAATTTGCAGACCATTCCATAGCTGCTGTTCAAAAATTCCATATTGATAGCGTAGGCCATAAGCTTGGGCTGGATAGTGATGAGTAGCTAAGGAATCTAAAAAACAAGAGGCAAGCCTCCCCAGACCTCCATTACCAAGGCCTGGATCTTCTTCACAAATTAAAATATCTCGAAAACTACGATGGGTTTTTTGTAGAACTAGTTTGACGAGATCCATCGAGCAAAGATTAGTAATATTATTTAAGAAAAGCCTGCCTGGCATATACTCCATAGAAAGATAGTAGAGCGTGCGAACTTGAGCTTTTTGTTGAGTACGCGCCGTAGCGGTCCAGTTCATCATAGTCTCTTCGCGAATTGCAAAAGAAAGAGCGCGATAAAATTCATCACTATTAGCTTCATCTAAGGTGCGCCCCATATGGTTAATCAAATGAGACTTCACTTTTCTTATCAGATCATCTGATAATTGATCTAGACTTAGAGCTTGTTCGGCCATCTTTAAACCTTTCTTGTATATTTTTTTGGCAACACTAACTTTTCATTATGCAAATTTATAATTTTAATTATACTTTTTGTAAAATCATCTGCTTTTTTTTACTCTAAATAAAGGAAAAATGAAAAATACCAATCAAATAACCAAGCGTCACTGGTTTCAAACCATTTCATGGTTACTCTTTTTTTTCTTTCTATCCATTATGATAGTAGTAGCCTATATCGCTTTTAGCAGAAAATCAGGCGTCACTAGTTTAAATGTAGCCAAAATTCAAAAGCTACGCTACGATGCTCATGCGAAGCAAAACGATAAAAAATAGACCGAATATGGCCACTTTCTTTGCACTACTGCCGCTTTATATTTTTGGAAATGTGCATTGCTTTGGCATGTGTGGACCACTTGTCATGCTAATTGGCGCTCATCGTTATCGTCATTTTTATTTTTTAGGGCGTACCCTCTCTTTTACTTTAGCTGGTTTTTTGGCAGGAGCGCTAGGAGCTGTTTTGCATTCCTTTTTAAAATTATATCACCTTGCAGAGCTTTTGAGTTTGCTATTAGGACTTTTTATTGTAATAGCCGGATTCAATATTTTGTTTAATCTGCATTTTTTTTACTGGACATCGCATTTTTCTGTTTTCAAGTTTGCCGCTAACAAATTATCCCTTTTACTGTTAAAAGATCGTCCTACAGCTACTTTTCTATTTGGTTTTTTTACCGTATTTTTACCCTGTGGACAGACCTTGATTGTCTTTTCGGCCTGCGCTCTTTCGCAAAGTCCATGGACAGGGATTTTTAATGGAGTCATGTTTGCGCTTTTTACTACTCCATCGCTTCTCTTTGCCATGCATACTTTTCATTTATTTAAATCTTTAAAAAACTATTACCAACCAATTCTAGGATGCAGCTCTATTATAGTGGGGCTCCTTTCCATTTGCCGCGGTTTAGCTGAAATGGGGTGGATCTCTCATTTAAGATGGACCTTTCCCTCCTCTCTTTATCATATCGTCATCTACTAATGAGTCAGCTTTCTATTTTTTCTTATTTTTTTCGCGCTCTTTTTAAAATCGCACTTTTCATTTGTTTAGCAATGCTTTATTGGTCCTCTATTTTAGTGGAAGAGCGACTGCAAGAGATAAAAGTCAGCTTAAACAAATTAGATAACAATTTTTCGGCTCTACCTACTGCTTTTGCTCCATGTAGACAAGATCTACCAAACGAGCCTTTCTCTTCTACCACTGAAAAAACACCTAATACAAGTCAAAAATCTCCCTCTTTGACAGGAAAAAACTTACTGGTTGAAGACCTTTATTATAGCCAAACCCTACCTCAGTTGTTAGGTCCAAATTTTAAGCCATCAGGTACAAAAAAAATGGCTGAATTAGGAAAACCAGATAACCTTCACCCCTTTAATGGCTTTAAACAAGTGAGTGAATGGCATCAATTTTGTTCAGTAGGTTTAGCAGATTTA
>CATLPS010000130.1 GCA_950054535.1 uncultured Chlamydiae bacterium | reverse complement strand
AACAAACCAGAGAGTAGATTGCAAATAACTCCAAAATGCTTTAACTTTATTCATTTTTACGCTCTTATTCTTTTCTTTCATTATTCACTACGACTTTAAATTTTTAACTGTTAAATTTAAAGAATAAACCCAAACGAGCACTTAAAACAGACAAAATTACTTTTTAAGAAGTTTAAATAGGAATAAAAATGCAGTACTTTCAAAAAGAGCGCGCTAAGCAGCTAGTGCAGCTAAAAAAAATGGGATTTACTTTATTCTTTTTAGCTTTTTGCTTTGGCTTGATTAACTATTTTTTACCAAATGATGAAACCAACTATTGGCTATCTTCTTCTGGCAAAGAAGGCACTTATACTCTTTGCGCCTTATCTGCTTTTTTTGGCCTCTATTGCTTTGGTGCCACTTGGCGAAAAAACCATTTTATTTCGTAAACAAATTTGAAGAAAAAATCTAGCCATCTATAGGGAGTTATGAAAGGTTTTTGCCCCCTTTCTTCTGGTTCAAAAGGAAATTGCACATTTTTAGGTAGTTCGGAAACGAAAGTTTTAATTGATGCCGGCATTAGCGCAAGGGAAATTGGAAAAAGACTGGCGCAAATTGGCGTTACTTTAGAAGAGATCGATGCTATATTAGTGACGCATGAGCATTCTGATCATATTTTGGGACTAAAGAGTCTGGCATTTAAAATGGGGATTCCCATCATCGCCAATCAGGAAACTGCCAAGGGAATTGTAGAGACTTTTCAACGCTGCCCAAAATTCAAGATTTTTTCTACAGGAGAAACGTTTGAATTTGGCGACCTTGAAATCCACCCCTTTACCATTCCCCATGACACCTTAGATCCCGTGGCATTTACCATTAAAGTAGATCAACTAAAATTAGGTTTTTGTACTGATCTTGGCTTTGCTACCTCTGCCGTGCAAAGTCAGCTGAGACACTGCCATTATCTGCAGCTTGAAGCTAACCACGAACCTTCTATGGTCTACTCTTGTGCGCGTCCAGATAAACTCAAACAACGTATCTTAAGTAAAAATGGCCATCTCTCTAACGAGGCATGTGCCAATTTGCTATTGCAAATTTTTCATGATGGGTTAGAGCATGTTCACTTAGCTCATCTTTCTAGCGAATGTAATACCGCAGAGACTGCTTTGGATAAGGTAAAAAGCACTTTGAGTAGCCACGGCGTTAATTTATCCATGTGCGTGGCTCCACAAAGCCAAATTGGCCAGCCAATTTTTTTCAAATAACTTTTAAGAGAAAAAACCTTTAATTTTATCTAAAAAACCATCTCTTTTAGGTAAATTACTAGGGCTTTCCATTTTAGCAAACTCTTCTAATAGCTCTTTTTGCCGTTCGCTGAGCTTAGTGGGAGTCTCTACAAAAATGCGCACTAATAGATCTCCACGACCATGTCCATGTACGTTGGGAAATCCTTCGCCTTTTACGCGAAAGGTTTTTCCATTTTGAGTAGCTTCGGGAATAGTAATACGGCAAGAGTGGTTAAAGACAGAAGGGACCTCTTTTTTACAGCCCAAAGCAGCTTCGCTAAAGCTAATCGGTAAGTCTAATAAAATGTCATTGCCCTCTCTTTCAAAAATAGAGTGAGGCTCTACGTTGATAAACACATATAGATCACCTGCTGGGCCGCCATTTTCACCGGCGTCTCCATGTCCGCTCATTTTGAGGCGCATGCCAGTATCTACACCTGCTGGAATATGCACTTTTACATGCTGTTTTTCTTTTACTGTTCCTTGTCCCTTACAGTTTTTACAAGGGTCAGTGATCACCTTACCGGCGCCATGACACTTAGAGCATTCCATAGTCATACTAAAAAAGCCGCGTTGCTCAAACACTTGGCCGCGACCTTGGCATTGAGGACAAGTTTTTATTCCATTAGCAGAAGCAGCTCCTTTACCATTACAAGGCTGACAAGCAACTTGATTGAAAATAGCTAGCTCTTTATCTACTCCCCTGGCAGCCTCTTCAAAAGTGATGGTAAGATTTACGCGCTTGCTAGACCCTTGACGCATTCCACGGCCGCTGCGACCAGAAAAATCGCTCGCTCCTGCGCTTGCGCCGCCTCCAAAAAAATCAAAAATCGATTCTGCGCCGCCCATGCCAAATTCGCCCATGAAAGTACGTAGCGCTTCATCCATAGAAGAAAATCCTCTTCCTCCGCCACCAGAAGCAGCGCCCTGCACCCCCTCTTTACCATAACGGTCATAGATTTGGCGTTTTTTGTCATCACTTAGCACTTCATACGCTTCTGATATTTCTTTGAAACGCTTTTCCGCTTCGCTATTACCGGGATTTTTATCGGGGTGAAATTGGACCGCTTTTTTTCTATAAGCTTTTTTGATCTCATCGGCGGAAGCGCTTTTTGAAACTCCCAAAATATCATAATATTCAGACATAATAGTAACTAATCTTTATATTTTTGGAAC
Organism: uncultured Chlamydiae bacterium; assembly: GCA_950054535.1. Classification (GTDB taxonomy): domain Bacteria; phylum Chlamydiota; class Chlamydiia; order Chlamydiales; family Parachlamydiaceae; genus CATLPS01. The sequence goes on along the minus strand of CATLPS010000130.1, from coordinate 1,113 downwards.
TAATTCATTAAAAGTAGAAAATAGATAATAACGACTCATTTCAATTAAAACAAGCGATTAATAACCTTTTCTAAAGAGAATTTTTTAAAGAAAATTTAGCTTAAAAAAACTCCTTGATTTGTGTGTAACAATCGATCAAGGAGTTTTAAAATCTAAACAAGTAATTGTTAACGTTGCTTTTTGTATTTTAAAGCAGCTTTAGACTTAGCGCGTTTTTTGATCGAAGGCTTAGAATAAAAACGATGCGCCTTCACAGATTTCATGACACCTTCTTTGTCCAAACGTTTTTTTAATGCCCGAAGAGATTTATCAATTGAATCGCCCATTCTAACTTTTACAATAGTCATCTAGATGTTCCTAACTTTAACATGGTTACCTTCCAACCAAACTAAAACACTTTTTCCTCGTGTCCAAAAATAGCTTGGCAAATTTCTTTATTAACTAGAAAAAATTCTAGATTAAAAAAAGATAATAATCAAACAAAAAAGGCATGCGCTTTAGCCATGCAAAATAATGGCTTCCTCCCTAAATCTCTTTTCTAATTTTTTAAAAAAATAAAAAAAACTATAGCAGTTTAATTAAAACTTAATAATAAAACGTTATTATTTATTTTATTGTTTTTTCAAAATATAAATTATAGGGGTAAATATGAGTTTTGTTACTACTACTTTTACAACAGTGGATAAAGGGCAGTTACATATTGCTGTAGGTGAAAATTATATTGGTAGGGTGAATTCTTATAATAACTGTTTTACTAAACTTTTTGCTTGGATACTTGGTCGCTCGCTGCAAGTGAGATTTGCAGATAAAGTAAGAACGGTGAACAAAAGAGACTATACTAATCTACTCTCTTCTCTTAATATAGGTGAAGTGAAAGAGCGAGCCAACTTTGATACTCTTCTTTTAAATGCAAGTATTTCAGCAAATAATGGCAAAATGCGCGAGGCCTTAAGCGTTAAATCACAAAAAACGCTTGGTAAAAAACTAAGGCAAGCAATTGCCAAGGGCGAGACAGCCCGGGCAATTTTACTTATCGGCAAAGGAGCCAAAATTGAAGGGGAATATTATGATCGAGGCAATCTAGGAAGCTCAAAGCATTGCCGTGATGGCCTA
>CATLPS010000129.1 GCA_950054535.1 uncultured Chlamydiae bacterium | reverse complement strand
TGACGCTAAAAATTTAAACGCCACAAGCTGTTATCACTTACTCAAAGCTTTTGCGCCGCGCCTAAGTCCCTACTTTTTGCATCTTTCTGGTCAAATGACCTCTTTACAACTTCAAAAAACAAAAGAGGCTCAAGCTCAGTTAGAAAAAGTAAAAGAAAAGCTAGAGCAAATTGCTACCTATAATCAAGATGCAAAGAAAAGATTTAAACCACCAGAACAAAAGGAACCTGGGATCACAAATAAGCTTTTTTATCAGGAAGAACTACGAGAGCAAGCCCCTCTTTTACAAGCCTATCAAGAAGCTCAAAAGTTGTCTCTTCCTTTGATTACTAAAGACTGGACAGTGACTAGTTTTACATCTAAAGAAGGAGAAGTTGACGAAAACGCTTTAAATAATTTTATGGCAGAGTTATCCGCTTATCCCACTATTTTAAGTAACTTAAAACAAGAAGCTTTAGTCTACTTTCGTTTGCATAAAATCAGAGAGGCAAAAATGGCTTTAGAAAAAAGCCATGCGGCAGGCTCTTATGGCTACAGCGCAGCAAAAAAGCAGGAAATAGAAAAGTGGATAGCTTTTCGGCAAAAAGAAATCTTGCATGCTGCAGAGGGAGTGACGCGCGATGTAGAAAGAAGTGATTTTCCAATTAATCCCAACTTAGAAGAGAAAAAAAAGATCATTGATAAGCTTTTAAGCGATGCCTTTCATCTTTTACAAGCTAACTTTTTAGATTTAGCAACGGATCAAAACTATGAGGAGTTATTCGAAGAACTAAAAAGCTTAAGACAAGGCGCTATTTCTATTGAAGAAATAAGCGAGAGTTTACCTTCACTTGAGCTTTGAAGCTCCTTTTTTTAATAAAAAATTAATTCCTTCTTCATTAAATGGTCAAACCAACAGATCTATAATTAAAGCTAGAGACAATGAGGAAATTACTTTAATAAAGCTTTAATTATTAAAGGAGTAATCATGACTAGTCCAATTTCAGGTACTAATTTAAGTTCAATAGATGTAACAGAATTGCCAAAACATGGAAATGTAGATGAATCAAAAGATATTGCCATAAAAGAAGTTGCAGCAAAAGCTCTTGAAAGTGGTTCTTCTGCTTCCTCTAATCACCCTATTAAACGCGCTCGCTCTTCGCTATCGGGTCTTAACTGGATCCAGCGCACTGTTCTCAGAATTTTGGGCATGAAGAAAGAGAGCGTTCGGAAAATGGATGAGCTCGAAGGACAATTAAATAAACTAAATAAACTAATGCAGCAAAGCGCGAAGAGGGCGCAAAAGCAAGCTCGCAGTTCGCAAAAAAATGGGATCTCTTTGAAAGAAAGAGATCGAATACAACAAAGATCGCAAACTACTTTAGCAGCTATCAAAGAAATTAAAGAGGAGCTTGGTAGTAGAGAGGACGTACAGCAATTACAGAAAGAGAACCCTACTCTTTGTCAAGGGCTTACGCAAAAATATGATAAAATTTTATTAAGAACAGAGCTATTTGAGTTCAACGTTAAGGTACATGAACAGTTAAATAAGGGAAAAGAGGCTTTAGTAAAAGCTAGTAAGGCAGATAGTACTATAGACAAATTAACAGGTGCTCGAAATACTTATGAGACAGCGCAAACGCAAATCACCAAAGAATTGGCTGATTTACTGCAAACAATGTTGCAAAGCCATCCAAAATACGCTCAAGCAATTTTACAAAAGAATAATATTGAGATTCCAAGCGGTGAGCTAGAAAATGGGCAGATCAAAGAGTCTATAAAGCCTGAGCATATAAAGGGTTTACTAAAATATTTAAGCCCTTCTTTAACATCTTATTATGAGGAAGTTTCTACTCAGCTCTCTTCTTTAGAAGAGCAGCGTTATTCTTCTATTGAGAAAACTTTAAACAAAGCAGAAAGCTTAGCAAGCCAGCTAATAGAAATAACTAATGGTCATAGGAATGCACATGGAGAAATAAATGTACCTAACAAAGAACAAATGAGCAAGTATCATCAAATTTATCAAGAAATTGGATCCACTTCAATCGACGTAGGTTCTGCTACGTGGGCGAAAGAGTATGCAGAACGTAAGTATGGTAATGATATACCAGAAACTATTCAGCAGCAGCTTGTAGAGTTTGATGTTTATCTCAAGCATCTTATTGTATTAAAAGTAGAAGGACGCGTTTTTGAGCGTATGGAGAAAATCAATCAAGCTAAAGGTATGCTTAATAACCGAGGAATTGATGATGCTTACAAAGAAAATATAAAAAAATGGATTGGGGCTCGTGCCGTGGAAATGTTTAAAGCGGCAATCTGGGTTTATCAACAAAATAAAGAGTATCAAGGACTTAAAATCCCAAGTGAAACGGAACAGCTAGCTTTTTTAGATAAAATCTTCACAAAGGCTTTTACTTTGTTAGCTCCGGCTATTAAAACGACCTTAAGCTCAAATGAAAAAGTGCTCGGCTCAGATATTGAATTGCATCTTATCAATAAGGTAATGCAACAATTTACTCAAAGAGTAAACAATTCAGAGCTATTGCCCCAAGGGGAAATTCCAGAAATCCCTTCTTTTTAGTAAAAGCTTTAATAACCGCTTTGGGCTAATTAGCTAAAAGCGGTTTTTTTATTAGTAAAAAATTAATAAATTATTAATCCAATTCCTAACTAAGCGGCGATATAATAAAGGTAACAAAGAGTCTTATCCTCAAAGGGGGTTTGTATGGTTCCTTCATTAGATTCTAATTCTCGTCCTAGTTTTACTTCTCTAAAACAGCCTGATTCAGCAGTATCTATAGAACAAAAGAAAGCTGCAGTAGCTGCAGGAAATACACTAAGTATTTCAGAATCAGTTCCCAAAGAATCTCCGTCTCTTACGGGTGGTAGATTTCTCGTAGCAGACCCAAGTAAGTATCCTAAATTACCTCTGCTAACAAGGCTAATTTATGGCAATCTTTTCAAAATGAAAATGGATGAAGTTGTTTTACTTTATCAGGTGAAAACAGAGCTAAATCAGCTGAAAAAAGCAATGCGCCGCGATGCTAAGGTTGCAATAAAAACGAACAGGAAAATTAATAAGCAAATTACGTCAAAAAAGCTTATGACTAATCATGAAAGAAGAAATTCATTGCAAACTTATTTAGATAAAAAAGAAGTAACAGTCAATAAGCTTAAAAGCGAGCTCGATAAGAAAAAAGAAAAGATAAAAGAATTAGCAAAAAACTATCCTCATATCAAAGCTTGCAGCCAGCTTTTAGCCGACTATAAAAAAATGGAAAAAAAGGTAGCGGGATTTGAATTGAATCTAATGATTCAGCGCTCCTTACTGTCGGTAGAAGGAGAGATAAAAAATTACGGCAAAGCGACAAGTCATGCTAACTCTTCTTTTCAAACAAGGTTATTACAACAAGCGGTAGAGAGTCATCAGAAAGCAAATGAAGGTATTAAAAAAGATTTGATGACATTAATCAAAGATAGGCTTGCAAATAGAGAAAATGATCGCTTAGTAAAAATGCTTGATCAAATGGGGTTAACAACAAATCCTCAAAGAGGTCTTTTTGAAGCAGTGGAGTTGATTGAAGATAAGCTGACGACTACAAATTTAGAGCCGCTGCTTAAAAAAATGCTTCCCAGCTTAGCTCCCTTTTATGCCGGTTTAAACCAAACAGTAGAGCGTTTACAACAAAGGCAGCTCTCTTTGATTAAAAAAGAGCTTAAAGAAGTAGCTGCGCTTGAAAAAGAATATATGTTTGTTTCTATTAGCGGTTTAGAAGACAAAGAGAAAGCAAAGCTTAAGGCAAAAATCAATAAATG
>CATLPS010000128.1 GCA_950054535.1 uncultured Chlamydiae bacterium | reverse complement strand
CAAAATAAAATTATTCCTAATGACACTAAAAAGCAAATACGAAGATCTCTGCTTGAACGAGTTTCATTAGAGAGCATTTGCCAAATCTTCGACGTAAGCATGCCTTATTTGTTTGGATTGATGGCAAAGACATTTCGATCTCTTCTAGGTGACTTAAAATGCAATGGTTCTTACAGAAAATGATGAGTTTGAAGTGGTTGTACTTCAAGTAGATGAGATGTGGAGTTTTGTAGGTAGTAAGGAAAGCGATCAATGTCGGAAAACGAAATAAAGCTTCGGGCGAAGTATTAATGAAAAAGCTCCCTGAAGGATTAAAAAAAAGGCCACTTTTATATAGATGAATTCTTAAGTGTATTACGAAATTATCCCATGGAAACAGTACAAGCCAGGTGGGAAAGAATCAGAAAAAACCAAGTTACATTGAGAGATTTAATTGTATGATTAGACAGAGGTGTTCAAGATGAATTGGAAAAGCATTATCCTTTTCAAAGGAAATGGAAAATCATAGAGAAGCAATAAAAGTGTTTGTATGTGACTATAACAAAAACTTGAAATCACTACATGTTTAGGACTACCAAAATTTTTATGGAAAAAGAAAAACTAAAACGTATTGCCATCATTGGCTTGCCAGGAAGTGGAAAATCTACTTTTGCGAAAAAACTTGGGAAAATGCTTCGCATTGCTGTACACCATTTAGATAAGCACATGTTTGATGGCGGAGTAAAAAGAGATAAACAAGAGTTTTTATCGATCAAAGAGCGGTTAGTTAACGAGGAGTCTTGGATTATAGAAGGCTGCGCTATTTCTACGTTAGAAATGCGATTTGCCCGAGCGGACACTATTATCTATTTCCATCTTTCACGCTGGCGATGCATCTGCAGAGTATTTAAACGGCTACTTATCTTTGACAAACAGACTATGGATACTGGTTGTCTAAAGGGGGTCAATTGGCCTTTGATAAAATATATCTGGAATTTTAATCGAGATAAACAAAAAATCATTGAAGGACTTCGAAAGCGCTATCCAAATGTCGAGTTTTTAATTTTTCGCCAGTCGCAAGATCCTAATAAATACTTAGAAAAATTAGAGGTGAAGCAGTGATGACAACTAAATGTTTTAAAGTGGAGAAGTTAATCAGAGATAACACACCTACTCTCCTAAATTCTAAAGGGATTGCAATGGATGTTAAATTAATGGATGACCAAGAATTTATCTCAAAATTAAAAGATAAGCTTTTAGAGGAAACGCAAGAGGTTTTAGAAGCTGCTAATTTAGAAGAACTATGCGAAGAACTTGCCGATGTTTTGGAAGTAGTACATACTCTTGCTAAAGCTAATGGACTCACATTAGAGCAAATCGAGCAAAGACGCCTTAAAAAGAGAGAAATCAAGGGTGGATTTGAAAGTAAAATATACAGTTTTTCTATGCAGATGGAAGAAAATAACTCATCTATTAACTATTATTTAAAAAGACCTCAAAAATATCCTCAAATCCATTCTCATACCTATTAAGTAGGTGGCCTTTTCTACCAAATTAGATGCCAAGAAAAAGAGGTGGAATTTTTTGCAAACTTTGCATATTGCTATAGAATTAAAGATCCATTTCCAGTCTCTAATGGACATATTCTCATTATACCTCATGAGCATGCAGAAAACTGGTTCATAGCAAAAGAAAAAGTTCGCTCAAATAGGATGAAGGCTCTTCACTTAGGTTAACTGTTTAGTGCAGTTAAAATATAAGGTAGCTCATGACAGTTAAAACAAAACGATTGATTTTACGTCCTTGGCAAGAAAATGATCTGGAAGCATTTGCTGGGCTAAATGCCGATCCTAAAGTGATGGAATATTTTCCTGCTGTAAAAACCTTTGAAGAAAGCGTTAAAGAACAAGAAGCTATTTTAGAGCACTTTAAAAAACATGGTTATGGGTGGTGGGCAGTTTCAGAAAAAAATAACGCAAATTTTATTGGATTTATAGGCTTAAGGTATATTGACTTTCCTGCCTCTTTTACTCCCAGTGTAGAGGTGGCTTGGAGGCTAGCTTATGCTTACTGGGGAAAAGGGTATGCCACTGAAGGGGCAAATGCATCCTTAGAATATGGATTTAAGGTACTAAAACTTCCAGAAATTATCTCCTTTACTTCTATCCTTAACATTAGATCACAAGCTGTTATGAAACGCATTGGAATGCATCATGACTCTCAAGATGATTTTGATCATCCAAAGCTGTCAAAAGAGCATAAGCTAAGTAGACATGTCCTTTACCGACTTAAGTTGAGCCAGTGGCAACAATTAAAGGGTGAGCGATGAAAAAGGATGTCCTTTAGACCTTATAGCAAAATTTTTTCAGAGCTTTTTTAAAAAGAAAAAGAAAGAATCGTTGCTTGTCAATCTGTAACTAGTTATCGAACATATTGGTAATATTGCAGGACCTTATTGCTTAAATAGCCTTTACAAATGTGGAAGTGATAACTTTTTTATTTTCTCTTATCTAAACTTTTCTAAGCGGCCTTCAATATTCACTTACCTTTCGGCATGCCTAATTGATTCACTTGATGGATTGCGAAACATTTACAAATCGATTCAGATTCTTGAGCTTCAATAGACCTCGCTTTAAGCCTTTTTCTAAACCTCTTTTCCACTCTAAACATAGTTGTTTCAGCTAAAGATTTTTGTTCCCGTTTTTCAACAAACTGTCTTCCGCGTGAAAGAGATTGATGATTTTGTTTCTCATTATAAATGTGACCATTTTTCTTGATACATTCAAATAGCAACTTGTACATTTTAGATTCATTATCTTTTCCTAAATACGTTTTCTATATAGAAAAATCTTTTTTCTCTCTTAATTCAAGCCTTTTTTAGCACTACATGTTTAGCACTAACGAATAACAGAGACTCAGCCCTAACGTAGCTGAGTCTAAAGTCTATAAAATTAAGCGTTTGATGTTCCAGTCCAGGGATTGATAAATTTAATTGTGCAGTAAAAAAGGTCACTTATGATACCTGAAGCTTGAAGTGTTCTAAAAGCCAGGTTATTAAGGGATTCAAATTTACCGCCTGTCAAGATAGAAAGACCAGCTGCTGGGATCCCGATAATTCCATCAACTGCTCTAGTTACAAGACAGGAAACTGCTAATAATACGTAGGTCAATCTAGAGGCGACATGTCGTTTTAAGAAATTATCAGAATTATAACAACTTCTTGCAATGCCTTTTAATGGGTTAATTACCCAATCTGATAGACAACCGTCACCATCCCCACTTATCGTGGCTTGTTTAACTAAACCTAAATATCTTGCAATATAAGGTTGATTAGCTGCATTGCCTGAAAATTTTGCTTTAGGGTTAATTGTTTGTAAAAAATTAACGTAAGGACGGACAAATAGTCTATTTGATCTACAAAGATGATTACAGGCTACTTTGAATGTTTGTGTATGTTTTCCCAGGGTACAGATAGCTCCTACTCCAGCCCCTAGACCAATAACGGTGTCTACAGCACTAGTGATGAATGAAGCCGGAGTTAAAAGCAAGTGAGCGCCACGAGCTAAGACGTGTTTTTTGAAGAAATTTATTTTCCTAGGCTGAACCCAATTTCTATCAACATAAAATTCAGCAGGGAGTGTTGTGGCACCAGTTATATTAATATATGACATTAAATCTTCTCACTTTAATAATTATTGTTAATAGTAATATAATAAAATTATTAAATGAATAATTCAATAAAAAACGATTTTTTATAATTAAAAAATAATATATTAATAAATAGGTTCAATGAACCTATCCCGATAATCGATCTATCCAAAATTTTATCAAGCTAAAATTTAAAAAGCCCTTCCAGTACTTGATTTTT
>CATLPS010000127.1 GCA_950054535.1 uncultured Chlamydiae bacterium | reverse complement strand
AGCTCTCGCCTGAAGCCATTTCTGTAGAGCTTTATGCGGAAAATAGCGCAGGGGAAGCAATCGTAGAGCCGATGGAAAGGATTACTTGCCTCAATCAAGAAAAGTCCACTTTTTTTTATCAAGCAAAAGTAGCTGCTATGCTTCCCGTAGATAATTATACAGTACGAGTTGTTCCATTTTATACCGGAGCGAAAGTTCCTTTAGAAGAAAAAGCAATTTTATGGCAGCGTTAGTAAAAGGATCGTTAGGAGTAAGCTAAGATAAGCGCTTTTGCCACACTGGCCGTAGCTAAGTTTTCATTTTTCTTTAAAAGATGACAAATTTTAAGCGCCTCTTCTTTGCGGCCTAAAGAAAAAAATGTTTTGCTTAAGTTCAGCAAAGTAGGAGCGTGTTTAGGAGCTAATTGCAGAGCTTTTTCAAATTGTTTTAACGCTTTTTTTGGTTCGTTTAATTGTAAATAAATGGCGCCAAGAGTTTGAGCGTCGTAGGGTTCATTGGGCACTAAAATAGCAAGCGCTTCGAAAAAGTTGAGTGCAATCTCATACTTTCCTTGTTTAACATAGGAAAACCCGGTGTAGCGAATATCTTCTAGATTTTCCTCTGTCCAGCCAATTTTATCTAGCCAGTTAATCTGTCCCATGACTCACCTCATCAACCCATTAAAAACTGGCCAATGCGACCAACAATAAATCCCATCCAGCCATTAATTTTTTCTATTTGCTGAAAACAGGTTTGTAAGATTTGCTTCTCTTTTTTTTCTTCTTCTGTTGAGCATTCAATCTGAGCAAGGCGGTTCATATCTTCTTCCTCTTTTTCAAAAGAACCCAGAGTGGGAGCGACTCTAAAAAACCCAAAGGAAGAACGTCTCCTTAATTGATGAGTAGGAGGAGGAGGAAAAAGCGCCCACGGAGTTTGTGTAATACGGCTGCCAAGCAAAATGTCAATTTCCAAAGGCTTGGGATAAAAAGCCTCTACTTTAATTTGAGCTGGAATAGAAGCGGCTTCGTTTAAATGAAATTGCTCGTTGATCTGCTCGAGCATTTCGGTACGACGTGCATATTGCACGTAAATTCCCATATCTAATTTGTCAATTGTTGCCATGGTTTCACCTCATACTATTAATTATAACAAATGGCAGTTTTTCAGGGAAAGAATAAGGAAAAAGCTTGCTTATTCTTCATTGAACTGCTTCTAATAAAAAGGAAAAAATGATTTTAACTTGTGAGTTGCCTTTTGATTTGGTAAGCTAAAAGCTAAATTTTTCCTGAAGTTTAATTTTCAACTTTTTATTATTTTTATGGCCTATCCTCATCTTCCTGTTTTATTGCAAGAAGTCCTCTATAGCTTTACAGCAAACAAGCTCCATACTTTCATCGACGCCACGTTAGGCGCAGGAGGACATGCCGAGGCTTTATTAAAAGCACATCCTGAAATTGTCCGCTATATTGGGATTGATCAAGACCAGTCCGCTTTAGCAATTGCCTCTGAAAGACTTGCGCCCTGGAAAGAAAAAACTACTTTTTGCCATGCAAACTTTCGCGACTTCCATCAAATTGTTTCTCAGCTTGACCTTTCCCAAGTGGATGGTATTTTAGTTGATTTAGGGGTCTCTTCCATGCAACTAGATCAAGCAGAAAGAGGTTTTAGTTTTTCAAAAAATGGTCCGTTGGACATGCGGATGGATAAAAGCAGCCCTCTTTTGGCAGCAGAGATTGTCAATGATTGGCCAGAAAAAGAGTTAGGAAAAATTTTTCGTGACTGGGGAGAGGAAAGGCAATGGCGCCGCGCTGCCCAAGCGATTGTAGTTGCTCGAAAGCAAAAACCCATTGAGACAACATTGGAGTTGGCAACTATTTTAAAGCCGATTCTTCCCTACAATCCTAAAAAAGGGATTCATCCTTTAACGTTAATTTTTCAGGCTCTTCGCATTGCCACTAACCAAGAGCTACAGACCATTGAGCTATTTTTAAAACAAGCTTTTGACCATTTAGTTCCAGGCGGTAGGTTAGCTATCATTAGTTTTCATAGCTTAGAAGATCGCTTGGTGAAGAATCAGATGCGCTTTTTAGCGGAGGATAAATGGAATACCAGTGGTATTGGCGGAGTTTTTTTAGACAAAACTCCAGTGGCTAAGGTCATTACTAAAAAACCTGTAACAGCAACAGAGGAAGAAATTAAGAGCAATCCTAGAAGCCGTAGCGCTAAATTAAGAGTTGCAGAAAAAATTTGAAAAGGATCTTATGGCGCTATTTATTCGTTTATTGATCTGTATTTTTATAGGCTGTGCAACCCTTTCTTTTTACATTGAAAAGCTAAATGAGCTTACCGAGCTGCGTCTGCAAATTCCTCTTCTTTCTAAAGAAGTAAAAGAGATACAAGAGAAAAACTTAGAGCTTAGCTATGAAATCAGCCAGTTTGAAAGCCCGGTGTTTTTGATACAGCTAGCGCGAAAGCCGCAGTTTTCTCATTTAAAATACCCTTTAACTACAGAGGTAGTTTGTTTGCCTGAAAAACTAGATCCATGATAACCGATGCCATTTTCTCCTATTGAGTTACCTAGTCGACGCCGGCTAGTTGCAATTGCAATCGTTATTTTTACTCTTTTTTCCTGTTTGATTGCTCAGTTTTTTGTCATTCAAATTTTACAAGGAGAAAAATGGCTAGCGCAAGCAGAAAAGCAACATATTTTTTACATTAAAGAACCTTTTATTCGCGGAGTTTTTTACTCTAATCCTTTTATAAAAAATAGCCACCCCCAGCAAGCTACCCCTTTTGTAGTGGATGTGCCTAAATTTCATCTTTTTGCCGACTGTCTTTCCATCCCGCAGGAGCGTAAAGCAGAAGTAGCCTCTATTTTAGCAAGCCGCTTTTCTTTGCATGCAAAAGATTCTATGCAACTAAGCGAGCAATTAAAAAAAAGGAGCCGTAATCGTAGACTTGCTAGTTGGTTAAACTTAGAGACGCATCAACAAGTATTAAAGTGGTGGAGCGGGTATGCTAAAAAGCATAAAATTGCGCGTAACGCCCTTTTTTTTGTGAAAGATTACCAACGCTGCTACCCCTTTGGTAATTTGCTTGGACAAGTTCTGCATACCATTCGTAGTCAAAAAGAGGAAGAGACGCAGCAAGGACTTCCTACTGGAGGTTTAGAGCTTTACTTTAACTCTTATTTAAAAGGGCAGCAAGGCAAACGCAGATTGATGCGCTCTCCTAGGCATGCTCTTGAAACTGGAAAAGTGATTACTTCTCCAGAAAATGGTGCAGATATCTATTTGACAATTGATCCTTGTTTGCAAGCAATTGCCGAAGAGGAAATTAAAAAAGGAGGGGACTATTGTTTTGCTAAATGCGGTTGGGTAGTAATGATGGAGCCTAAAACTGGCCAAATTCTTGCCTTAGCGCAATATCCCTCCTTTGATCTTGCTAATTATCAACGCTACTTTAATGATCCTGATTTAATTGAACATACTAAAGTAAAAGCGGTGACAGATGCCAACGAACCCGGCTCTGTTTTTAAACCCTTTACAATTGCCATAGCGCTTAAAGCCAACCAATATTTAATAGAAAAAGGCGAGCGTCCTCTTTTTTCTCCCGAAGAAAAAATAGATACAAAAAGCGGACAATTTCCCGGAAGGTCGCGGCCTATTAGCGATACGCGTGTGCACCACTTTATGAATTTAGATATGGCAATTCAAAAATCTTCTAACATCTATATGGGCAGGCTAGTCGAGCGCATTATTGACCGCATTGGAGAAGCGTGGTTTCGCGAGCAAATTCAGCTTTTTGGATTTGGGGTTAAAACAAAAATCGAGCTTCCGGCCGAAAGTGCAGGGGTAGTACCTACTCCTGGTAAACGGAACCCTAA
>CATLPS010000126.1 GCA_950054535.1 uncultured Chlamydiae bacterium | reverse complement strand
CATTGAGATTCGCCCCTTTGGCGACGAGCAGATTGGCGGCTGCGGTCTGGCCCGAGCGGGTTGCGTAGTGGAGCGGGGTTGCGTTCCAGTTGTTCGCCGCATTGACATCCGTGCCGGCGGCCCAGTGTTGTTCGATGGATTCAACGTCTCCCTTCCACGCAGCCTGGTGAATCGAAACACTCGGCGGCTCAATGTTTACGGGAGATTGTTTTTGTGCTGCGTGATGGTGCGGAGTTGAGCAACCCAAAGTCAGTAGTGAAAAAGCGAATAAGGCCAAAATTAATTTCATAATCATAGATTTTAAAAGACTGCGTTTTTTTTAGGGTTTCAAATGTTTCCATTGATAAGCTTGCCAAAGCAGAAATTTGTTCAATTAAAATAGGTCCTAAATAAGCAAAAAAAACAATCAGAAAAAAACCAAGGACAAAATAGAGCAAAAGAATGGCAAGGTACTTGGGAACTTTAATTTTGCCTAAAAGACCTACTAAAGGTCTCAGTAAATAATAAAAAAGAAAAGAAAAAACAATCGGAAGAGAGAGAACAGAAAAAATATCAATAACTGGTTTAATAAAAACGTTAACTTTATAAAATAAAAATACAATTGCTAAAACAAGTAATATCGCAGAGCCATATTTAAAAAACCTTTCCATGTACCAAGGCTTCATCTCTTTTTACCACTTTTTGATTGTTGATTCATTTTATTTTAAAAGTTAAATTGCCAAATAGACGGACTTTAAAAAACAATCATTTTTTTTGAAGAAAATTGCTGAAGGCAATCAAAGAAATAGTTGTTTTTAAGCTCTTTATACAAAAGCGTCTATTTTATTGAGAGAGCTAAATTTTTAAGGGCAAATTTCTACGTTTTGAAAAAGAAAAGTTGTATAGTACTTGCCACTATTGAGAAATTCGCGTTAAATTAACAATTATAACCAAAAAAACTATGTAGGTGAAAAAATGGCTAAGGATTTTTCTTTTACAAACGCATCTTCTAACTGCTCTTCATCTGCAAAAAAACTCGATAATGAGTTTAAGCAAAACCTCACTAAAATAGCCAATACAATTAGAGGATTATCTATTGATGCAGTGCAAAAAGCGAACTCAGGTCATCCGGGCCTGCCGATGGGATGTGCAGAGCTAGGCGCTTATCTATTTGGATACTATTTAAATTATAACTCTAAAGATCCTAAGTGGGTAGGAAGAGACCGTCTTATTTTGTCTGCCGGTCATGGATCTATGTGGCTCTACTCTTGTTTGCATCTAGCTGGCTATCCTTTATCTTTAGAAGAGATTAAAAACTTTCGCCAACATGGATCTAAAACACCTGGTCATCCCGAGTCTCATGTAACAGAAGGGGTAGAAACGACCACTGGCCCTTTGGGTCAAGGAGTAGGGAATAGTGTTGGGATGGCGCTAGGTTTGAAATTACTAGCCACCAAGTTTAACTCTTTGCAGCATAAAATTTTTGATAGTAAGGTATTTGTATTAATGAGCGATGGGGATGTAATGGAAGGGATTTCTTCTGAAGCTTGCTCCTTTGCCGGCCATCTAAAAATCGACAATCTAATCGCTATTTATGACGCCAATAATATCTGCTTAGATGGGCCCCTTGCACAGTGCTGCTCAGAAGATGTAAAAATGCGCTACGAAGCTTATGGCTGGCAAGTTTATGAGGTAGATGGAAATGATTTTGATTCTATTCATGAAGTTTTTACTCACATCAAACAGCAAAAACAGACCGCTCCTATTATGATCATGGCGCACACTGTAATTGGTAAAGGCTCTCCTCATAAAGCTGGTACTAATAAAGCTCATGGCTCTCCACTGGGAGAAGAAGAGGTAAAAGCAACCAAAGAAGCTTTGCAAATTCCCTTAGAAGAGTTTTATATTCCTCAAGCTGTGGTGAATTTTTTCGAAAAGAAACGCGAGCAAGAAATAGAAAATGAAAAAAAATGGCAAGAGACATTCTCAAACTGGTCAAAAGAAAACCCTGAACTTTTTAAAGAGTATCAAGCAATGGCTAGCGACCAGCTGCCAGCCGATCTTGAAGCAGAGCTCGATAAGCTCACTATGGAAGCTCCCATAGCTGGCCGTAAAGCTTCTAATGCAGTGATCAATTTTCTTAGTCAAAAAATTCCACAACTGTATGGCGGTTCTGCCGATCTTTCAGGATCAGATCTTACTTCGATGAAAGAATTTTCTATTGTTACGCCCGGCCACTTTGAGGGAAAAAATATCAAGTTTGGAGTGCGCGAGTTTGCAATGGCAACTATTGCAACTGGGATGAACAAAACTGGTTTTATTCTTCCTTTTGTCGGCACCTTCTTGACTTTTTCTGACTATATGCGCAATGCAATTCGGTTAGCGGCGCTGCAAAGTGCGCAGGTGATTTATCAATTTACGCATGATTCCATTTTCTTGGGCGAAGATGGACCTACTCATCAGCCAGTGGAACATTATATGGCTTTAAGGGCAATTCCTCTGCTTCAGGTAATTCGTCCAGCAGATACAAGAGAAGTGCGAAAAGCTTGGATAGCTGCTTTAAAATACCATGGCCCTACTGCTATTATTTTAAGCCGGCAAAACCTTCCTGATTTACCAGGCACTGATGTTTCTTTTGCCGAAGGAGTAGGACGAGGCGCCTATATTTTAAGAAAAGAAAAAGCACAGCCAGATTATACGCTGATTGCAACCGGCTCGGAGCTTTCTTTAGCCGTAGATGTAGCCGATGAACTAGAAAAACGGGGGAAGTCAGTGCGGATAGTCTCCATGCCTTGCTGGGAGCTTTATGAAAAACAAAGTGCAGACTATAAACAAAGCATATTGGGCGGCGAGATAGGCAAGCGAGTTAGCATGGAAGCGGGCGTGGATATGGGTTGGTACAAATATATTGGCCTGGACGGAATTGCAATTTGTATGGATAGATTTGGAGATTCAGCTCCTCCAAGCGTACTGGCAAAAGAGTTTGGGTTTAATGTCGAAGATATTTTAAATCGCATTCTTTAATAAATATTGTTTCTTTTTAAAGATGACAAGAGAGCTAAAATATTTTTTTTCCGCTCTCTTGTCTTTTTGTCTTGTGAAACTGTTTTTTTACCTTCCTACTTAACTAAAAAAAAGGAGCTTGCCTGACGCAAGTTTTACACTATTTTTAATGACAACAAATTCTAATACGCACTTTATAGATGCCCTGCATTGCAAAAATTTAGCAAGACCTCCGGTTTGGTTCATGCGCCAAGCAGGCCGCCACCTGGCCGCTTACCGAGCGCTAAGAAAAAAATATTCTTTTATTGAGCTCTACCATCAACCAGAGTTAATCGCAGAAGTTACGCTTCTTCCTTTAAAAACCTATGATTTAGATGCAGCAATTCTCTTTTCGGATATTTTAATTATTCCAGAGGCTTTAGGGCTGGGCTTAAGATTTGAAGAGGGGCTTGGACCTATTTTTGAAAGGCCTATTCAAACAATAAAAGAAATTGAGCTTTTAAAAAAACCGGATATAAGCTGTTTTTCTTTTGTGAAGCAAGGAATTAAAAATATTTGTAGCGAGTTAAAAAAGCCCTTGATTGGATTTTGTGGCGCACCTTTCACTGTAGCTAGCTATATGATTGAGGGAGGATCTACGCGTCACTTTAAAAAAACAAAGCAGTGGCTTTATCGCCATCCAGATTCTTTTCATCTTTTACTGCAAAAAATTGCAGATTGGTCGGTAGCCTATCTACGTTTACAAATTGATAGTGGTGTAAATGCTATCCAGATTTTTGACTCCTGGGCAAATACTTTAGCGGATAATCAATTTCAAGAGTTTTCCTTAAGGTATTTACAAGATATTATCCAACGATTAGATCGACCAAAAGTTCCTGTCATTCTATTTTGCCGAGGTTCCTCTGTTTTCGCTCCTGCGTTA
>CATLPS010000125.1 GCA_950054535.1 uncultured Chlamydiae bacterium | reverse complement strand
GCTACGGGCTTACAAGGTGTAGCTGGAGCGACAGGTGCTACGGGCTTACAAGGTGTAGCTGGAGCGACAGGTGCTACAGGCCTACAAGGCATAGCTGGAGCCACAGGTGCTACTGGCCTACAAGGCATAGCTGGAGCGACCGGTGCAACAGGCTTACAAGGCGTAGCTGGAGCCACAGGAGCTACGGGTGCTCAAGGTGCGACTGGTGTAGGAGCTACCGGTGCTACAGGAGTTTCTGCCGGAGGAGCAATTATTCCTTTTGCAACCGGTGCAACACCTGTTGCTCTTACAACTCTTGTAGGAGGAGTAGTAGGAAGCGGCGCCATTGTAGGTCCTGGCGGAGCATTTGTAACTACTATTACAAACCCATTGAATTTAACCGGGGTGCTGGGTAGTTTAGGAACTTATGCTTTTTCTATGCCAAGAGATGGTACAATTACTTCACTGTCTGCTTATTTTTCTGCAACAGTTAATATAAGCTTAACCGCCAACTTAGCTGTTACTGCTCAAGTATGGGTATCTGCAACTCCAAACAATACTTTTGTACCACTTCAAAATGCTACAGTAACACTTCCTACTTTTCCTACAGCTCTTTCTTTAGGTACTTCAAGAAATGCAATTGTTACAGGATTAAATATACCGGTTACTGCACAAACACGAATTGTAGTAGTTTTTTCATTAACGGGTCCTAATAATCCTTTATTTCTAGGAGGTACTTTAACAGGAGTGGGAAGCGCAGGCATTGCTATCAACTAAGTAAATGATAGCATGTCTTTAAGTAAAAAGAAGGCCTATCCTTTAAGGGTAGGCCTTTTTTCTTTTAACGGTACTGCGGTTTAGCGATATAAAAGTAGGTGAAAAAAGCGACTAAGCTTTACTCCAAAGATTGCCTAGGCTAATGCCGCCTCGATCTTTTTCTTTTTGCAGCTTATTTAAAGGGCTTAGGCTATAAAGATGAAACTTCAGCAACACCTCATCTTTTATAATAATTTTTTTGTGCAAGATTTCTACCTCTAGACGAATAAAATACTCACCCGGGTGAAAAAGGCTAAAGTCTAGATCAGCGGATAAAAGGTGAGAGCCACTACTAAGGCCTTGACTAAACTCTGGATGATCACAGAGACGAGAGCGAGCGACAACTTGTTGGTGGGCATTGAAGATACTAAAAGCTATTATAAGATTTTCATCTGATTTAGTTACTGTGCAATCTAAATGGAGTTTCGTCTTTTGCGCTTGAGTAAAAAAATCTGTTTGCGCAGAGGCTGGCGTCAAAAAGAAGCGATGCACAAAAAGATGTTCATCACCTAATGCACCCTGCCAAAAAAGGCCACTGGAAGGACAACTTTTAATGTAGCGATTTACGCAAGCAAGAATTGGTTCTACTGCCACTACTTGCCCTTTTTCTAGTAATACGCCTTTATTGCAAAGAGAGAGCAAAGTTTGCGTATTATGACTGACAAAAAGCACCGTTTTTCCTTGGGAGCCAAATTCGTTCATTTTTTTTAGACACTTCTCTTGAAACTGGGCATCACCTACAGCTAAAATTTCGTCGACAATGAGTAGATCTGCATCCAGATGAGCCGCTACTGCAAAGCCTAAGCGTAAATACATACCGCTTGAATAGTGTTTGATTGGTGTATCTAAAAACTTTTCAATTTCAGCAAAAGCAACAATTTCAGCAAACTTTTTTTGAATTTCTTGATAGCTCATTCCCATGATGGCGCCGCTTAAAAAAATATTTTCCCGCCCAGTTAAATCGGGGTGAAAGCCGGTACCTACTTCGAGCAAACTAGCAATTCGTCCTTTAATTGTAATGCGTCCGTGAGTTGGCTCCGTAATACGTGAAATGAGTTTAAGCAGCGTGGATTTACCTGCGCCATTATGACCTAAGATGGCGATCCGATCTCCTGCTTCAAAAGAGAGATTGATCTCTTTAAGAGCCCAAAACTCTTCTTTGGGCTGGGTAGAGGGGAAAGAAGAAAAAGGGTGTTGGATCCGGTGAAAAATTTTTTTACAAAAGCTGGCTAAAAGCTCTTTTAAACTGGCATGGGGAGCTGTAGCTTGATGAGATAAAAAATATTTTTTACATAAATTTTCAATTTTTACAATTGCCATATCAAATAATATCCGCTAGCACGCGTTCCATGCGTCTAAAATAGAAAAATCCAGTCCATAAAATGACGCCAGTAACAGCAGTAGAAAAAGCCACAGCTAGTGGTAAATCGGCATGCATTGTACCAAAATAGCAAAAGCGAATGCCTTCAATAATGCCAACGAGTGGATTGAGAAAATAAAAGTAGCGCAGCGGGCTAGGAACGATAAAACTAGAGTAGCCAATAGGGGATATAAAAAGTCCTAGCTGCAATAAAAAAGGAACAATCATACGGAAATCTCTAAAGCGAATATTAATCGCTGCGATCCACAGACCTATTCCTAGGCAAAGCGCAACGGTCAAAACAAGAAAAAAAGGGAAAAAAAGTAAAGGTTTTATAGAAAAAGCACCTAAAATAAGAAAGATGATAAAAAGCATGGCTAGGCTAACTGCAAAATCGACTAAGTTCACAAGAATTTGGCTGATGGGCAAAATCATACGAGGAAAATAGCTCTTGGAAATAATCGAAGCGTTTTGTATAAGGCAACTACTACAATCGACTAAACTACTAGCAAAAAGCTGCCAAGGTAAAAGCCCAACTAGTACAAAAAGCGGGTAATAGTCATGGGTTGTCTCTAGATGAGCAATTTTTCCAAATACGAAAGCAAAGATGACCATGTTGATAACTGGTCTCAATAAAATCCAGATAATGCCGAGCAGAGTATGGCGATAACGCACGAGCAGATCTCGCCAGGCAAAAAAATAGAAAAGTTCTTTAAAGCGAAATAGATCATTAAAATAAGTTTTTTCAAGATGAGCCGTGTCGATAACAATATTGTAATCTGCAGATGTTTTGCACATAATTTAAGCGGCCAAATAGTAAAAAATAAAAAAATAGCAAGAATAAAAATAGAGTGCAAGGTCAAAAAAACCATTTGAAATCAACTAGTTTTATGATAGTTTCTTTATTTAATTTTAGTTACTGCCTTTTTTGTTATAAAAAAAAATTTCGACTAGTTAAAAAATTTCAAAATTTATATTTATCTTTTTCATCACTATGAAATTTTTAGCAAATAGTCGCTATTCTACTTTTCTCTTTTTTACTGTTATTTACTCTATTCCTTTACTTTTTTTTGCTTTTTATAGTTTATCTATTCTACCTAAAGCAAAAAGCTGGACCATCATTTCCATTGGTTTTTTGACGATTTTAGTCGCTAGCCTTTTTTTCTTTTTACTGCTTCATTATTGGAATAAAAAATGGTTACAATCCTCTCTTTTCTATGCAGAAGAGGCAATGACTCCTCAAAATAAAGTAACGCCTTTGGATGAAGCGCTTTTGCAGCATGAAAATCAGGAGGCAAAAAAAACGCTGGAAGAAAATCGTTTGCTGTTACAAGAAAACTCGCAAGAGCTGCTTTCTCTTAAAGATCATTTGGCAAGTCATGAAGAAAAAGTTGCCACTTTAACAACGCAGCTGCATGAGTTAAAAGAAGAAAAGCAAAAATTAGTGGAAGAGACTAAGCATTTAGAAAATCGTGCGCAAAGAGCAATTCAAGATTTTTCTGACTATAAACTGTTTAGTGAAGAACAGCTCAAACAAAAAAATTTGCAGTTGTCGGCTGCTCAGCAGACTATTTCTGAGCAAAATAGCGAAATAGAGAAAAGAGAAGAGCAGGTTTGTCAGCTCAATTCAAAAATTCATGACTTAAGTTATGAGATTAGAACTTTAATTCATCTGCACGAAGTAGAGTCGACCTCGGCTACGATGCCAAAAAAAAGGTTAACGCAGCCAATGCGCCCTGCGAATCAGCTTCCTG
>CATLPS010000124.1 GCA_950054535.1 uncultured Chlamydiae bacterium | reverse complement strand
CTAAGAGCAAAGATAAACTAGTGCTTGGATAACTCGATCATTTACCTATCTTGTGAGGGCTATTGTGCAACAAGGCCGTTTTTCTGATGCTTTTCACTTTCTTTTTAACTTCGCAATAGCCCCTGAAAAACATTTTTCTACCATAAGAAATCTCTTTGACCCAATCATTCAAGAGCTAGAAAAAAAAGGAGCAGAGACGGCTGTTTATCACGCTTTGATTTCGCTGATTATGGAAAAGCCTTTAGAAGAACAGCTAGAGTGGGCAAAGGCTTGTGTTACAAGCATAGGCGGAAAATATGATATCACATTAACAAAAAAAGAGGTTAAAAACTTTAAAAAAATCTCTTTGCAAGAATTTCAAGAAAATATAAAAATTTTTGAAAAAAAACCTTGTCTTCCTCTCATTCTTCATCCTAGTTTTGCCACACTTAAAAAAAGAGGTCTTTCCTTAGAAATTATTAAAGCAGTTATAGAAACTGATTCTACTTTAGACGCAAGAATTCCTTTTGGAATAATAGCTCTAAGCATATTAGATACGCCTGCCCCTATTGCTTTAGAAAAGCAAGGCCAATGCCTTGACTTAGGAAAAAGCGTTATAGAACTAAATGAACTGATTCGCTCTCTATTTGCTACCGAAATGCACCCAGAGCGCTATGCGCTTGCTTTTAAAGATTTAATTAAACGAAATAGCTGGTCAAACTGGAGAAATTCACTTGGAGAGGAAGAGTGGGATCTTTCTGAGGAAGAACTACCCGATGAAGAATCACTCGATAAAGAATCATGCAGCGAGGAGACCACTCTCGAAGCAATCCCGGTAGAGACAGCTAAGTTAAGCTCACTTCTATGTTTGAAGGATAAAGCAGCTAAAGAAGCAGTCGAAACATCATTGCAAAATTTGATGAATAGGCCCTTAGAAGGTCAACAAGATGTCGTGCCTTTTATCGAGATTTGTAAAATCATTTTTCAAGTGGTAGCTAACCAAAAAGCAGAAAAAAGAGAAGCAACTTTGGCTGTTTTTGACCAGATGTTAGAAAATAGATCACTTGATGAAGTTTTAAATAATAATTATTTTAAAGTTGCTCACTTGCTTGAGGTAATTAACCAAGACCCATCTTTAGAAACTTTAAGGAAAGTTTTAGAGGAAAAAAACCAAGAATAAAAGGGTTAAGAAGAAAAAAAAGCTAAAGAAAATATATACTTAGTGGAAAAAGCCAAGATTTACTCATTGTTTTTTAGACTATCTAATCATTTCAGGCTTTTAGAGCCTGGTAGGAGTTGCTACCAGGCCTCTATCAAGGTAAAACATCTAGTTTTTCAATACAGCAATCAAATGTTCGCAATCTTTTTTTCCACAAGTGCAGCCAATGGGGCTACCTAAAAAGACGTGATAACTTTCTGTGGTGTCTAAGCGGTTAGTTACCTGATAAAGTTGCTCTTTTACAGGATCGATTTGCCACTGCTGAAACTGTAACTCCTCTTCTGTTACCTCTTCTTCTGAATGGATTACTGTGAAGTCATTTTCTATTAGTTCCATACAAGAGTTTTTATTTTCTACAGCGCGCGCAATTTGGCAGTGAAAACAGTTACAGTGCGGCTCTGGCCTAGGCTGATTCTCGTCATCCCAGCTAAAAATAATTTGCGCCATCTCCCCTATTTTTGCTAAAACGCTGGGCGGTAAATCAGGAGCATTTGCTTGTTTAGAATCATGCTGAGCGATGGAGCTTAATCCATCAATAGAACCTAAAGAGATACTTAAAGAAGAGCCGCTCAGAAAATTTGGTAACTCTTTATTGACCAAAGCGCTAAAAAGACCGCTCTCTTCTTTTTTTTCTAGCAAAGAACTTTCTAAATAAGCAGCGTGAAAACTAAAGATATGTAAAATTTGCTCCTCTTCTAAATGAGAAATGTCTATCGCTTCTCCTCCTTTTAAAACAATAGAGAGGCGGCTGCCTTTCATGCGCAGAGCAGCAATTTGCGACCAAGTGGTAGAAATATAAGGCGGAATACTTATTATTTTTTCATTAATTTTTATTTGCATGATTTTTTCCTTTTTCAAAAAAGCTATAAGATTACAGCTAATTTTTTATTAAGTATAACGCGTCCTTTAAATTTGATCAATAAGATTTAGCAGTTAAGCTGCGCAACTGCTGAATTTACCATTTCCTTTATTTTTTCAAAAATTTTCTTGTCCTATGGTAGAGGAACCTCTATGATTTTTTTATCATAGATCTGCTATAGGAGAAGAGATGAAAAGCTTTATTTTAGATACTAACGTCCTCCTGCACGACCCCGCTGCTCTTTTGCATTTTGGACAAAACCATATTGTCATCCCACTTACTGTGTTAGAAGAGCTCGATACCATGAAAAGGCTTCCCAACGAGCTAGGCAGAAATGCCCGCGAAACCATTCGCACTTTAAATTCTTTAAAAGAAATTGGCAAAGGCGACCTACATACAGGAGTTACTCTGGAAAATGGATCTACCGTTACCATTGAACTGGAAAGTCAAGTAAAAGATAGCCGTTATCCGCTGGATTTAACTATTAATGATAATCGTATTCTCTACCCTGCTTTTGTGTTGCAACAGGAGGGAAAACAGGTAGTTTTTGTCTCTAAGGATTTTGCTGCCAGGCTAAAAGCAGAAGCTTTGGGTATTACAGCTGAAGATTACAAAAACCTCACCTATTCCTATGATGAAATTTATAAAGGAATGAAAAGTTTAGAGCTAAACAAACATGAAATTGATCTCTTTTTCAAAGATGGTAAGCTTGCGCTGCCTTCTGTGGAAGCGCGGGCAAATGAATACTTTGTCATGACCTCGCCCGAGCAATCTTCTGCTATGGGAAAATATAATGCAAAAGATCAGTCAGTAGAAAACTTAGTCAAACAGACCGAAGTGTGGGGAATCAAGCCCAGAAATAGCGAGCAGCGTTGCGCGCTTGACCTTTTGCTGCGCGACTCCATTAAACTAGTCACTTTAATGGGACCTGCCGGTACGGGAAAAACTTTACTGGCCCTGGCCTGCGGTCTGCGCAAGGTGTTTGATGAAGGAGCCTACGCTCGTATTTTGGTCAGTAGGCCCATTGTTCCTTTAGGGCGAGACATTGGCTACCTGCCAGGAACTAAAGAGGAAAAACTTTTTCATTGGATGCAACCTATTTATGATAATCTGGAGTTTTTGTGCTCCTCTACCGGCGGAGAGTCACGCGAAACATTGCAATGGGTCATGGATAGCCAAAAAATCGAAATGGAGGCCATGACCTATATTCGCGGTCGTTCTTTGCCCAAAGTGTACCTCATTATCGATGAAGCGCAAAACTTAACTCCTCATGAGGTGAAAACCATTATTTCTAGAGCAGGTGATGGTACCAAGGTTATCTTGGCAGGCGACCCTAGCCAAATCGATAATCCCTACCTCGATAAAGATTCCAACGGTCTCACCTACACAGTAGGAAAGTTTGTCAACCATGAAATTTATGGTCATATCTACTTAGATAAGACAGAGAGATCAGAGCTCGCTGCTTTGGCCGCCGAAATTCTTTAAGTTTACTTTTTAATCTTCTCTATTGCAGAGTGAAGTTTTACAGGAACAAAAAGAAGCTAAACATTTTTCGTAGCAATTACTGCTACTAAAAATCATCAAGCCAAAGGGCCGGTTTTTATGAAAAAAAAGGTGATCTCTTCTTTGCTCTACTCTTTTTTAATCGCTGCTTTCTCTTTTAGCCTTGAGCCTAAAGAGGAGCTAGAAGAGCTCATGACTACTGAGCCCATTCTTTGGCCCGTAGAAAATCCGCAAGATCAGCTTTTGGTGGCGCGTGCTGAAAAAGGCGGTGGCGGCAAAAGAGGTGGCAGAAAAGGAGGTGGTGGCAGACGATCAAAAGGTGGCGGCAAAAGAGGCGGCGGGGGCCATCGCCCTAAAAACCGGG
>CATLPS010000123.1 GCA_950054535.1 uncultured Chlamydiae bacterium | reverse complement strand
TAGACCATAAAATACTTTTAAATGGCTCTCCTAATTGGAGTATGAACGCTTTTTCTAGGAGCGACGAAAGCTTTATTGTACTCTACGATCTTACCTTAGAGCAGCTACAGACTTTAGAAGGTCCTTTAAAAATAGCTGGACTACCGCTTTTGATGCATTTTAATGAACTAGAGATGCAAGATCCCTTGGCTACTTTTCATGAAGAAGAGGAAAGTGAACTATCTAAAGAAGAGATCAATGAAAAAGTTGAATTAGTTCACAAAACAATTGCGGCGCTAAATCACGAAATCAATCAAGCCCCTACTAGCTCAGAAAATCAACGCCTGATTAACATTGCTAAAAGGCTTTTAGCTGACCTTGAAAAGATCATTCCTCATATGGAAACTACAGCAGTTCCTGGCTGTTGTCTCTACGAAGGTGATAACTATTTAGCTAATGTAGTTGCAATTGCAGAAAAACAAGAAAAAGTACACAGCGCACTGCAATATATAAAAATTAACAACGAAGTAGATCAAAAAGCCTTTGATTACTTTCAAAGAACATTAAAAAAATTGCAAGCTGGAACCAACGCTCCCCTACCAGACTATTTTCATGCTACCAGAGCTGGACTAGAAAGTATTATAAAAAATCAAACGATTGTACAATCAAAAACAGGTTATACTGGCCCTGGAACCTATATTTCATGCAACAATGAAGGGGATCATGGTTATGGAAATTATGCATTTGCAATTGACGAAGGTTGTTTAGTAGATACAGTAGCTACCTTTCGTACCGGCAGAGACCCCAAAACAAATGTCTTTTTTAGTTTATGGGCTTCGGTATTGATGGACATTGCAGTTAACGAAACTAACATTGCATTCATTGATACAGCAGCTGCTGATTACTCTTATGTAAAAACTCTGCTTGAAGAGCAAAACTTAACTATCGAAGTGCTAGATAGAGAAACTGCCGAATATGTTCTGCGTATCTTCGATCTAACCACAAAAAGAAGAGAACTGCCTTCATTTTTCTGGAAAAAGTTCAACTCAGCAGATTATCTTCCGCAAAACATGTATCCAAGAAGCGAACAAGGCTCTTTTAGAAAATTTTTATTCGGAACTTAAAAGTTTTTAGTAAAAAGAAAAATGGTAAAAACCATCTTCCTTAAGCTTTTTTAAGTTTAAGAAGATGGTTTTTTAAATGCATTTATTTAGGGTAGTTTCCGGCTGCTTCTAATTGATCTACATCAAGGTTACAAATCAGCTTTAAATTTTGATTGATCTTTTCCATAGGCCAATCCCACCAAGCTATTTTTTGCAGCCGCTCGATCACTTTTTCCTCAAATCGCATTTTTACTACCTTTGCAGGATTACCCGCTACAATAGAGTAAGCTGGCACATCTTTGACTACCACTGCCCGAGCTGCAATAATGGCCCCATTTCCTATTGTTACCCCATTCATGATAAGAGAATCGTAACCAAACCAGACATCGTGGCCCACAACAATATCTCCCTTAACTGGCAAATCATAAACATTAAAAGCATTTTCCCAACCATGGCCAAATATAGGAAAAGGGTAAGTGCTAATGGCATCGAGTTTGTGATCACCTGTCATTAAAAAACGCGTCTCAGCTGCTATAGCGCAGAATTTACCAATAATGAGCTTCACTTTAGAAAAATCATAATTATATAAAATATTATACTCTTCAAAATGGTCAGGTCCATAGCGGCGATCATCAAAATAGGTGTAGTCGCCAATAGTAATATTTTTTGCTTTTACAAAGTTTTTTAAAAATACTAGCTTACAGTAGTCTTTAATAGGATAAGTTGTATCGGGATTTGGTCCAATGATTGACATAAACTACCTTAAGTCATGTTAGTTATAGTATGTATTTATAATAGAGGCTTTACTAAAAATAGAATGAATCATCACTGCTCGATAAGTTGACAAAAAAGCGCCTAAGCGCGCTTAGCTGTTACCCTTTGATGATATTGATAGATTTGTTAGCCACCAATCATTATGGGCATTGTTTCCATTTCTTGAGGCAAGACCCCTCGATACTCTTGATGCTTTGAAGAGAGTAACACTTTTGAGCTATTAAGTGCTCAAAAGTTGACGAAACAGAAAACTAATCTACTTAGTAGGAATCGCTGCTCTATAAATCTCTTGAATGTGTGATTGAATGTCCCTGATAATCAGTCCTTTTATGGATATTCTGTACCTGTTTTCTATCATAATTTCTTTATTTTGATTTTTGCAACGGACAATTTCCATTTTTTTTCTAAATTCCTACAAAAAAACTCTTAACTTTTCATTAGTTTTACTGATTCCGCGACAACTTGGATAAAGGCAAAATCATAAATATCTTCTAGTTGAAAATGCTTAAAGGGATGATTTGAAGGGATGTTTTCATACTCTAACGAAAGTGCCTCCTCTAAAAACAATGAACTTTCTAAAGATTCAAATAAATCTTTAGAAACAAATCCTATTTTGTAAGTAAATTGAATAACATTCAAAAATACTATTTTAAATGGATCGTCTTGCCAAGATTGCATATTAATCGTTAAAGTTCCTTCTTCAGATATACTAAAAGATCTGTATTTCGAATCAGCAAAATCAAAATCTGGAATTACAATTTTTTTTTCATTAAGTCGATCCAGGAAAATTTTCGCCAGGAAGGAACCTTTGTGCCTGTTTTAGGCTTATAGTTATTTGGTTTGATTATTTCAATATTATCATTGTTTTCCCAACTTTTTTTCACGTCACGTTTGCTTTCAATATGGTAGTGTTGTCCATGATGACGAGGATTAAAAGTTTCTCCCGGTTTTAATGGGTGTTTTTCAGGTCTTATTTTTAAATTGTCTGCAGCTTGTAGGAAACCTTTCTTATCTCTTTCTAATTCAGGAAAAAGATCATCAGGGTTTTTTAGAAATACAAACTTTAAGCCTACGAGGTGGCGTCGATTAGCAAAGCGCCAAGTATTTAAAAAACTTTCTTAGGGGTTAAACTTTCTTTTGCAAAAACGTTGTATTGGCAATGCTTGGCAATTTTTACAACTTCTCGTTGGAAAAATTTGTTTTTAGGAGTGTTTTTTAATTATAATAATTCTATATTTCCATCAACAAAGAGAATTACTATAGCTTTACTAAAAGAACTTTACTTACAGCACTCATTTTCTGTGAGGATTGATCATTTTTCTTTGACACTTAGGGCAAATCACCATCTCAAATTTAGTAACCTCTTGCCAAGCGTCGATACAAAAAGGACAAAGTAACCATTCAGCATCAATTTCCTCTGCTGAATCTGTAATCAAAGGATCTCGAAATTCTAAATCCATTTTCAGTTTATATTGTCTAAAGATTTTCACTTCTCGTTCACGTCCATCGAATAAATTCTCATAGTACATAGGATCATTAGCCCATTCTGGATAGGCCCAAATAAATTCAGAAGAGTTATTATCTATCTCTCTCCTATAAGAAAATACCCAGTATTTTGAGAGCCTATCATCGACAATTTCAAAAAGTGGACAAGGGTGCCATTTAGGATAATAAGTAAAATTTTCATCACAAATATAATACCAAATATATCCATCATTAACAATCATCGCGTAAACAATATATTCATTACCAATTTCAAGAAAAAAATTGCTCGAGACTTTACAACTTGAACCAGAAAAAAATAAATCTGAAGGAAGATCTTTTCCTTTATTAAATAAACATTTTAATCTCATAAATTCATCAATTTTTAAATTTAAAATCTTCTCTCTAACCCATAAAACGGTTTTCCCAGAAAGGAATATCTGTTTTAGTACCATCACTGTGATGCTTAACATGATCACATTTCTTCCATTCTTCTTGAGGATACCTTGGATCCTTAATTTTACCTTTCATAATTTCTTTATCATCGGATGGTTTTGTTTTAGCTTCTTTTAGTGAGAGCTATTTATTAGATCTCTTCGGAAACTGTACTTTTATTATAAATTAAGAGATAAGAGATCTGGAGGTATCGATGAAATACGAT
>CATLPS010000122.1 GCA_950054535.1 uncultured Chlamydiae bacterium | reverse complement strand
CATGGTCGCTGCGGCGCTTCTTTTCATTTACGCCTACTCTGCGGCACGTGAAGAGGCGGCTCTGATACTTCCGCGGTAGCGTTGGCTGTGGCGCTTCAGGCAGAACATGTGGAATTTTATAAAGACGTCAAAGGCATTTATAACGAAGATCCTAAAGAAAATATCCATGCAACTCAGTTTGATCAGTTGACATACAGTCAAGCTTTCACTACTGTAAAAAGCGGAGCAAAAATTCTACATGCTCGCGCTCTATTATTAGCTGAAAAAAATCAGTTGCCTCTGTATATACGTTCTTTTATATCAGTAGATGAAAATTGTAAGGGGACTTGGGTAGGGAAGGGGGCAAATCTTCTAAAAAAAAATCTACCTAGATATGAAATAGGATAATAAATCCCGTGTCAAGACTGCAAAAACATGACAAGCCTTTAAGCGTTACTACTTTATTCGAGGCCTCCGGTAGCGATCCTTTTAGCGGCCATATTTATCGAGAAATAATCGAACATCGTTTAAGAAAAATTTTACCAAAAAGTTTTTTCAAGTCACAAGGCAGCGCTTCTTTAACTCGCCAAAAGCGATGTCTTATTCTTAAAAAAATTATTCCTTTAGTCACCTACTCAGAAGTAAAGCAGTTTCCTTGCAAGCTCTCTTTTTTAGCGCTCTCTAAATTTCGCCTTAACTCCTTTAAATTTTTTTTTGAAATGATTAGCCGTTGGTTAACTCCAGGTAAATGTTTAAATGTTGCTTTGGTTTATGCTTCGGATTTTCGCATTGATAATGTGAGTGAGGAGATTTTTACATTCTACGAGATTGTAGTTCATATCGATGAGCCAGCAGAGTTTGATCAAATTAAGCATAATTTTCCATTAGTACAAGAAGAGATCATGCTCGGGATTCATTCTGATTTTTATGCACAAAGATTATTAGAAATCAAAGGAGTTTCTTTTGATGGAAAAACTGCGATCATTCAAAACTTTATGGCATATCTTCTCAAGCGTTTCCCTAAAATTTATGATATTGGACTATTTTCTGAAATGCAACACCTGCTGGTCACTTGTCACGACACTTTTAAAGAAGAGCGCCCAGCTAGGCATCTTAGCCGCATGATCTGTTTTCAATATCTTTTTCGGAAAAAATTGCGCCAGTCTATTGAAGATGGGGCACACAAGCGCCATCTTCTTTTAAAAATTTTTAAAACCACTGTTAAAACAGTAGAAGAAAATAAAAATGTCCTTTCTGTTTTACTGGGTATTACTTTCTTAAAAGAGCAGGAGGTTTTTAAAAAAGATTATTTTTTAAAGGCTATTCAGACCAGTTTTCCATCTGTACAATTAGTAGAAGACTCCTACTATGTTCATAAACATGGGTCTGAAAACATCTGCTTAGCTTATTTAGAAGTAGAAAAAAAAGATGGAAAAAGTTTTTCCATTGCGCAAATACGCAAGCTTAAGCAAGAGCTTCCTCTACAATTAAAAGGGCGTATTGAACATCAACTTCACCCTGTTTTTATGCCTAGAAATGAAGAAGAGGTTTTGCGTACCATGCTGATTTTAGCGGGTCAAATTAAATATGTGCGCGATATTCCTCAGATCTCTGTTTCTTTTGACGGACAAGTAAAAAATCAACTCTCTTTTACAGTAGTAATCGCGCGCATTTTAAAAAAAGAGGTCCAGGCGCTCTCTGCTATTTTAGAAAAAAAAGATTTTTCTATTGCTCCCGTGCATGATCGTACCAAAATGATGGGTTATGTAAGAAAAAAATATCCCAAAGAGGCTTCTGTTCTTCATTTTACGATTTGTAAAGAACCTTTTATTCGTTCTGATCACTCCATTGATCTTTATAAAGCGCGACATAAAATCGTAACAGAAATTAGACAAGTATTTGGCGAAGTTAGAGACTATAATGGTGGGATGATTTCTAAACAGCAAGAGTTGTTACAAGAGATTAAAAAACAACTAAGTAGCGCGTTTGAATCCTACGATGAATTACTGCTGGAAAATTTTTTTTACTCCTTTAATCCAGTTGTAAGAGCAATGGTGGATCCAGAAGCATTTCAAAAACTTTTTTTGATACTAGTAAAAAATCTCTGCACTTCAAGACAAGAACCCTATTTTTTTGAGTATCGAAAAGAAAAGTTTTATCAATGTGCATTAGTGATTTCGGAAGATGCTTCTTTAAAAGAGACTATTTCCCAAACTTTTTCTTTATCCAAAAGTGCTCACACAGGTTGGGTGCAAGGGCAAGTCAAAGTTTATAATGATTATTGCATTGGTCTAATTTGTGGAGCAGCGCATTTAGAAGCAAATTCTCAATTCTTAAATCAAATCAAAACGTTTTTAAACCACTACTTTTCTACTAAAAATTTTGGCTAACTTTTTATTTTTTTTATTTAAAAAAAATAAAAAAAAAGATATTTCTTTTACTCAATTAGTTTTAATTATTTACCCTTATTAAAAGCTATGAAAAAAAACATCACTATTTTTACAGTAATACTTTTCCTTGTCATCATGCCTTCACTGTTTGCTTCTAAATGGGGTGTCTCTTTTAATAGTTGTTTTTTTTTCCCAAAATCTGCTTTTTTACAAAAAGAGTATGGAAGTCAATGGATGAACTATCAATTGCAAGTTTCTTATTTAACTTGCCCTCATTTAAGTGTTTGGGCAGCTTTAGACTATTCTGCTAAAGATAAACTTCAAATCGTACCATTAAGTTTAGGCGCAAGTTATTACTGGAAACTATCTCGTTGTCTATTTTGGACCGTTGGCGGTGGCGGAAGCTATACCTATGCCAAAGTAAGTCATTTGGAGGCAAATAAACGCTCTTTTAATAAAAAAGGTTTGGGAGCGCTTTTTAAAACAAGTTTAGAGTATCGCTACTCTTCTAAACTTTTCTTTTCTTTTTTTGTAGATTACTTTTATCAGCATTTTCATTTTTATTCTCATCGAAGCAGCTGCGTACTTTTAGCAGAAGAGATAGAGAAGAAAAAAAATCTTTTAAATGTGGGAGGTACAAAAATAGGTTTAGGAATTGGTACTTTTTTTTAAAAAACTAAAATGCTTAAAAAATTTTATTGGTTTTTTTTTAGTTTATTTCGGTTCTTGCAAAAAATGGCTTAAGTTTGAGACCATTTCTTTGCCTTAAAAAATAATAGTTAGGAAAATTTGATTTAAAAAAGAGAGCCATTTTGTCTTATCGTCGTCTACCTACTACTTTAGCTGCTTTTAGTTGGTTTTTTATCAAAAAAAATTTAACTCTTTTTATTTTTGCATTGCTATTTGCGTTAGCATGGGCATTGGATAATACTTTATGGCCTTATGTCATTATGCAGCTTATTGATGTGATTACTACCTATGAAGGACCTAAAGAAGATGCTTGGTACGCTCTTAGTTATCCTATTTTTTTAGGAATTACTACTTGGTTATTAATAGAGACGGGATACCGTTTGCACGGTCTATTATTTGCTCGCTTTTTACCTAAATTTGAAGCAAATATTCGGCTAAGTATGTTCAGCTATGTTTTGCGTCATTCTCATCATTACTTTACTCAGCGACTAGCCGGCGATATTGCCAATCGCATTTCAGATATGCCAAAAAGCTCTACTAGACTTTTGTTATTAGTCGTACAGTTATTTATTCCTGTTTTTGTAGCGCTCGTCATCTCCTCCCTCTTTTTTTTTCATATTAGCGCCCTCTTTACCTATATTTTACTTAGCTGGATTTTTGTTCATCTTGCTATCTGTTTAAGTTTTTCCAAAAGTTGTTCTCAAGCCTCTCATCTTCACTCTCAAGCGCGTAGTCAATTAGTCGGCAGGGTAGTGGATAGCCTTTCTAATCATGCCAATGTTAGACTTTTTGCTCGTTATCGCCATGAGGTAGAACATCTTTCTCATTTTCAAGCAGATGAAAAGAAAAAACATTGGTATTCGCTTTGGGTAATAGAAAAAATGAAGTTTGCTTTAAGTATTGTTTCATTTTTTGGAGTAAACATCGCCATTAATGGCTATATGCTTTATGAGTGGCAACAAGGTAATTTGACTACAGGAGAAGTGGTTTTTATTTTTAATACAACTTCTAACATCACTACCATGGCCTGGTTTGCAGGACTTGAGCTTCCCAATCTTTTTAAAGAAATGGGGGTAGCACGTCAAGCGCTTGCAGTGATTGAAGAGACTCATGAAATTACAGATCCTGTCAATGCAGGGTATGGACTGCCC
>CATLPS010000121.1 GCA_950054535.1 uncultured Chlamydiae bacterium | reverse complement strand
ATAAGCAGATAAAGTTGTAAGTTGTCCCTCTTCTATTTGACTCTTTACTGTTTGATATTCTTGTTCTACGTCCCAGTTTAAATGCTTTTTTTTCCATGCAAATGGAGCATATTTATTTTCTAAATAATATTTAGCGGTTTGCAAATCTTTTAATAAGACCTGCTTTACCTCTTCTTCTAGTGCAAAACAGCTAAGGGAAATAGTGAAAAAAAACCAGCAAAAATAGCGAGTCATTTTTAAATTAAGTAGCATTGTTATCTCCTGATAGATGAGGCACGCTTTGCTGATTTTTTTACATACTATTTAGATGAAACTGTAAATAAAAATAATTTAAAAAGCTTGTTTTAAGTTTAATGTGACAAAAAATGGCTGTCTCTTTAGTCTTAATCATGGTTTTAACCGCTTTAACCCAAGAGTTTAGTGCAATGGCTACTCTATTTGTTTCTACTCCTTTTCAGCTGCTTTTATCTATTTTATTAGCTTTTACACTAGGCAGTTATTTTTCTCTTTTTTATGTATCTCTTTTTTATACAATTAGCTCTTTAATTGTAGAAAGTTTGCTTTTCCTTCTGCCTTTTATGTTATTTGCTTTTATTTTTAATGCAATTCATTGCTTAGAAAAAAAATCTCTTTTTTTCGTTTTGCTTATTTTTGGCGCAATTACTTGCTCTAATTTTATTTCTCTTCATATTGCCTATTTTATAGGAAATTTTTTCCTGCCGTTTCTTTCGCAACCATCTTTTGATCTAGCTAATATTGCCACCTCTAAAGTCTTTCCCCTTCTACATTTTTTCTCTCCTCTCCCTTTAGCTACCGCCCTCTCTATGGTACTGGCAGTGATCACTGGCATTAGCTGCAGCTATCTAAAAAAGGAGAGTTTTTTTAGAAAAAAAATGGAAAAAATAGTCTCTTTGCTTTTTTTATCCACTACTCTTTTTTTAAAAAAAATTTTTATTCCTCTGCTTCCGTTGTACGTTTTTGGGTTTTGTATCAAGCTCAATTATGACGCAACACTTTGGGCGCTTTTTCGCTCCTATGGAACGCTCTTGCTTATAGGTCAGTTAACTACTTGGAGCTACTTATCTTTTTTCTATTACCTTGCGAGTGGTAAAAATTTTCATCAGGCAATCGCTTTAATAAAAAAAATGGTTCCTGCCGGTTTGACAGGATTTAGCACAATGTCTAGCGCCGCTGCTATACCGATTACTTTAGAGTGCACACAAAACAACTCAAAACACCCTGAAACGGCGCAACTTCTGGTACCTATTGCCTCTAATAGCCACCTTTTAAGTGATAATATCACTATTGTGCTTGCTTCTTTAATGCTGTTAGTTTTTTTTGGAAAAGAAGTGCCCGCTTATCAAAACTTTATCTTTTTTGCTTTTTCTTACTGCGTAACGATGCTATGCTGCGTCGGAATACCAGGTGGAACTATTTTAGTGATCTTGCCACTTTTACAAAGTTTCTTAAATTTTTCCCCGGAAATGGCAAGTGCAATTGCTACTTTCTATATTTTGCAAGACTCTTTTGGCACCATGGCAAATGTGATGGGGAATGGAGCATTCACTTTAGCTTTAGGACCGGTTTTACACTCTATCCAGTCTGGCCCTCAAGAGCTGACCACTAGTTAAAACAACTAAAAATTTTACAAAAAATGAAGCACTTAAGCTCTTCATTCTTACTATTTTCAAAAAAGGTCTTTTCGTTTATTCTCTGCTCTTTATTTTATTTAACAAACTCAAATAATGATAAAAACTTTATTTTTAATCACTTCTCTTTTTTTCTTTTTTTTCTCTGCCAGCGCGTTTGCAAAAGAATTAAAAGTGGTAGAACTTATTGATTTAGCTTTAACCCATCGCCCGGAAACAAAGAAGAGTTGGTGGAATGCCAAAAGAGCAGCCGCTTCTTTAAAACTGGCCAGTAGCGCCTATTTACCCTCGGCTAACCTCTCTACGCAATTTGCAAATGGACGTGATTTTAAATTTCTCAATGGACCAAATGTCGATTATACAATTGCCGAAGCAGATCTTACTTTAACACTGTTACTTTATGATTTTGGCGAGCGCGATGCCCAAGTAGAGGCTGCAAAAATGGCCTTGACGGCAGCCAACTGGCAAACAGACTGGACAATGCAAAAAGTGTTAGTGGAGGTGCTTACTAACACCTATACTACTTTAAATTCACAAGAAATGCTAAGGGCCGCAGAAACTGCATTAGAAGATGCCCATAATATGTTTGAGATCGCTAAGCAGCTCAATCAAGCAGGATTAACGCCAATTACCGATGTCTACACCAGTCGTTCGCAACTTGTGCAAGCTCAAATGGAGCTCATTGAAAAACAAAATCATTTGGTCATTCAAAAAGCGCGCTTGATTTCTAGTTTAGGCTTACAAGCAGAAGAAACTTTAGCGATTGCCCCTATTACTGATTGTCCTCAACAAAAGGTAAGTGAACTCAATCAACTGTTAACTTTAGCGCAACAAAAGCGCGCTGACCTATTAGCGAAAAGGGCCCGCGTCGCAGAAATGCGCGCTCTTCACTTAAAGACAAAACGCGCTTATCGCCCTAAGTTAACTCTTACGACAGGCGCTGGCGCTAACTATGCATTTAAAGATCAAACAAATGGTGGCCAGTATTTAATCAAGCTAAATTTCGATGTTCCTCTTTTTGATGGATTTGCCCATACTTATAGAAATCGCCTAGCCTATACTGATTTAAAAGCAACGATAGAAGAGCTTGCTGAAGCAGAAATCAACCTCTCTTTTGAAGTTTTTAGCTACTACTCTAACCTGCAAAGCTTGCAAAAAACTCTTCCCTTAGCAGAAGAGGGGCTAAAAACTAGTCAACTTGCCTATGAAGGCGCTTTAAAAAGCTATGGAGCGGGCAAAGAAAATATTGCTGTTGTCTCTAACGCCTTACTTCAGCTAGCGGCGGCGCGTAATCGCTTTAGCGACGTAAAAACAAGGCTACTTGTGGCAGCTGCTAATTTAGCTTTTTCTACAGGAACTCTTTTACCCTACTTGGAAAGCTCATGCGAAACTACCTCTTCTTGATCACTTTTTGTTTTACTTTGATTAGTTGTAGCTCTGATCAAAATCTTTTACCCCCAGAAAAAGAAAAAGTATGTGTCCTTGCCGCCCATCCAAAAATAGAAAATGTTTCTATCTATATCGACGCCATTGGAACTTTTCAGCCTTCCAAACAAAGAGAGGTCTATTCTAGAGCTAGCGGCGCGGTGGAAGAAATTTTTGTAAAAGAGGGCGACTGGGTAGAAAAAGGTACCCTACTTGTAAAAATTGAAACAAATTTAGCAGAAATTAAAAGGCGAGAAGCAAAAGCCCAATTAGAGGTAGACCAAATTAACTTAAAAGCTGCTCAGCGCAAAGCAGAGCGGATGAAAGAGCTGGCAGAAAACGATTTGATTGCGCAAGCCGAATGGGAGGAAATTACGACGCAGGTAGAAAAAGCAAAAGCAATCATTTCGCTTAGTGAAGCCAGGCTTGCTGCTATTGACCTGGAAATAGCTTATAGCCAAGTCAGAGCGCCAGAAGATGGTAGAGTAGAAAAAATAGATGTCCATGAGGGCACAATTGTAAGTAGCGCGCAAACGAAAATTCTTCAGCTTTGCCAGCTAAATCCCATTTCTTTTCAATTTAAAGTTACAGAGCAAGAACTGGCCCAAATTACCTCTGAAAAACAAGCAGTAGAGATTAAAACCCTTTGCGGCCCTGCTTTTTCCAAGCTTTGTGCAGTAGGAGCAATCACTTCTATTGACCACCAGTTCGATCCAAAAACAGGCCAAATAACGATAGAGGGAGAAGTGGCAAATGATCATCTTACCTTTCTGCCAGGGCAAATTGCTAAGTTTAGCCTGTTAGTTGCAGAACATAAAGACCAGCTTTTAATCCCTCAAAAAGCAGTTCGCTATAATCAAGCAGGGCCATATGTCTACCTCATCGATGAAAATTGTTTAGTGAGGCAAAAGCAGGTAGTGCTAGGAGAAGAAAAAGAGCAAGAAGTGATTATTTTAAAAGGTATAAAGGCAAAAGATTTAGTAATGACAGATGGCCATTTACGCGCTGTAGTTGGCGCTCAGGTAGAAGTTGCTTCATGAACCTATCTGCGCCTTTTATTCTGCGTCCGGTGATGACGACTTTACTTCTTTTTACATTTATTATAGCAGGCTTGCTAGCCTACTTTAAACTGGCTGTTAGTGATTTACCTA
>CATLPS010000120.1 GCA_950054535.1 uncultured Chlamydiae bacterium | reverse complement strand
TTGTCATTTTTGGTAATTGTCTTAGCATATTCTGGATCCATCTGCTGCACTCGCAAGTAAAGCGCCTCTGAGCCCAAAGCTTCAATTTCTTCTTCTAAATATTGGCGCAGCTCCGGCAAAGAAGGCGGCCCGCTTGGAGGACCATAAAGAAGGGCATGCAGATAAAATCCCGACCCTCCTACTACAATAGGAACGTTTCCTCTCTGCAGAATTTGTTGAATGGCGGTGCGCGCTTCAAAATAAAAATCGACAATGTTAAAGCTTTCATAAATTTCTCGGATATCGATGAGATGATGCGCCACTTCCATGCGCTCTTGACGCGTTACTTTAGCCGTGCCAATGTCCATACCGCGATAAACTTGCATAGAATCGGCTGAAATAATCTCTCCACCTAAGATTTTTGCAAGCGTAATAGCCAAAGAAGATTTTCCACAACAAGTAGGTCCAGAAATTACTATAACCCTTTTTTTCTGAAAATCGACCGGGAGCTTTACCTGATTTTCCAATGCAAAGTTAACGATAATGCGTTTGATTTCTTCTGTTTGACAGGAACTGACTGCCATTCACCACCCTCGATTTTAAAATTTTTGTAGAGCCTCTTCAAGGGTAGGCACGAGCTCAAGAACATGATCAAAGCCAGACATTTTTAAAACATCCATGACATTTGTCGATAATTGGCAAATAACGAGTTTGCCGGGCAGGGTTTTTAATTTTTTAGTAACGGAAAGCAGCATGCGCATACCAGCGCTACTAAGATAGTCCACCGCAAAAAAATCAAAGATGAGTTTTTTATGTCCCTTATTGATAAACTCAAAAACTGTATGCTCGGCCCCAGGTGCAGAAACTGCATCTAATCGCCCTGTTAAATGTAAAATTAAAACGTCGCCTTTAATCTCTTCTTTGATGACAATAGTTGTATCGAAATTGCCCATAAATGCTCCATGCAATCAACAGTTGACTTAAAGTTACTTTCTTTAATCATAGAAGGTCAACCAAGAAAATGCAAGCAAGATAGACAGTCTATTTACACTTGTTGTAAGTTTTAAGTAAATCATTGCTTCATTTAACAAAACGTTAACTACTTTTTTAATAAAGAATTTAATTTTATGAACCAACATCATTCTATTTTTTTAAGCGGCTGTAGAGAAAACAACCTTAAAAATTTTTCTGTAACCCTTCCCAAATATGCAATTACTGTGATTACGGGAGTGAGCGGCTCTGGTAAATCTTCTTTGGCTTTTGCCACTCTTTTTGCAGAAGGACAAAGGCGCTACCTGGCTCACCTCTCTTTTCAGATGAAAGCGCTTTTTAAAGAGCTCCCTAAACCAAATTTGGATTTTGCAGAAGGGCTAGCGCCTACGATTGCTTTAAGTAAAGGCATAAAAGCCCTTTATCCAGGGGGAACTTTAGCAACTTATACCGATATCTATGAGCTACTAGCCCTTCTTTATGCCGCAATTGGAAAACAGCATAGCCCAGAAACTGGCAAACCACTTACTCGCTACAGCAGGCAAGAAATAGTAGAGCAGATCCTACAACATAGCTTAAATAAGCGCCTGCAGCTCTTAGCTCCTGTTAAACTTACTTACGAAACTTTATCGCAGGCTATTAAACGTTTAGAAGAAAGCGGCTTTATTCGTTTTAGAATTGACTCAAATAACTGGATGAGTGGCGATCCTTTACCAGATTTGCCTTCACAAAATACTACCTTAGATGTTGTAGTGGATCGCCTTGAAATCAAAGAACAGGTGCGTCAAAGGCTAGCCGATTCTATTGAAACTGCCATGGATCTTTCTCAAGGTATTTTAAAAGTACAAGAAGCCAAGCAAGAAGCAATCCACTATTTTACAGAAATTTATCTATGTCCAGAAACTGGCCTCTCTTTTTTTCCTTTAGAGTCAAAGGACTTTAATTTCAACTCTCCTAAAGGAGCCTGCCCTTGCTGTCATGGTATAGGAGGCTACTTAGAAATCCAAGAAGAGCTCTTTAACCATCCAAAACTTTCTTTTAAAGAGATGGTAGAAAAGAACTTACGCTATTTTGGACAACCAAAAGGCTCTGCTCTCTTTACTCAGTTTCGCAAGCAGTGGCAAATTCTAGCTGCTACTCAAAAAGAAAATAGAGCCATTGATTCTGAGGTCAGGCAGGATATCAGGCAGGCTATTTTATGGGGTGAAAACCCATGCAGTGATCAACAAGGTGCAAAAGAGCAGTGGCTAGGGGTCATTCCTTTGATGAATCAACTATTAAAAGGCAAAAGAAAAAGAGCGAGCGCCCTAAAACTGCCTGGCGTTATATGGCATACTTGTGAAGTATGTAAAGGGCTACGCCTCAAACCTCAGAGCCTAGCCTGCCTCATTGCAGGAGAGTCGATCAGTACGCTCTGCAAGCTTACTGTTTCACAAGCTTTAAAAAAGCTACAAAACTGGCATTTTGAAGGTAAAGAGCAAAAAATAGCAAAGGAGATCCTGCCTTTGATCGTGGAGCGTTTAGAGCTTTTGCAAAAGGTGGGATTGAGTTATTTAGAGCTAGATCGCTCCGGCCCCTCTCTTAGCGACGGAGAGGTACAGCGCGTGCAACTCGCCTCTCAAATTGGAGCTAAGTTGTCGGGAATCATCTACATTTTAGATGAGCCCTCTTTAGGACTACACCGTCAGGATGTAAAAAACTTACAGTTGGTGATCAAAGAGCTAAAAGCACTCGATAATACCATTGTCATGGTAGAACATGAACGTAGCCTGATCAGCTTGGCTGATCATTTGATTGAAATTGGACCAGGCGCAGGTACCCATGGAGGCCAGCTTATTTTTTCAGGCAGCTACGATGAACTTATCAAGTCGGGGAAAAGTCCTACAGGTCAGTGGTTAAGCAAAAAAAACGTATTACCGCCTGCGCCCAAGCAGGGGCAAAGCCCCTATCAGCTTGCAATTACATCGCAACCTTTAAATAATCTCAAAAAATTTTCTCTCAAAGTTCCGCTGCAGCGCCTAGTAGTTTTTTGCGGAGTATCGGGATCGGGCAAATCTACGCTGGCAATTGATTTGATAGGGGCGCAAATCCAGCATGCTCTTGATCACGCTTTACCTTTTTTTGGTCTGCAAGATCCTAAAATCGTCCAAAGAGTCATTATCAGTCAAAAACAGATGGATCGTTTTTCGGCGCGCTCTATCCCTGCTACCTATATTGGCATCATGACTCCTTTGCGCCAGCTTTTTGCACAAACTCGCCTGGCTAAGGCCAGAGGCTATGATGCAGCTAGATTTAGCCTGATCAAACAAGGAGGTAGGTGTGAAGTTTGCGAGGGACTGGGCACGATTAAAGTGAATATGCAACTGATGCCAGACCTATTTGTTCCTTGTGAAGTCTGCCAAGGAAAAAAATATAATCATGAAACACTGCAAGTCACCTGGAAAGAAAAAAATTTTGCCGAGGTGTTAACTTTAAGCATAGAAGAAGCCGCCCTTTTTTTTGCCGATGTGCCTATGATCGCTGCAAAGCTTCAACTTCTCCAAGAACTAGGTTTAGGCTACCTGACACTTGGTCAACCCTTTACGACCCTTTCGACGGGAGAAATTCAGCGGCTTAAATTGGTGGCTGATTTGACCACCTCTTCGCTTGCTCCTACTCTCTATATCTTAGATGAACCTTCTGCTGGGCTCCATTTTCAAGATATAAAAAAATTGCTGGCTATTTTTCAAAAATTAGTGGAGCAGGGCCACTCTCTTTTTATTATTGAGCACCACCTAGATTTAATTATGCAAGCGGACTGGGCTATCGAACTTGGCCCTAAAGCCGGGCCTGAGGGAGGAGAGCTTATCTTTCAAGGGTCCCCTAAACAGCTACTGAAGCAAAAAACTCCAACGGCCCAGGTTTTAAATCATTTAAAGGATGGATAAAAAATTAAATGATCATTTTAAAGATTTTAAATAGCCTACCTTATTGAACTTAAGTGACTAATGACGCTTTGACCTTGCAAATTAAAAAATAGTCCTTTATTGTCTTTTTTTATTAACTAACAAGGATTTTATGAATTTTCTTTTTACTCTAAAGGCCAAGCTTTTCCCTAAAAGCCCAGATGCTCCTCCTATATTAGAAGAAGAGCCTAACAAATTTGGAGCATTTTTAGGTGTATTCGTCCCTTGTATTTTGATGCTTTTTGGGGTCATTATCTTTTTAAGACTTGGCTGGATTGTAGGGGTGGTTGGCGCTAGTGAAGCGCTAGTAATCATTACTCTTTCTGCTTTAGTCACTTTAATTACTACCTTTTCGATGTCGGCTATTGCCACTA
>CATLPS010000119.1 GCA_950054535.1 uncultured Chlamydiae bacterium | reverse complement strand
TTGGCCGGGAGGCCAGGGCTGTTAGGCTTGGGGGCGGGTTGAATCGGGGTGGCGGTGGCGACAAAAAAACAAGACAACAGGGCCTGGGACGAATTCGTGACGTGGTGCCAGGAACGCGGCGTTTCGGCGGTGCCGGCCAATCCCTGGACGCTCGCCGCCTATGCCCGCTGGTGCGAGCCCGACCGTTCCCATGCCGACATCGCCAAGGCCTTCAGGACCATTTTCCGGGTTCACAATTCCAAAACCCGCAAACGGCCGGACCGCGACCCGTTGGTGGTGAGCACACTGGCCCAGATCGAGAAGCGGGCCAAGGAGAAAAAGGAACGAGCCAGGGACAAGCGCAAGCCGCTGTTTCCCGATGACGACATCCTTAACCCGAAGGCCCCGAAAAAGGCGGGAAAATCCACCAAAAAGGGGGGGAAAAGGCGAAAATCCGGTGCAAAATAATTTTTCCGAAAAAATGCGAAAATTTTGAAAAAAAAATGGATTTATTTTTTTGGCAGCTATAGAATCTGCCAAAAACTTAAAAGGAGCCTTGGCTCATGGTTATCTCGCCTTTGAATAGCGATATTGTTCAGAAGTTAAATACAATTTCTGAAATGATCGTAAATGAAAAAAAACTCACAATTACGCAGATTGCTTTAGACATTTTAATTGATTTTACAAGTAGTTATTTAGAATCGAAAAATCAAAAAAGTCTTCACAAGGCACGTCGCCGCGTTCGGCATTTAATTCATAAGGCTTTAAAAAAAGGCAAGTTAAGAAAAAGAATTAGCAGCTTGATTGACTTGATTTTTGAGGAAAATCTACCTTTGATGCGAGGGATTGCTCAAGAAAAGGAAAAAGAGATCTTAATAAATGCAAAGCTACAGCTAATAAAAAAAAAGGAAGAGCTAAAACTAGCTTTTGATAGTAATGAAAAAAAAGCGCAAATTTTTCAAAACAACTTAAAGATTCAAGAAAAAATTCAGTATAATCGCAAACAGCTCAAACGCCAAAGTTTTAATGAGCCTTCTATAGAAAATAGCTACTCTTATTTCTTAAAAAAGGTAGAACTTGAAAATTGTCCTAGTAGTAGCTTTTTAGAAACATGGTTAGTCGGAGACTTGATTGGCAGTTACTTAGTAGAAGGAAACTATTTAGCGCGTAAAGATGTCTTAAGTCTTCGTCTATTTGAGTTTCTTTTTCTCGAGTCCCCTCATCACCGGCCCCTAATAGAAGTTTGTTTAAAAAGTGAAGAGGGTGTTTGGAACTTAAACAAAATCAAGCAGTTTGTAAAAAGAGCCTGGATCATTC
The DNA here is from genome assembly GCA_950054535.1 of uncultured Chlamydiae bacterium. Classification (GTDB taxonomy): domain Bacteria; phylum Chlamydiota; class Chlamydiia; order Chlamydiales; family Parachlamydiaceae; genus CATLPS01. Next base: position 3,020 of record CATLPS010000119.1, on the reverse strand, counting down.
AACAAGACCTACAGCTATGTGAATTAATTATTGCTAAAAAGATTTCTTTCTCAAAAGCTTTTTTTATGCCGGAGTCGCAGAAAAAAGAGCTGCTTTTGTTAAGTTCGCTACTTTTAAAAGATTCCATTTCCATCGATTTTTTAGAAAAAAATCCTAAAATCGCTAAATTTTTAGTGCACCATCCTGCCATGTGCTATCTTCTTCAAGAAGAGAAAGTAGGGCTTGAAATTCTACAGTCATTATCAGAGCCCCTTTTAAAAACTCTTTGCAGCGACTACGATGATTTATTTGTGAAAGAAGAGTTTTTTTCTAAATCTACAAAAGAAATTACCGCTATTTTAAACAGATACTACTCTTTAAGTAATGATCAGGGAAAAAAGAAATTCATTATTCAGAAATTTTTTAATGATTACGCTGCTTGGCAATTAAAAGCGCAAATCAATTATCTAGGAGCTAACTCTTTAAGTTTGCACTTAATATCTTTAATCAAACAAGAAAAGATTACCATAGAAGAGGCAGCCGCTTTAACTTACTTACAGGTTTGTAGCATTACTCACCGTAGTATTTATCAACTAATTTGTTTAGAGAAATTAACCTTTAAAGAGGCTTTAAATTTAACGTGGATCGAGCAAAAAATATTAAAGCTTACGCTTCCTTTTCTTCTCTATTCTAAAGGTCTTGCTTCACTAAGGCAGCTATCTACTCAGCCCATAGAATTTTATTCTTCGATTAAAGAAGAAGAAAACAGCTATTGGGTCTTTTACTTAGAGCAGGGCCACGCTTCTTTTGAAGAGCTTTTAGACGTGCAATTCAGGCAACAGTTTTTTGATTTAGATACTAAAATGCTATTGAACAAAGGCTTTGAGCTGAGCTTCATCAAAGAGTGCAATGATTTTGAAATAGAGAGGTTATTACTATTTTCTGATTTGATAAAAGCAAAATTAATTGATATGGCGGCAGTAGAAGAGATTGACGCGGACGATCTTTTATTTAGCGAGCCCCTACTCAAGTTAGTAACGCATCATTTTATTTCTTTAGCGGAGTTATATGATTCAGACTTTTGGGAAGTAGAAAAACTGACAGAGTTTGCAGTGAAAGAGTTAATCCTTTGCGGCCATTTACTAGTAGAAGAGGCCATGCTTTTAACTCCTGAGCAAATCGAAGTATTAACTAACTGTCTAATTTTAATTCAAAAAGAGTTGATTACAGTAGAGGAGAGCTACCTTTTAAATCCAGAAATTACCCCTTTTTTAAAAGAGATGCCTATTATTGAGCTAATTGAATCGGGTTATTTGCAAATCAAGGCTTTGCCGCCAGAGTCGGTAATGGAGCTTCTCTGCGAACCTACCATCGCTCAATTAGTGTTAGAAAGAAAAATTCTCCTTTCGGAGTTAAACTTAATTGCCAATGAGCCCGAAGAATTACTTAAACTAACAAATCACCAACTAGTAGTGTTAATTAAAGAAAGAATTGTTACTTTTCATCATGCTCTCATTCTTTCCCCTTTTAATAGGGACCGGCTAGCGCGGCCTTTTATTATAAATCTCATTCAACAACGTCTGCTCACAGTAGAAAATGTTTTAGGGTTAGAGGAAAAAGAATTTGGTCTATTTGCCCGTATGCATATTTACCGCTTGATTGAAAAAAAAATCGTTAGCTTTAGAGCATTGCGCGCCTTACTTTATCAAAAAAAGCTCGATCACTTTAGCCCTAGGCTCTCTTTACTTGTACAAGATGGTTACTTAACCTTTAAACAAGCAATCCATTTAAGTGTAGAAAAAGCAGATCTTTTGACCTCTTGGGAAATTTACTCTTTAATTACTCACGATCTTTTAACGGTAGAGGAAGCATTTCAACTTTCGGTTAGCGAGAGAAAAAAGCTAGAAATTGGTCAGCTCCATCAGCTAATTTGCGGACAAATCACTACTTTAGAAGAGGTAAAGCATCTTTCTTCTGAGCAGTTAAAACTATTAAAAGAAAGGCATATGCAGCTGCTAATTTATAAAAAAAGGCTAACTTTAAAAGAAGCTTTTTCTTTTTCTCCTCTCATGAGAGATACATTGCAAGAACCAGCCTTATTTACTTTGTTTGATAATGGTTTTTTATCTACTTCTCAGTTGAAGTTAATCAGTTTATGCCCATCAATCAAGACTTTAAAAAATAAAAGAATAGGCGAGCTAATTTTAAATGGCAATATCACAGTAGATAGGGCGCTTACTTTTTCTCCTCAAGAAGTTCATTATCTTGCTCAGACCAGCAACTTTAATAAAATGATTTATCAAAATTACTCTTATCAAAAAATTTTAAGGCGTTATTCTTTACAAGAAAGAAGAGAGCCTCCTTTAAAGCAGGCTCGTCTCTAAAAAACTTAAAAGCTCTTTTCTTGGATTTTGCTAAAATCAATCAACTGAGAAAAGAGGTGAAAAACATCATCGAGAAGAGCTAAGCGATTCGTGCAGATAGCGGGATCTTCGTGAAGAATCTTTACCTCTTCGAAAAGATTAGCAAGGGCAGGCTGCAGATTTGCCATACAGGTATAGACAAATCGATAATTTTTGTCTGCAATGGCCTGTTCAATTTTGAGGCGCTGGCGCCCAAGTTCTTCAAAAAGATCTGCTTCTTGTTTTGTCTCAAAAAGTTTTTCATCTACTTGTGAAGCAGAAAAATTAGTTAGTTGGCCCCTCGCTCTTTTATAAACTTCAAATAGATTGGAAAATTGCACCGCATTTTCTTTACGAAAAGCATGGAGCGCTGCAATGCGGCAATAGGTATCATAAATATCATCACAACCTTTTGAAAGGCTTGCCTCAATTTCATCTTTAGCAAATCCATATTCTTGAAATACCGTTTTGATGCGATTGTGGATAAAACTTAAAATCTCGTTGGCTACTTGCTCTTTGGAAAAAGCAAGAGTAGTTGAAAAATGATCTGTGCAAATCATTAATAGGTCTTTCAAAGAAAGAGTAAGTTGAGAAGCGATCAAAGTTTTTACCATTCCTAGTACCTGCCGTCTCAGTGCG
>CATLPS010000118.1 GCA_950054535.1 uncultured Chlamydiae bacterium | reverse complement strand
CATCACTGTTTTTTCACCAGGAACTTTAATGGACTCAACATATAAAGTGGCGCCGCCCATCGCCGTCCAAGCAAGACCCATACAGACCCCCACCGGTGGGCGATCATAGAAACGGTCCGTAGTGAAAATGGGCTTGCCCAGATAGTCTGTAAGGTTTTTGCCGGAAATGGTTTGTTTTGTTTGATGAAAGGTTGTTTCTTTTGCTTTTCTTTTTTTGATAACCGGCTGCTGCTTTTCTCTGACAATCTTCACTGCAATTTTGCGCAGAATTTTTTTAATTAGTCCCTCTAAATTACGCACGCCCGCTTCTCTTGCATAACCATTGATCATTTTCTTGATTGCCTCTTCTGAAAAAGCAACTTGGCTTGCTTTGAGGCCCATTTTTTTTCTATTGCGGGGGATGAGATACTTTTTGGCTATCTCTACCTTTTCTTGTAAAATGTATCCTGAAAGCCTCAATATATCCATGCGATCTTTTAAAGGCTCTGGGATGGTGTCTAAGACGTTAGCCGTGACAATGAATAAGATATCGGACAAATCACACCGCACATCGAGGTAGTGGTCTAAAAAGTCAGAGTTTTGTTCTGGATCGAGCACTTCTAAAAGCGCAGAAGCAGGATCGCCATGAAAGCTTTTGCCCATTTTATCTACTTCATCGAGCATAATAACTGGGTTCATTGTTTGGCAATGTTTTAAAGCTTGAATGAGTTTGCCAGGCATTGCTCCCACATAGGTACGTCTGTGCCCTTTAATCTCAGCCTCATCTCGCATCCCGCCTACTGAGAAGCGATAAAACTGTCTGTTTAATGCACGTGCCACGCTTTTACCAATACTTGTCTTGCCTACTCCTGGCGGCCCAACTAAACAGATAATATTTCCTTTCAGTCCGCCCGAAAGCTCGCCTACGCTAATCAGCTCTAAAATTCTCTCTTTAATATCGTTAAGCCCATAGTGATCTTGGTCTAAAATTTTTTCTGCTTGCAAAAGATCGTGGTGCTCAGTGCTATGAATACCCCAAGGAATGATGGTAAGCCAGTCTAAATAGTTCCTTACTAAACTATACTCAGTAGATTGAGGCTCAAGCGCGCTAAGCTTCTCCATCTCTTCTGCAATCACTGTGGCTGCTGCCTGCGGTAGTTTACGCGTTTTAAGCCGCTCTTCTAATTTTGTGCGGTCGACTAACTTATCATCTTTTTCTATGCCTAGCTCTTTTTTAATTGTTTTGAGCTGTTCGCGCAAAAAATAGTCTTTTTGGCTTTTGTTAATAGTCGCTTCTATTTTTTGATTGATATTGAATTGAAGTTGGCTAATATCGAGCTCTTTTTTTAAAAGCACTAATGCTTTGGCGATGCGCAGTTGCACGTCAAAAGTTTCCAACACATCTTGTAGTTCGGTGCGAGTAGCAGTCGTTAAAGCAACGGCAAAGTCCGCAATTTTACCCGGATCTGTAAAGTCGGAGTGGCCTAAAAAGATCTGTAGTTCTTCTTTGAAAAGAGGGTTGAGCTTTAAAAGCTCTTTAATGGTAGCAATAATACTAATGGCATAAGCTTTAAGCTCTGGTGTAATCTCTGCGCTATCTTCAAAATAGTCTACTTTGGCTCGCAAAAGAGGCGTCTCTTCTAAAGGCTCTATCACTTTAATGCGCTTTTCCATATTTAAAATGACCTGCGCTCCTCCCTGCTCCATAGGGATAATGCGAAGAATGCGAGCTAAAACGCCTACTTCATAAAGATCGGCAAATTTTGCTTGGTAGATATTAGTCTCTTCTTGCTTAGCAAGTAAAAGGCCGATGAGCTTGCTTTCCGACTTGGCAATCATTTTAAGAGCATCATAAAAAGGGCCTGGTTCAATAACGATAGGAGCCGCCATTCCCGGGAAAAAGGGACGGCGTAGAATAGGGAAAATCTGAATACAATCAGGCGTAGGGGTTTGTTTAGAGGGGGAGGGGGTCTCGTCTAACGAATCTAGCACGGCGCTTTCTAATTCTAGCTCGTCAAGAGGTTCGCCATTTTCAAGATTTGACATCGACTATCCTTTCTATCCTTAAATTTTGAAACGTTTCGGCATATTTATGTGAAGTGATTATATCTGGCGAAGAAAAATTATTCAATCGTCATTCTCTTTAAATGGGTTTAGTTAATTGAATCTGTTTTATTAATTTAAAAATTTTTTCTAGTAGAATAGAATGGCTTTTTTACTTTATAAAAAAAAAGCGCCAATTTTAATCGAGCTAGCTTCTGTAATAAGTAGCTTCCTTACCATTTCAAAAAAGATAGTATTTAATGACTATCCTCTTTTATGATTGTCTCTTCCTTTAAAGCTTGAAAAGAACTTACCATGGATCAAAATAGTCCGGCTGCAATTTTATCAATCTATCGCGCTCATGCCGAAAAGCTAGAAAGCGAGCAACTTTTTCCCAAAGCAGCTTTCTCTAAAGATCACAGTCGTTTTTTTGGGGCAGAAGATGACCATCGCATGCCCTATAAAAGGGATGTGGATCGCATTTTACACTCCAAAGCCTATGCCCGTTATATCGACAAAACACAAGTGGTCTATTTGATCGATAATGATCATGTGACTCATCGTGGTTTGCATGTACAGCTGGTGAGTAGTTTTGCGCGCGGAATTGCTGAAATTCTACAGCTTAATTTAGCTTTAGTTGAAGCAATTGCGCTTGGCCACGATGTAGGTCACGCTCCTTTTGGACATGAGGGAGAAGGGTATTTATCTGCCCTTTCCATGGAGTATCAAGGGCTGCCTTTTAGCCATCCATTACAATCTTGCCGCCTCTTTTCTTTGATTGAGCCTTTAAATTTAGGGCTGGCTGTCTATGATGGTTTTTTATGTCACGATGGCGGAATGGCGGCACCTACCCTTACGCCCAGTTACGGTAAAAACTGGCAAACGCACAGCCTTGAAAAAGAGCGCAAAACAAAAGACCCTGCTACGCCTTTGATGCCTGCTACTTTAGAAGGATGCCTTGTAAAATTATGTGATACAATTAGCTATCTAGGCCGCGATATCGAAGATGCAATTGAGCTAAAAATCATCCAGCGAGAGCAGGTGCCAAAAACCTCTTTGGGTCAAACAAACCGAGAAATTTTAGCCGTTTTAGCGGCCGATATCATTCGCCATAGCTATGAAAAAAAGGCGATCATGCTTTCGCAAGAATCTTTTGATGCTTTAAAAATTTTAAGGCGTTTTAACTTTGACCATATCTATCATCACCCTAAGTTGAAAGTAGAATCAAACAAGGTTAAATCCGGTTACCGTTATCTCTTTGAGGGGCTACTTACTGATCTTAAAAAAGATTTTTATGCAAGCTATCTTTGGAGCCATTTTTTAAAAAATAAACCCGCTTCTTATAGAGAACAAACCAGCCTTGTGCAATTTGTGGTCGACTATATTGCCGGCATGACCGACAGCTTTTTTATTCGAACATTAGAAGAGATGATGATTCCTAAAAAAATTAAATGGTAACTATCCAACAATGTATCGCCTTATTATAGAAAGCAGCACAGAAAAAGGTTTAATTGTTTGCGCAAAAGAAAAAGAGCTGCTTTTTAAAAAAGAATTTTTATGTGGCCAAACACAAGCAGATCACTTAATGCCTTGCCTGCAAGATCTTTTTAAAAGTTGCAGCCTCTCTGCGGCTCTTTTACAGTGCATTGCAGTAGGAGTAGGGCCGGGCTCTTATACCGGAATTCGCGTAGCAGCTAGCGTAGCGCAGGCACTGGCTTTTTCGCGCCAAATCCCTATCATTGAACTATCGAGCCTTAGCGGATTTATCGCGCAGCCGCCCAAAGAAAATTATGCTGCCATCATTGACGCCCGCATCGCAGGGGTTTACATTCAAAAAAATGTAGGCGAGGTTAGCTTAGAAGAGACCTTTTCCCCAGATATCTGCTCGCTTGAACAGCTCAAAAGTTACTTAGGCGAGATCAACTATTTAGTTACGCCTAACTGCTCTTCTTTGCAAATGAAATTAAAAAAAATAGATCCGGAAAAAGAGTGGCAATGGGAAGAGAGGTTTCCCTGCGCCCATGCTCTTATCGACCGCGTAGATTTGGCTTATCGCCAAAAAAAATTTAAAGAAGCTGGAAAACTGCAGCTTCTTTACTTAAAAAAAACCTTTGCTGAAAGGCAAAAAAGAGACCTATAGACCCTTTTTTGCCTTGCATTTGTGTGAATAAAACGCTCAACTACCCATCTTCTTGGTAAAACACTAAATTCTCTTTCAATTATAGTCCATTCTGCTTGCCAATTCTCATTATAGATACGGTATCTACCAGGCGGTCTTTTCACTATTTCTAAATCAATCCCATG
>CATLPS010000117.1 GCA_950054535.1 uncultured Chlamydiae bacterium | reverse complement strand
CTGTGAAGAAGAACTACCGGAAATAAAATTTTTGATTTTAGAAAAAAAAAGAAGTGAAAGAATTTTTAAAAGAATTTTAACAATGATCGCGAAGAAGAGTAGTGAAAACATTTAATACGCTTTATCTTAAATAAAAGATATCGTTCGTTATTTATTTTTTACTACAGGAAACTAATTAGCTTACGCAAATAGAATTATTGAATCTTTGTTATACTCTCTCCATACCATACATTGAGCAGCTTGTATCATTAAAAAAACTTTGAATTAAAAATAATTTTTATTTGAAGTAGACAAAATAAAAAAGCTAAGTCGATAAAACTTAGCTTTTTTAAAAAGAATGCGTTCAAGTCAATGAAGACCTAACCACTCTTACGGTTTGGCTGCTCGGAAAAGGACTCGAACCTTCACGCCCCGAAGAGCAAGGGATTTTAAGTCCCTTGTGTCTACCATTCCACCATCCGAGCTGGATTGTACAGTACTTTAATCTTTGCCAATAATATAAGTCAAGACTTTCTTTTGTAAAATCGAATTCTTTTTTTATCTATTTTGTTCAGGTTCTAAAGGTTTTTCTTCTACGGATGGCTTTTGCATCGAGCGTTTTTCCTCTTCCTGATTGCTAATCACTTCTTTTTCTACAGGATTTAAAGAAAGCTCCTCTTGTTTTTCTATTTTCTTTTTTTCTTTTTTTGTTTCAGATGGTACTTTTACTATTTCTTCTTCTGTAAGCAAAATCTTCTCAGAAGGAGTTGAAGTACTTGTTACTTCTTTTTGATCCTGTTCAATTACCTTTTCTGGCTCGCCACAAGGTTCTTTACAAATTTTTGAATCAAGAGTATTTAATTGCTGATGTTTTTCAATTTGCAAGTCTAGATCTTTGCTCTGCGAGCTAAACGGCTCTGTATCGGAAAAACACTCGGGCAAATCAACGACTTCATGACCATTAGAACTTTGTACTAACTCTTTATAAACTTCATGAGAATTGATATGATGAGTAGAAAGCTCCCCTTCTATGAAGTCATTGATAGAATGACATTGATTATCTAAATTTTCGGAAGTAGTTTCTTCAAAAACTGGATTTTGTAATAGATGGTCATTGATTGGTGGTACATCATCTTCTTCTAAAAGCTCTTGTACTTTTTCGTGAGGTTTGTATTGCTCATCCTCTTCTAAAAAGAAGGCACTTTTAAATAAAGCATTTTCACGATAGCGACTGATTGTTTCAGAAATCAAAGTAGCTGGCGGCTCTAAAAGAGAGGAGAAAGAAGGAGGGTGAGGCTCTGTTGCACTAGATTCATTTTCTGGCTGACTATTCAGTTCATGCAAATTTGGTAGATCATTTTCGTTTTGCTCTACTACTTCCTCTATTTTTTCGCTATTTTGATTTCCCCTACGCTTGCGAGATTGACGTCTTCTCTCTTTTTTCTTTTCTAAAGCAGCTGGTCGTTCTTCATTAACTTTATTCACAGCTCCTTCCACCTGTACTGCGCTTTCTTCTTTGGCTATCGCTGCCTCAGTTAATCCTTCTTTGTCATTTACTTTTTGCCCACGGGATAGATCCTTTCCCCCCCCAATTTTTATGGAGCGATCCACCCCAATATTTTTAAGTACCATACGAGCTTCTCTAACTTCTAACATTTCATAGTCAGAAGCAGGAACTAAAAAAGGCTTTGGCTTTTCTAGCGATCTTAAAAAAGAAACTTGTCCAAATGTAACGATTTGAACGGCATCTACCAAATATTCTTCCTGATCTTTATTTTTGCTATTTCTAACAACAATTTTGTATCCCTCTTTAGGAGTGATAATAGTTTCAATAATTGGTTCACGAGTAAAGTCCACAGTTTTTCCATTTTTAAACGTTTTTCATTCATCTATTAAGCTTATAAATAGTAGATAGCTACTTTCAACTGTTTTTAGAAATGATTCTTACTGATTTAATTTTTGTTTTAACTTAAGTGATTAGTAAAATATAATTAGATATATTGACTTCTAACTTTAATTTTACTTTTAAAAGTATATTTTTTTATCTATTTGATAGATCGGTCATTAGCTGTTTACTTATCAATAAAATAACATCCATTTAGACTTTAGAAAAAGCCAAGTAAACCATTTTGACAAGTCCATGCAAAAAAATAATCTAGCTCTTTAGTATATTACAATTCTACTTATTTGATCGCAAATGTCGTTTCGCATTTAGCCATATAAATTAATAGATCTAATACGCGATTTGCATATCCCATCTCATTATCATACCAAGCAACAATTTTGAAAAAATGAGAATTTAAGCCTATTCCTGCCGACTCATCAAAAATAGCAGAGTAGGGGCTGCCAATAAAATCAGAGGAGACTACTTGTTCATCACAATAATAAATAATACCTTTCATTGATGTTTCAGAGGCTTTTTTCATCACCTGACAAATTTCTGCATAAGAAGTTTTTTGTTTTAAAAGTACTGTCAAATCTACAGCAGAGACGTCAATAGTAGGAACTCTAAAGGCCATTCCTGTTAATTTATCTTTTATTTCTGGTAAACAAAGAGCCACTGCTTTTGCAGCACCTGTAGAAGCTGGAATAATATTTTGACTTGCACTACGCCCGCCACGCCAATCTTTTTTAGAAGGACCATCTACAGTAGGCTGAGTGGCTGTCATTGCATGGATAGTAGTCATCAGTCCTTGCTCTATTCCAAAATTATCTAATAAAACTTTAGTAATAGGGGCAAGACAGTTGGTCGTACAAGAGGCATTAGAAACAATAAAGTCTTTTTCTATAGAATAATTTTTTTCATTAACCCCCATTACAAAAGTAGAGATATCTCCTTTGGCAGGGGCAGTAATAATCACGCGTTTTGCGCCAGCTTTTAAATGGCCACTAGCTCCCTGTTTATCACAAAAGCGACCCGTAGACTCAATGCAATAGTCTACCTGCAAATCTTTCCAAGGAAGCTTTTGGGGATCTGTTTCTGATGTGACACGAATTTTTTTTCCATTGATGATTAAATAATCTCCTTCTGCAATTACCTCTCCTTTAAATCTTCCATGTACAGAATCATACTTGAGAAGATAGGCAAGGTTATCGGCCGGAACTAAATCGTTAATAGCCACAAGGTTAATCTCTGCGTGCTCATATGCTAAACGACTTACAAGTCTTCCTATTCTCCCAAACCCATTAATGGCAATATTAATGCTCATCATCCCCCCTTTTACCAGCTAAATATTTTCTTCATCTTTGCAAGAAAAAGAATAAAAAAAAAGGTAAAATTAAAAAAAACGAAGGGGAAAAATAAAAAAAGATTCCTTTTAATAAAAAATAAAAAAAGGAATCTTAATAATAATTGCAATTGACTTAAAAAACTTATTGCTTAAAAAATATAAACAGAAAGATTTATTCTGATAGATATTCAATATAGCATGTTTCTGCATTATCTCCTACTCGGTGACCTTTTTTCAAAATTCGGGTATAGCCACCATTACGAGAAGAAAAGCGCTCTGCTAAACTAAATAATTCGTTAATTGCTTTTCGATCATCATTAAAGAAATGTGTTTTTCCTTCTTTAGCTGCTCTTTCTTGTTTAGGCGTTAGCTTGTTAAAGCGAATCATTAACTCTGCAATTGCCTGTCTTCTTGCAGAAAGAGTATTTTTCTTTGCCAGCGTTACCATCTGATCTGCATATCTTCTTAGCGCTTTCGCTTTAGGTACTGTTGTTTCAATGCGCTTGTTAATGATTAATGACTTTAGCATATTAGCAAACATACATCTACGATGAGAAGTTGTACGATTTAACTTACATGTTTGATTAAGGTGTCTCATAATTATTACCTATTAGTTGGCATCTCTTCATGCTTTGATAATTCTTTTTTCTTTTTATTTTCTTCACGATACTGCTTGACTTTTTCCTTAACATTATCTGTGGTAATACCAAAGCGGCCAAGTTCCATGCCTAAATGTAGGCCCATTTCATAAAGTTTCGCTTTAATCTCATTGAGTGATTTTTTACCAAAATTTCTAAACTCTAGCATCCTTCTTTCAGGGATACAAACAAGTTCAGCTAATGTTTCAATATTTGCACCTGTTAAGCAATTTGCAGATCTCACAGAGAGTTCAATTTCGTCAATTCCCAAAGAAAGCTTATCCATTAATTCATCTTGATCTTGATCGCGATCACGGCCTTTTTCATCAAAAGAAAGAGCGTAATGATCAAAATGGGTAAAAACTTCAAAATGCTTTAAAGCAATTTGTACAGCAAAACTTAAAGCTTCCCCCGGAGTAACGCGACCATCAGTTTGTACTTCTAAAATTAAGCGATCAAAATCTGTATCTTGACCAACTCGAGTATTTT
>CATLPS010000116.1 GCA_950054535.1 uncultured Chlamydiae bacterium | reverse complement strand
ATATTTTCGACTGGGGCTTCTTGTTCACGATAGTTTGCGCAGCGGTAATTAATTTCATTTTTTCCAAACCCGTATTTAAATCTTTTTTTAAGGTCTATGGACATTCCCGCAGCCTTTTCCCATTCGTTTTCCGTAGGCAAGCGACATTGGTTATTTTTGCAATAGTGGTTTGCCCCATGCCAGGTAACTGCAATTACTGGAAAATTTTCTTTGCCTGTAATGGGTAAAAACTGCGTATGCATCGATTCGTTAATAAAAAAAATTTGTGAAAGCGGATTTGCTTTATTTGTATGACAAAGTAAAAAACCTTCTTGATTTACAATGGCTCCAGGATGATGAAGATCCCACAAAACTTCACCTCTTGCAAATGCATCTGTTAACCAGTTTGCAAACTGTTCGTTGGTCACTGGATATTGCCCTATTTTAAACTCTGCTATTTCTACTTCTTTAGCGGGGCGCGTTTTAGAAACTTTATTAAAAAATGGATCTCCAATAATAGCTTTTCCTGCTGGAATAGTGATAAATGAAGCAGAAGGGTGGTAGTTAACTTTAATTTCTATCTTTTTTTCTTGTTTTAAATCAAAAAAGACGGGATTTGGCGTAGAATAGTTGGGCACACTACCAAAGCTAATTACATAATTGCCCTCTTTTACTAAAGGAATGAAACATTCTTTACCCCTATATTTACCAATTGTTTTGTTTTTTATTCCTTCTTCCACTTTTTGCAACTTATAGTTAGCTTCTACTATATTTGTATGAATGATAATTTCACTAGCTGTAGAAAATTGACCACGTGTCGAAGCGGATAAAGAGTCAATTTGATATGCGCTATATACAGTTTGAGGAGCTGTTGATTTAATTGTCACTTTATGAGATTTGACAGCAGGGCCATCAAAAGTTAATGGCTCATAGATAATGCGGTAATCTCCCTCTTCTAAATAAAAATGTTGAGATTTACCTATAATTTGTTTTGTAATATTTGTTTCGTTATTTTCTTGAGATTGAATTGTTACTTTAAAAGCATCAAGGTTACTGCCTACTGTTAGGCGACCCATCTTTTTATAGATAGCGTTGGATAGAGCTTGTTTTTTATCATGAATAGTAATCATTTGACTAGTAGGGGGAACAAACAAACGAGGATCTGCGCTCGAAAAATTAAGTTGATAATAACCTTGAGGGAGATGTTCAAATAAGAAAGAGTCTCCTTGCCCTTGAGCATAGACCAAACCTGCTTGATCAAATAAAGTATAAATAGATTGTGGGGTATTAGAAGTAACTTGCAAATTTCCAGTTGGTTTGTTGGAAGAGGATTGGGTTTTAGAAGGAAAATTTAAAGTCGTGCCTTGATTTCTTCTAATGATAAATTTTTGTTTTTCTATCTCTTGGGCCTTGCCCTCTATTTCAAAAAATGCTGTGTATTCTCCGACAGGTAAAGGGCCGCTTTGCCAATGAATATTGCCGCTTATTGCTACTAATTTAGTTTTAATTAAAGGAACTTTTTGATCAGTAGGAACTAGCTTAATGGTAATTTTTTTTTCGCTCTCTAGCCATTTTCCTTGTACTTCTAAAAAGCCAATTTCTTGTCTGTAATCGATATCAACTACCAAATTTTGCCCTGAAACTAAGTCAAAAGGATTGCAAGGTGAAAGGTATTGGTGATAGCCAGGAATTTCTTGAGCGATTAGATAATATCCATGGGCAGGTGGCACAAAAAGGCGAGAAGTAGATCCAGTTCCAGCATGTACTACTTCTCCATTATACATTAATTGCCAGCGAGCAGTAATATTTGTATTGATATTAACTTGAGCTTGCTTATAGTTTAAAGGCCCCGTTGGAAGAGGAAGTGAAAACGGTTGCGAATTGGTAGTAAATAGAGGTTTTTTAGGTGTAAAAAGATTGATTCCATCAATAGTAAGACTCTCTGTGGGTAGAGATGGATTTTTTATTTTAGGATGAATGGACTGGTCGATTTTTATTATGGCATTAGAGGTTAAATCTACTTCGCGCAAATGAGGAGCTTGAAATTTTTTTTTAGCATTGGGTAGAAGAAATTCAATATTGTAATGTCCTACAGGAAGTTGGGGGATCACAACTGTACGCTCTGAAGATTTTTGGTCATTATTTTTTATTTCACTTTGCTTAGGATAAAGCGTACGCTCTTGTTGGGAGTTAATTAGCCAAAAACGAATGCGGTCGATGGAAAGCTGATGAGGATCTACTTGATAGGTAACAATAATTGTGCCTGTTTCTTCTTTATTTTGCAGGGTAGTTAGAAGGGAAGAAGGGAAAAAAGTTAAAAGGATTGTGATTGTCAAATAAGTCATGTATCTATTCATCTTCGCCTCTTTTAGCTGTTAGACAAATCTTTTATAGCATAGTGAATCAAATAGGTGAATGAAAGATTCATAAAGAAAAACTAGGGAAAAACCCATTGGTGATCACTAACGCTGAATTTTGCGAAAATAATAATCCAGTACTTCTCCTTGACAAGAAATAGCTCGAAAAACTTGACTGTCTTGCTTAAGAGTCACTGCAATAAAATGTTTTTGTGCTAAGAATTTAGCAAGATAGGGGCGTTTGCGGCGGCTATTTATTGGTGCACGGGATTTTTTCACCCCCCATGCTCCATCTCCAAGATAGAGAATTCCTTTAGGATCAATTTGATTTCCTTGTAAAAGGTAAGTCCGTTTATAAGCGTGATCATGATGCTCAAAAACAGTAGAAATGCCTCCTGTTTCAAAACAAGGCACCCAATTCTTGCGGATTTTTTGGCTTAATTCCTCGCTGTAGGGGCGTACAGAAGGGTAAGCTGGCACGTGATAAACAGCAAAGCGATGAGTGATGGAGTGACGCTTGCTCAACTCATTTTTTATCCAACTACTTTGTTTGCCTTCTACTGCGTTGGCATGTCCAGAGTCGAGTAATAAAATAGAAAGGTAATTACTGAAATCTAATACATTATAAATCTGTTTTCCTGGCATGGGAAAAAGCGCGCTAAAAATACGCGCTTGGGCAGGCGATTGGTAAAAGCCGCCGCTGACATCATGATTGCCTATAGCTGCCACTACTGGAATTAAACACCCTCTAGGAGTGACCATTTCTCTATGCCAGCAACGTGCCCAAGTAATCCATCTCTCTACGGATTGTTTTTTTAAAGGGTGAGAAGAGCCAGCATAAGCAATATCGCCTCCTAGAACAGCAAAACTAGGAGAAAGAAGAGCTGCTTGTTTACAAGTGGTTACCAAATCATCTTGTTTATCGTGATAAAGATCGCCGCCTATTACAAATGTAATTGCAGAATTTAGGTGGCAAGGCATTGTTTTGAAGCAATAACACTTTGAACTATTTACAAATTTAAATAGGTATTGACTATCTGGCTTTAAACTTAATAGTTCCACCTGGTGAATCAGATAAGTTAAAGTTTGAGGAAATTTATAGGTATGACCAGATACCTCCATCCAATCACTGCTATCTATGCTACGATAGAGTAAAGAAGTTTGCGGTTGGTCCACTTCACTTATCCATTGAATGGTCATCGTTGTGGAAGGAGATCTTTGCCAAGTTAAATAAATAGTCTGCTCGGCAAGAGAAGCTAAACAAGAGGAGCAGTAAAAAAAACTAAAGCATAAATAAAAGAGTAGTTTAACAGTCATGGTAAAAGGCCCTCGAACTAAAGATAAAGTGAAGGGCTGCTTATGCTACAGCCTTTTATTAGCTATAACATAAGCAACTTTCAAAATAGATTATAAGCTTTTGACTGCCTCTTGCGTCAACTCTTGTAAGATTTTATTGCTTCTTGAAATAAACTCATTTAAGGACTGTGGATCCATTTCCCTTTGCGAAAGCAATGCTAACTCATAAACTTCTAACGTAAGTTCTTTTGCAAGCTCAGGATTTTTAGCGTTTAATTTTTCAATTCCTAAAATCAAGGCGTTATTAGTATTAACAATGAACTTTTTATTTCCAAAAAAGTTCATTTGAGGATTTTTTTCTGAAGGGTCCATTCTTAAGAAATAATCACGCATACGACGCTGTTTTTCATCGATCACAATCACTGCTGGCAGATGATCAGCGGCTAAGCTTTTAGCTTCTACTTCGACCCCTTCTTTTGCTAGTTTCTCTTTAATTAACTCAGCTAGTTTCGTTGCCTCTGTTTGGCCTTTTTCATCCACTATAGACTTTTCTCTTGTCTTGTCGAGGATGTGATCATGCATTTCAGAGTCAATGCGTTGAAAAGTTGCTGGGCTAATTTTATTTTCTAGATAATTAATCAAATAAGAGTCTAAAGGACTATTAGTACAAATAACTGGGATCTCTTTTTGCTGATAAATTTCTAAAATATGGCTAGCATGTTTTTGATCATTTGTATAAAAAACTTTTTCGCCATTTTTT
>CATLPS010000115.1 GCA_950054535.1 uncultured Chlamydiae bacterium | reverse complement strand
AGGTGGCGCTAAAATCGATTTTGAAGCTATATAGTTGTCGCTATGTGCGAAGTAGTTAGGATAATAAAAAACAAAGAAGAAAAAAGAAATACCAACAAATATAGCACCTATCATATCTTTAAATTGAAAATAAGGATGAAATCTTATAGGTTCCTTAACAGCAGGTATCCCTAATCATATGTTCGATGCTCCACCTTCGGGTTGATGAAGTAATAATATATGTAAAATAGATAATGCTGAAATTATAAAAGGTAGTAGAAAGTGTAAAGCAAAGAATCTAGTAATGGTTGGCTCACCAACTATGAAACCACCTCATAATCATTGAGCAAGAAGTTCACCTAGATAAGGTATTACAGTAAGAAAATTACTTATAACTATAGCACCTCACAAACTCATTTGGCCAAGGGGTAAAACGTAACCAATAAAGGCTGTACCCATGATTAATACGAATAAAATTATACCAGATACTCAGACTTTATGTCTTGGTTTTTTATAAGACCCGTAGTAAAGAGCTCTACCGATATGTATATAAATTAATATAAAAAAGAACGATAAGAAACGATAAACTTTCTCTCTTTAAAGGTCTAATTTCTGGTAAGCATCAAGAAATAGATCCTGGACCGTGACTTTTTTTTCTTAAACTTTCTTTTTTTAAACAAAAACTTAATCATTAAGGCTCAGCAAAAAGTAGGACTTGTAGGCTTTTCGGGTTCTGGAAAAAGCACCTTTATCCATCTTATTTTAAGAAATTATGATTTAGAAAAAGGAAAGATATTCATCGATCAACAAGACATTGCTCAAATCGACCAAGCATCGCTTCGCAGCCAAATTGCTATGATTCCGCAAGAGCCAATCCTTTTTCATCGCACCTTAATGGAAAATCTTCGCTATGGTCAATTAGATGCTTCTGATGAAGAGGTGATTTTAGCAGCTAAAAAAGCGCAATGTCATCAATTTATTGAAAAACTGCCAGATGGATACCAAACATATGTGGGAGAAAGAGGAGCTAAACTTTCTGGAGGACAAAGACAAAGAATTGCAATTGCTAGGGCAATTTTAAAACAAGCTCCAATTTTTATTTTAGATGAAGCAACTTCGGCATTAGATTCTATTACAGAAAAGGAAATTCAAGAAGGTTTGGAGTTAAAAGCTTTAAAGCAAACCGTCATCGTCATTGCCCATCGCCTTTCTACTTTAGCTAGCATGGATCGTATTTTAGTTTTTGATCAAGGCAGAATCATTGAAGATGGTAGCCATTTAGAGCTACTCAAACAAGAAGGTCATTATAGCCGCTTATGGAATATGCAAATTCAAGGGCGAATTCCAGAGCATCTCTAAATAGCTTATCTTAAAAAAAATTTTTTATTTCTATTGGAGCAGAGGTAGTAGGCCATATTTGCTCCAATCTTTTTTTTACCCAAAAGGCATCGGTATCTTTTTGTTGCGCCCTTAAAGCAGTCATTAAGCCAAATAGAGCATAGCTATTACCAGAATGAAGTTTTAACTCTTGGCGAAAAAGCTCTTCTGCTTCTAAATGTTGACGGTTTTTAAGCAATACTGCGCCTAAGTTTTTTCTAATAGAGCAATACCATTGAACTGTAAAGTTAGATGTTAAAATATCTTGCAGCTCAATAGCCTCTTTAAGATAGTTTATTGTTTGAGGAGTCTTAGTTTGCATATCGGCCTGTTTTGCTAAAAACTGTAAATAGGCGATTTTAAAAAACAAAGGAAAATAACTGTTTACACTGTTTTTTTGAGAAATTATTTTTTGTTTGCTTTTTAAAAATGCTTCTAAATAGCTTTTAGAAGCGTCACTTCCCTTGATAACTAAAGTAGCATAGGCTTTAGAAAAGCTAAGCAGCGTGTTACAAATCTGCATTTTTTCGGGAAATGACTTTAAGTTGAGCAGCTCTTTCCACTTATGAAAATTCATTAAAACCCATTGAGGAGCCATTGCATAGTGCTGCAGATCGGGAAAAGTTTCAAAATAAGGCACGTAAAATGTTTGCAGCTCTTGGGCAGTTCTTAATGCTTGTTTAAAGTTTCCAAGTAAAGTGTGAGCTTTGATTAAGCAAGCATAGTTTTGGCTCATGGCTGTTACAAAGTAGCTGTTTTTGTCGTCAAATAGATGCATAAAATCTTTGTCGGCTACAATTGCTGCTTCTGCGCTTTTCACTGCTTTTTGAAATTCACCTGTCTTTAAAGAGAGTTGCGAAGCAAGATAAAAAAAATGACCGCAAGAAGGAAGAAGCTTTTGTAACCTTTGTGCGCTTATGATTGCTCTTTGAGGATAAATGGAGTCTTTCGTTGCATAAACATAGTAGCAATTAGCTCCTATATGGTTAGGGGAACGCTTTAAAAGCTCTTCTAGTTTATTTACCACTTGTAAAATCTCTCCTTTAGGAGCACCTGCCTGCGTCCAGTAACGCCAAGGATTGCAAATTAAAAGGCTTTCGATATAGAGAGCGGATGCGTCTATATCGTCGAGATAAGTATTGGCAAGGCTCTGCATTCCATTTTTATAAGCAAGTTCTAATTGGGAAAAGTCAGCGTTTGCATCAGGAGAGTACCTTAGCGCAAGTGCCTGAATATACTCTTTTTCGTTGTCTGTAATGCGATCAGATAACTTAATCGCTTTTTGAATTTGTTCATAAGCCACTCGAGCACGTTCAACAGTAATAGGGGAGTGAAGAGTTGGTCCTAATGCTAGGGCCATTCCCCAGTAGGCCATTGCCATTTTTGGATCTAATTTTGCAGCTTTTTGAAAGGACCAGTAAGCAGCTTGTTCGTTAAAAGCATATTTGTAGGCCAAACCCTGATTAAAAAAGCTTTGTGCTTCGGCCACATCAGTAGTAACGGGATGGGAAAGCTCTGCCATTTTGGAAATTAAAGTCACCTCTTTGGGGGCTTTAAAAAGAAAAGTATTAGCCTGAAGCGAAGCTAAAGCTAGCAAAAAAAAGAAAGAAAAATATTTAGTGAGAGAAGAAAGATAAAAAAACATCTACCTATCCTTTTTTTAAGTGATTGCAGCCTTGATCTCTCTTTAATAAAAAACTAACAGATTTTAGATTAGCTTCAAATACAATCTATCTATTTTTTTTTAAGAATGAAGTGGCAAATAAACCTTTTTGCATTTATCTATAATTTATCTAAACCTTTATAAGGGAAAAAGAGCATGGCAATTTTTGTAGGAATTTATGTAATGAGCTTTGTAGGATTTTTATTGCATTACTACTTTAAAAGGCCTATGAGCTACCCTAAATGCATTGAACTTCTTCTTCTTTATCAACTTGTATTTAACCTGGGTTGTTTAGGCTTGCTATCTTTTATAGGGCTTACCTTTATGCCACAGCGAGCCGCTGATGAGTTGGGGTGGACAATCTGCCACTTTCAACAAGAATTGGCCAACGTCAATTTAGGTTATGGGGTAGTGGGTTTTTTAGCGATTTGGTTTCGCGGTCTTTTTTGGACAGCTACGGTGATTAGCGCATCGATTTGGCTATTTGGAGATGGTTTACACCATTTTTTCATGGCTTTTTGGGATCAGGAAAGGGGACTTGGAACTTTGGGAATTATTTTTTACACCGATATTTTAATTCCTGTGATTTTGGTATTGCTCCTCTATCTCTACCACCAGTCGCATCCTCATATTAAAAACTGGAAAATAGTAGAGCCTAGTAAATAATTTTTTTAAGTGGTTTTTTTAATAAAGAAGAGCAAAGCTTACTTGTAACTATAAGAATCTCTATACTTTAAATATTTTTTTGCGCTATTATAGCTTTTGTTATGAACGAAGCGCTTTTTTTTATTCAAATTTTTTTCACTCTTTTATTTGTGTATGGAGCTTTAAAGCTTGGTCCTTCGGCTTTAGTTGCCTGGGTGACTGTACAAGCTTTGATTGCCAATCTGTTTGTTCTTAAACAGATCCATCTTTTTGGCATGGAAGTAACAGCCAGTGATGGCTACGCCATTGGAAGTTTACTTGGACTCAATGTTTTGCAAGAATTTTATGGCAAAAAAGAGGCAAAACAAGCTACCTGGATTTGCTTTTTTTTTATGACTTTTTTTGCTCTTGCCTCCCAGCTTCATCTTTATTATATCCCCAGCTCTTTTGATACAGCGCAAACCGCTTTTATTACAGTTCTCTCGCCCTCTTTAAGGCTTATTTTTGCCTCTATGAGCGTGTTTTTTATTGTGCAGTTATTCGATATTCGCTTTTTTGCTTTTTTAAAGCAAAAACTGCCTACTGTAAGTTTTTCTATTCGGGCAGCACTTGCTTTAATTGTTTCGCAGTTTTTAGACACCTTGCTTTTTAGCTTTGCAGGACTTTATGGAATTGTAGCTTCTGTTTTAGATATTATTATTGTTAGTTATGTGATTAAGTTAATTGTCATTTTTTGTTTTACCTCTTTAGTTAGGATTGCCAGAACATGAGTAGTTTCCGTTTTGAATGTT
>CATLPS010000114.1 GCA_950054535.1 uncultured Chlamydiae bacterium | reverse complement strand
TAAGAAACGATCGCCATATTTTTCTATCGCTTTTTCAATGCGTATGATTTTAACAATATCATTACCAATGCCTTTGATGCCGCTGTCTTTGCCCATTAAGCGCTCTAAAAACTAAAAAGAAGACGTTTGATTTTCATTATCTTCTTGTTCTTCATTACTTTTATAAAAAGAGGTGTTTTCTTGCTGAGAAAAAGAGGAAGCATCTTCTTCGGCTGCATTACAGAAAATCATTCTTCCAGAAGAGGTATGTTTAACAGATAAAACATAGGCCTTAATTGTTTCTCCAATAAACTCTGCTCCTCCATTGACAACTACCATAGTTCCATCATCTAAATAACCTACTCCTTGACGGGGTTCTTTACCATATCGTTGTACTTTAATAGTAATCGATTCGCCTGCTTGGGTAATAGGTTTTAAGGCGTGAGAGAGCATGTGAATATTAATAATTCTTACTCCTTCTACAGAAGATTGTTGGATGCGATTGATATCGGAGGTAATTAGGTGAGTATCTGAAGTGCGGGCAATTTGTAATAGTTTAGCCATCTGTTCTTTGATTTCTGGAAAATCAGTATCGACAAAGCGTAGATCCAGAGCAGGAATGGCCTCTAATTTTTTAAGTACTTCTAAGCTGCGTTTTGCTTTGGATTTAATGAACTCTTCCTCGCTTTCTAGCTGACTTTGTAGCTCTTTTACAGCAAACCTGGGCATAATAAGGTGATGGTCAAGAAGGCCTGTAGAGGCGAGATCAATAATTCGAGAATCACTTAATATCGCTGGATCTATTAGAATATCTTTCTTTTTAAAAGTGGTCTGTTTTAATTTGAGGAAAGGAATGATGAGATGCATTTCATTGGCAGCTCTAGCAGTCATCGTCATTGCTAAAAAAGTAAAAACTAAAAGAAGAACGGCTTTTAATGGGAAATAATTATAGGAAGAAAAAATCGTTTCTCCTACTATCCCCTGTAAAATCAACCAAATGACTTCTGACATTAGATAACCAAAAAATAATCCTAAAGTCATCAGGTTAAAAGTCTTTAGATTGAATTTTTCAAATAGTACATCTAAAGCAATTAAAGCTGCGGCAAAAACACTTCCGCCAATTAAGCCTATCACTATTTTGATCAATACAGATTGGCTTGCGAAATTGGCAATTGCAAAACTTGTACAAAACAGCAGACTAAGGAGAGTATAAAAAATTCTAACGAAAGAAAGAGAGTGTGTCATTTTAAATTTCTCGAAAAGAAAAAATTGTTTTTAAAAAAAGATATTTTACTACGAACTGTAGTTGCTGATTTTTATCATAGCTAAAGATTAATATCTTAACAAAATCTTGATTAAGTGTAAATGGACAAAAGTAAGAGCAACCTTTGCATTTGATTAAAGAAGTAAAAATTCAAGCGCAGCAGGTAGGTTGATAAGTCCTTCAATTTTATTTAAAAAATAATTTTAAGAAAATTGCTAGCCGAAAGGTTGGCTCTGCTGTATACTTTTTTATATTATTCATTAGGGGGTTAGTTATGTTTAAGGTAAGTCATACCTTTATGATCATCTTTTCTGGTTTGATTTGGTTTGCTATGGGACTATTTTTAATGTCTTTAGGTCTGAATTTAGTGATTACCTCTATCTTGTCTGAAAATTTAACCACGCTAAAAAGACCTTTACTAGATTTTTTTGCCCATCTCTTAAATGGTTATGATCAAGGTGCAATTATCGTCATCGCCTTTGCTTTAATTGTTGGTTTTTTTAAAGGGAGATTTGTTTTAAAAAAAACAGTAGGCAGAACAATTGCACGCATTCGGGCTCTGCCAAATCCTGCGCCTTTTTCACAAATTTATCATAAAGCTTATTATCTTCTAATTGGGTTGATGGCCTGTCTAGGTTTTATTTTACGTTTTTTTCCTTTAGATGTTAGGGGAGCGGTAGATATTGCAGTAGGAAGCGCGCTAATTAATGGAGCTATTCTCTATTTAAGGCATGCTATCCCTAGTGCAAAACAGGCCGCGAATTGAAGCAATCAGACCATTTTAAAAAGTAAAAAATTATTTTACTTATGGTATTTTGTTCCTTTTTTTATTTCTACTGCGCGATAAATTTGCTCCATTAAAACTAAGCGAGCAATTTGGTGCGTAAAAGTTAGGGGAGAAAGGCTAAGCAAAGGAAATTTTTTTAAAGCAAGGGGGAGTCCCTTTGGGCCGCCAATGACAAGGGTCAGTTTTGAGCCCCCCTCTATCCAGCTTAGCTCTAATTTATCTGCTAATTTTTCACTAGTCAACAGCTGGCCGCTGGGATCGAGACAAAGAACTTGACTCTCTTTAACTGCCCAATCAATTAGCTGCAAATCGTTTTTTGCCCATAAAAAAGTAAACTGCACCTGGTAGCTTAATCTTTTTACATATTCGCTACAAGCCTCTTCTAGCCACTTTTCTTTGGTTTTACCAATGGATAGAATAGAAATTTTAATCATCTATACAAACTGTTTGACTGCTCGTTGCATTTGTCTTTTTTCATCTCTTTCCTTAATCGTAGAGCGCTTATCAAAGCTTTTTTTGCCCTTAGCAGTAGCAATGCGCACTTTAACGATGCCCTGTTTTAAATACATGCCTAATGGAATAATAGTGAGGCCTTTTTCTTGTGTAGCTACTTTAAAACGATAAATTTCTCGTTTATGCATTAAAAGCTTGCGATCGCGTTTTTCTTCATGATTGTGAATATTGCCAAATTTATAGTGAGAAATTTGACAGCCTACTAGCCATAGCTCATTTTTAATTACTTTAACATAAGCATCTTGTAAAGAACCACCGTGATCTCTTAAAGACTTGATTTCGGTGCCTTGTAAAACAATTCCGGCTTCAAATGTTTCCAAGATTTCATAGTCGTGCATGGCACGCCTATTACTCACTAGTTCTGAACCTTTTTTACTCATTGATAGTTCTCTTTATGGATTTTGCAGTCATTTTTGGTTTTACTTAAGATTTTAACAACAATGATCAAAGAGCAAAAGCTTTTTTGTTACCTAGATAGTGAGAAAAAAGAGTTTGATCAGTAGTGGTAAGAAAAATTTGGCCTAACTGGCTAAACTGAAGAATAAGACGTTTAGATCGTTCTTTATCTAGACCTAAGCTAGCATCATCAATTAAGAAAAGAGGAAGTTCTTTACCAGTTTGTTTTAAGTTTAACCACTCTGCAAGATGAAGAGTAGTAATGCAGCTGCGCTGCTGCCCTTCACTGGCAAAAAAACGAACATCTTGATCATTAATCATTAGTTGAAAATCATCTTTATGCGCTCCATAAAGAGTATAGCCTAAAACTTTTTCGCGCTCGCGAAATTTTTGATATTGTTTTAAGAAAAAGCTCTTGATTTCATGATGTTTTATTGAGTCAGTGATAAAAGCCTGCGTTCGATATTTTAATGTGAAATGAGCAGCCTCTGCTGTAAGAGAAGGATAGAGGCTTTTACAGTGATATTGCAAATTTTGAATGGTGTGATAGCGTTTTAACGTAAGATAAGCAGCTGATTGTCCCATCTCTTCTTCCCAAACCTCAATAGCGGCTAGTTTCTTTAAGCGCAGTAATTGATTGCGCTGCTGCATAGCTTTTTTGTATCGCATCAGATGATGAACATATAAAGGATCTGTTTGCGCAATTTGAATATCGAGAAACTGACGTCTTTTTTGAGGAGATCCTTTGATTAAACTAATGTCATCAGGCGTTTGCAATACCCCGGGGATGAGTCCTAGCAAGCTAGAAAGGCTATGGAGAGCAGTTGTATTTAAAAAAATTTTTTTCTCTTCTGTACTGCTAACAAAACGCAAAGTCTGCTCTACACCATGTTTAATGAAATTTATCTGTAATTGATAATAAGAAGCTTGATGCTTAATTAAATCGCGGTTTTGAGTGGTGCGAAAAGAGCGACCAATCATTAGTAAGTGAAGAGCTTCTAACAGACTGGTCTTTCCCCTAGCATTAGGGCCGCAAATTAAGTTTAAATGTGGACTAAACTCAAAATAGGCTTTTTCATAGCAACGAAAATGTTCAAGGTAAAGATTTTGCACAATCATACTAGCTCTCTTTTGCTCTTTTACGTGGATAAGCCGCTATAATTGTTTTAAAGCAAAAATAGTTACTCTTCTGAAAGGCGCATTGGCATAATAACAAATAGAGGGGTTGCCTCCAAAGACTTACCTAACTCCTCACTATCGACAATTACTCCTGGATTATAAGAATCAATCAATCCCATCATTACGGTTTCGCGTTTACAATGGCGCAAGATATCTAAAAAGTACGCAGGGTTAAATGCTATCTCTAGTTTGGGGCCTTGATAATTAACAGGCATGGCGACTCGCCCTTCTCCAATTTCTGTAGTATTACTGCAAAGCAATAATTCTCCATCTGCAAAAGAAAAGCGGACGGAGTGATTATTATCCGTTCTAAAAAGAGAAATTTGCCTTAGCATTGTAATAAGCTCATCGC
>CATLPS010000113.1 GCA_950054535.1 uncultured Chlamydiae bacterium | reverse complement strand
GACGCTACTTATCTTAGCGAATGTTCTCTTAGCTACTTTTTTAATTAACCTAGAGGCTCCCAGCGATGGAATGGCAGTCATTGAAAGACTTCGTTTGTTTGGGATGGGCGCCGAAGAGGCACGGGCGATGCTTTCTACTATTGCCAGCTCGATGATGTCTATTGTAGGTATTACCTTTTCCATGACAATTGTCACTTTAACACTTGCCTCTAATCAATATACTCCACGCATTTTAAGAAATTTTACGCGCAGTCGCCTAACGCAAGTAGTCATTGGTCTATTTATAGGAATTTTTGCCTATTGTTTAATTATCCTTTCTACGATTCGAGAAGGCTCTTCGAATGAGTTTGTCCCTACTTTAGCAGTTTTTGTCGCTTTTTTGGCAGCTTTAGTGGGTGTCTGTTTACTTATTTTCTTTATCCATCATATTGCCTCCTCTATCCAGGCCTCCAATATTTTAGCCTCCATTGCGCAGGATACAGAAATAGTAATCGATCAAATGTATCCTTTGAGCAGCGATAAAGAGGCAGAGATGCCCCCTAGTCCGCATTGGGACCACAATCAAACTTGGACTCCGCTTTTCTCTCAGGCGAGCGGTTATATTCAAAATATTCAAATAGAAAAACTAAAGCAGTTAGCGGAGGATCATCAAACTGTTTTTCGTATGGAACATGTAGTGGGAGAGTTTGTGGTAAAAGAGACGCCTTTACTTTCTATTTTAGGAGAGGTGGAAATTTCAGAGTCGCTTGCTAATTCCATTTACGCTACTTTAATTTTTAGTTCGCACCGCAGTTTAGAGCAAGATGTTTCCTTTGGAATTAGGCAAATAGTTGATATTGCGCTAAAAGCGCTCTCTCCAGGAATTAACGATACCACCACGGCAGTAATGAGCCTTAATCACCTTACCACTATTGTAGTGCATCTTGCGCAAAAAAAATTCAATCCTTCTTATCACTATCAAAAAGAAGAGCTTCGAGTGATTACTAAAGATCACTGTTTTAAAACCTTGTTTTGCGAAGCTTTTGATCAAATTAGAGAAAACGGCAAGGGTAACCTGGCAATTGCTTTGACTTTAGCACGCGCTTTTGAGCTAGTTTTGGGCAAGCTTGAGAGCCGCTCCTCTCTTCGAATGATCAGTCAACAAATAGATCGACTAGAGGAAGTGGCTAAGAAAAATATGCAGTGCCGATTTGAACTGAAAAAAATCGAGGAGAGACTAATGGAACTGCAGCTTTTATTAAAAAAGCAATTTAATGCTTGTGAGTAAATTGCCTTTTTTTGCTTAAAGCTTATTCGTTATCGAGTAAGTTATTTCCTTTCTGCGAAGTACTGCTAGGCAGCTGCTCTTTAATTTCACTCTCTTCTGAGTGCGACTGCTTTTCTGCTTCGGTTAAAATAACAGTTGGCTTGATAGGCTGCTTAGAGGTGTCTTTAGCTTCAGGTTGCTCATCGGAGGTTAAGTTGACAGTGATACCATCGGGAAAAATTCGCTCGCGGCTATCGTCAGGCATAGAAATATCATTGACCTGAAAATTTTCTTTCACTAGGCGCATCACAGAAGAGCGCACCTTTGACCAGCTATGCTTTGTTCTATCGATCCAAAAGTAGATTTTTAAGTTGACTACAGAGGCGCCTAAACTATCGACAAGCACTAAAGGTTCGGGAGAATTTAAAACAGCCGGGTGCTCTTTTAAAATCTCCATTGCCATTTCTTGAGCCAAAGAGATTTGATCGTCATATCCAATCCCAATCACAAAGTCTTCTCGATGACCTGGGTTACTAGTGTAATTGAAGATATTGCTTTTGTAGACAGTAGAGTTAGGTATTTGTACGTAAGTTCCATCTGTTTTAATTAAACTAGTACTACGAAATGTTAATTTTTCTACATAGCCTAAGATCCCTTCGATTTCAATGAGGTCGCCCGTTTGAAAAGGATTGTTCACGCTTAAGAAAAGGCTAGATAAAAAGTTTTCGGTAATCTCTTTAAAAGCGATACCTAAAACGATACCAACTAATCCGGTACCACCAACAATTGTCATGGCAATTGTTGTTAGCCCCATAATATTGAAAATAATATAAAGACCGAGCAAAAGCACAAGAAGGCCAATACTTAAGGCGAGGAATTTACGAATAAGGGGATTGGGAAATTTATGGCTAAAAAAGTAATGGGCCCAGGAAATGGCATATCGAGAAATTACCAATGTAATTAAAAAAACGATGACTCCAAAAATAATAGAGGGGATAGTTCTTAAAATTGCATCCCACTGATTTTTTAATCCCACAAGAAAGGGTTTAAATTCCCATAAAGAAGGCCTTTTCACTTGAATGTGATTGACTACGGCGACAGTATCTTGGGTATTGCGCGCTAGATTCTCTGCCCACTTTTTTACCTCTTCTGTATTGGTCGACCCTTGTAAAAAAACAATGCCTTCTCTTACTTCTACCTTGGCATTTTCAAACCATCCCGTCGACTGCATGATCTTTTCAAGGCGACGGCTAATTTCGCTATCTCGATTTTTTGGATTCACATCCACTTTAGAAGGAGCAGTTAAAGTATCTTGGCTACCAGAGGAGGTTGTTTGTTGCTGGCTATCTGTTTTGCTTGCCTCTTCACAGGGGGTGTGTAAAGGAAAAAAAAGAGCAAAAAGAAAAAGAAAAAAAAACTTACTCGATAAAGAGCGGTAAAAAGAAGAAAAAGTAAAGCTCATAAATGCCTATTTTTACATGAAATATAAAAAACAAAATTTAATCTTTTAAATTTTAAAAGAAAAGAAGATTAAAGTACTTTTAGTGTAAATTTAAAAAAATGAAAGTTTAACTGCTTTCTAAAATAGTTTCCTCTTCCTCTTCAGCTTTGCGAGCAAAGATTTTACGTGGTTTCGCGCCTTCTGAAGGGCCAATGATTCCATTTTTCTCGAGTTGATCCATCAAGCTAGCCGCCCGTGCATAGCCTATTTTTAGTTTGCGTTGCAAAAACGTAGTCGAAGCATTTCCCGTGCTTAAAATTACCTCTTGCGCTTGCTCATAAAGGCTATCGAGCTCCATACCTGCATTGGAGTTTTCTAAGCTCTCTAGATCAGTCATGCGGTCAAAGGATTGAATGACATAGTTAGGCGGTGCTTGCTGGCAAATATGGTTAATCACTTTTGTAATATCTTCATCGCGGATAAAGGCGCCTTGCGCCCGGATCAAGTGAGAAGATCCTGGGGGTAAAAAGAGCATATCGCCATTGCCTAGTAAAGATTCTGCGCCTGTTTCATCTAACACAATTTGGCTATTGATACGGCTAGCTACCTTAAAAGAGATACGAGTGGGGAAGTTGGCTTTAATAATGCCAGTAATGACTTCTCTAGAGGGTCTTTGCGTGGCTAAAATGAGGTGAATTCCCACGGCGCGCGCCATTTGAGCAATTCGCGCAATAGGCGTTTCAATATCGCTACTGGCTACCATCATAAGATCTGCTAGTTCATCGATAATGCCTACAATATAGGGAAGCTGAAGCGGGATTTCTTTTCCCATTGCAGCTTCTGCCTCTTGATTAGGAGCGCGCTGATTAAAAGAGTCGATATTTCTTACGCCTACTAATTTAAGCAGTTCATACCGGTTTTCCATCTCCTTTACTAGCCAATTTAGCGCCGCCGCGGCGCCTTGCGGCTCGGTAATCACAGGAGCGAGCATATGCGGTAACTTAGTATAAGGGGTGAGCTCTACTTTTTTAGGGTCGACCATGATGAGTTTGATTTGATCAGGGCGAGCGTTGAGCAAAATGGACATGACAATGGTGTTAATGCAAACAGATTTTCCAGAGCCAGTAGCGCCCGCAATAATACAGTGAGGCATTTTAGCTAGGTCGCTCATCACATAATCACCATTTACCGCTTTACCCAGTAAAATAGGGATATGAAATTTTTTAGAGCCTTGCTGATAAGTGGTTAAAAGGTCTTTAAAGCCCACTTCTTGCGGCTCTGAGTTGGGGACTTCAATTCCTACGGCCGCTTTTCCAGGGATGGGGGCAATGATACGAATCGATTTTGCTTCCATATTGAGCGCAATATCGTTATCTAATGCTTTAATTTTTTGGACCTTCACCCCGATTGCTGGATGCACTTCAAAGGAAGTAATGGTAGGGCCGCAGTTAATTTGTCCTACTTTTGCTTCAATGCCAAAACTAAAAAGAGTCTCTTCCAATACCTCTGCTTGTCTTTTAAGGTCTTTTTTGAGCGAAACCTGATCGATCTTTTTAGGGGTTTGAATCAAAGAGGTACCAGGTAGTTGAAACTGCGTAAAATCTCCATTATAGATCTTTTGCGACTCAAGAGCTGTTTCTCTAGCTGTTTTTTTCTCTTTTTCCTCAGCAGGTAAAAAAGGAGAAGGGGCAGTTTTTTTTGGTAAACTTCTTAAAGGCGCCTGAAAAGAATCTTTAAAGGATTCATTTGTCTCTTCCTCGTTTTTATTGAATAGAGATTTAGCCGATAAAGAAGGTCTGGTAGTTAACTGAGTTTGCGGATGAATCTCTAACATCTCTGCTGAACATCTCTGTTTTGACTCTTCTGCAGAATGAGTGGCGGTAGGA
>CATLPS010000112.1 GCA_950054535.1 uncultured Chlamydiae bacterium | reverse complement strand
ATGGCAAATAGAGCGTTAGAGCTTGCGGTGCTTTGCTCTTTTTTACTAGAGATTCTGCGACGAATCAAGGTGTAGAGATAGCGGCAAACGGCCTCTTCTTTGGCGGAGCAAAACTTTCCTTGAGGGCTTACAGCTCTTTGCACTGCGCTAGGGTAATAGTTTAGCGAAGTTAAAACAGCTGTAAAACTTGCTTGATCAAAAAGCTGATGAAGCTGGCTATTTTCTATGGCGGCAAAAGAAGTTTCCACCATCTTTTTTTCATAGTCATGCGCCGCTACCAGGTCCGTCTCTTCGCAGTAGCGCACTAAAGCCTGTTCATTGTCAACATTGGGGATATAGGTCCTAGTTAGCGCCACTAAAATTTGGACTAAATCAAAACCGCAATGGTCGATTTTTAAACTACCATCTTTTAAAGAGAGAACTATACACTTATTGTTAGAGAGTTCAGAAGGGCGGCTAGTAATAAAATACTCATGTTCCAATCTATTTAGTTTGATTCCAATTAAAGAAGAGTGATCACAACTCTGATCAGAGCTATAAGTATTTGCAAAACCATCACAGGTATCTTTAATAACTGCCAGTTTTTTGGTCATTAAAGCAAGTTTATTGGTAGAGCAGTACTTGGATAAATGAGCACTCTTAAACAAAGATATTATCTTATTTCTCAGACTTTTTACATGCTCTAAACTTGCATTTGGACAAATGATCCTAATGTCTATCTCTTTGCCAGCCCGCTTATTTAACGCTTTTTGCTCTGTAATTAAAGGCTTTAACCACTCCCTAACTTCCGTTTCACTCTTATAAGGTTTAAAAAGTTTTGCAAAACTTTCGATGAGTAAGTTAGAGTGCTGTAATAAAAAACGCCAAGCCTGGCTACCAGAAATTTGTACATCTGTAATGGGCTGAGGCCACTGAATCATTCTTTGATTCATGATCTGCTCTCTTTTGCTTTGGCTAAATGCAGTGAGTGTTTTTGCTACTTGCAAAATTGTAAAGGGTTTTCCTGTGGGGTTAATCACTTCATTTACTGCAAGACAAATAGGATGTTTTTCAGGAATAGAAGAAAAGCCTTTTATATTACAACTCTCTTTCACTCTTTGAGTGGCATTTCCTTCTTCATCACAAATACCATATTGGATAAGCCAAGCAAAATAGCGATCATGATCGCTAAACCCAAAAAACTTTACCTCTTCTTCTTTATAAGAGATTTCGGGATCATTTTGCGAAGAAATACCACCTTTAGTTTCAGTGTGAATGGGAGATTTAGAGTTATTAAGCGGGATCATCCTTAACCTAATTGAATAAATTTTTAAATTATTTTCAGCTAATATAACTAAATAAATGTTTTTTTTCTATAAAAAGTTATTTTGTTAATTTTATTAAAAATTATGATGGGTAATATTCGTTTTATTTTATAAAAAAAGCCTTTATAAAAGGCTTTTTTTCATTTCATTAAATAGTAAAAGAAGGGAGTCGCATTGGTTTGTTTGAGCATATGGTGCTAGTTGGACTTCTAGCTCCTTAATGGCTTTTTTTCTATAATTTAAAGGCATACTTTCAAATTCAAACATTAAATGAGCTAAATTATAAAGGGTAGGATTGAGGTCATGTTGTGTAAACCAAACGCTTAATCCCGTTAAGAAATAGCTAATTTCTTGGTTTTCTTTTGTGAAAATGTCGTTACCAACTAATAAAACGAGCAAATGACCTGTAAAGTAAGCAGCTTTTTTCTTTCTTTCTTCTAAAGAGTAAATAGAGTTTTCCTCCTCTAGCACTAATTCAAAAAAATGGAGGTGTTGTTGCAATAAATACTTGCAGCTTTTTAAAAATTTCACGCGATTTGGTAATAAAGAGAGCTCCATTTCGATTTTAGAAGTAACAATTAAATACAAAGTATTGAAATAACGATAGTTGAAAGAAAAGTGATATAAAATATGGATGCAATTTTCAAAAAAGTTTTGATGTGTTTCGTCTATGCGGTGAATATAAAGCTGAAGAATAGAGCAGCTATTTTTTGTTTCTGGTAGTTTCGTATAATGAGCAAGATGGCCGATAATTGGATTGATAATGGAAAGTAAAGGTGGTCCATCATCAATGGCCGAAATAGCAATTAATTTTTCTATGGCATCTAAAAGTAGAGTGCAACGACTTTCCTGAGAATTTACTGGAGCCTCGCTACTACCTTTGATCGTTTCATTTATAAATTGACAATAGATCTCTTCTCTCTTTTCATCTAATTCAAAGTTGTTTTTTGTAATTCCCGCAAAAAGTAAGTAAAAATAGCGTTCAAATAGACAGTTCTGTGTTGTTCTTGGTTTTAATAAAGTATCACTATCTTCTTTTTGCAGCTGAAAAAGCTCTGTTTGCACGACCGCGGGCGTAATGTTTGCTAGCAAACTTAGAGCAGCTGCTTCTTTTTCTAAAAAAAAGCCAGTTTTTGCAAGTATTTCATAAGCGTCTATGAAAAACCATGTACAGTCTGCTAGTTGTTGTAGTGACTGGGCTTCCTGCATTTTTTTAAGTGCTTGAAAGAGCAGGTTAAAGTTAAAGCCATTAATGGCTTCGCTTAACTGCTTTCGCTCTAATGCAAATGCTTCAACCAGCAAAGAGTCATGAAAACTTCTCGCTTCTTTTAAAAAAAGAATGATCGAGTTGCTTTCTTCCAACTTGAGTTGATATTTAGTTTTGGCTAGCTGTAAAAACGGAGTCAAAATGCTTTCAGAGGTAATGCGAAAGCTGCTTTGCTCCACTAAAGGGATGGTAGAGCTGCTTTGACTATAAAAATCATTGTTTAAGGCTTGATTAGAAAAAAACAGAGCTTGCTGCAAAAGCGAAAAGGAGCGGTAGCTAAAATCAGGCAGTTTGTTAATCAAATGATGAGTTTCTAACTCTTTTACTTCATTTAATGCTTGCCTTGTGCTCGAAAAATAGCTTTCGATTTGTTGCAGAGGCACAGAAGATTTTTTTAGATCGACAGCAATATCAAAAAAAAGCGTAGTGTAGCTTACTTGCATACCAGGTTGCTGTAAGCTTTTTGCAATTTGCAGACAAGAGAGAGAAATATTAAAGAGTCGATAGGTGAAAGCAAATAATAACTCTTTTTCCAGTTTAGACAAGGTTCTTGATCGATTAAGAACACTATTTTTAATTTTTCGAATACAATTTACATAGATAAAATGAGCTAGGTACTGCTCTTCAATTTTAAATTCAGGGGTTAGTCCGCAAAGAGAAATCAGGCGTTCAAATGTTGTAAGCTGAAAGCTCTCGGGAAGAGCGCGATTAAAGGCAATATGTTGAAAAAAGACGGCCAAAGCACAAGCTACCGCCATTGGCTGTTTTCTATTAAGTAATAGTATCTCGATTGCGTTGCTATGAGCCTCTTTATTTCTTTCTTCTTGGATGGATGAAGATAACTTCTTGATCGCTTCCCGGCTAGCTTGCAGCAAAATGAGATAAGTCAAAAGCCAAGGACAATTTCTGAAAATGGGCAGGGGCATTGCCTTTAAAAGAAGGTAGCGCAATTTTTCAATTTTATATTTATGGACTAAAGAGCCCTGGTAAATGATTAAGGCTTCTTTTTCTATACTTTTTTTAATCAAAGAAACCCCTTGTTCCGCTTGATCTTTTGTAAGGGAGTTGCTTGTAAGGTTAGTAATAAGTCTTTCGATAATCAGATATTTAACGTTAAAACAGACCAGGTGACTATCACTTTCTTCTTCCACCATCTGAGCGATTTTTTCCAAGTGCAAGAGACTAAGCTTTTCAAAATTGAGCGGAACAATGATCGCTAGTAAAGTATGACAAATTATTTCGATCTCTTCTTGCTCTTTTGGCTGCTCTGTTTGTATCAGTAATAAAATCTGTTGTAATTTCACTAAAACAGCTACTACAGAGGGCAAAAATAGTGCCTCTTTTTCAGAGTGCAAGTCAAAAAGTGCGCTTATAGATGAAAGAGAGTGACAAAAAGGCTTAGCTAGTAGATAAGCACTTGCCTGGCTTATCTCTTCTGCTTCGCTATTGCAAAAGATACTCGCCTGCTCTTTGATAAAGCTCAAAGCCAGTTTTTTAAGTTTTATAAAATCTTGCTGATCGATGCATTTTTTATTAATCCCCTCGATTAAGCAGATCTGAGTGGCTAGCGTTAAGGCCTTACGCATCTTTCTTCTCTCTAAGCTGCCTCTATCTACAAAAAGATGAGTCACTACTTTTAAGTTAAGTAAAATATTGAAGTTTTGTTTGAACTCAGGCCGTAAAAACTCTTGCTCTTCGGTTTGGTCTAATTCAAATGCTTGCTGCAGTGCTAGTAGCCACTTTTCATAGTTTTTTTCTATGGTAGCAGCTGACAAAGTGGCAAAAAGAAGCGGATAAATAGCGGGCGTTATTTTGCTTAAATCAGCGCTTTTTTCCTTTAGCAGAGAGTGCTTTGCAAAGAGCTCTTCTTCGTGGCTGCCCTCTTTTTTTAGCTGCAAAAAGTTTTTAGCAGCGGCCTGCAAAAGCAGCGGAATAGCCTGCTTTTTTTCGTCTGCAAACATCGCTTGGTGAAAAACGGAAGGGAGCGTCTCTAAATAGCTATCAGCTTCTTGCCAAGAGATCTGCGCGGCGCGCCC
>CATLPS010000111.1 GCA_950054535.1 uncultured Chlamydiae bacterium | reverse complement strand
TCCCCTACTTTTATTTTTCACCCGCAACAGCCCATTTTCATTAGTCCTGTAGGAGATCCCGGAATGGCCACAGCTGGCAGTGGGGATGTATTGACAGGTCTAATTGCTTCGCTGCTTTCTCAAGGGCTCTGTTGTCATGACGCTGCCAAATTAGGAGTCTATTTACATGGTTTAGCAGGAGAACATGCCGCTTCTATTCTTTGCTCTTACTCTCTATTAGCTACCGACCTTATCGCCTACTTTTTTGCCGCTTACAAAAAGCTTATAGCAGCAAAATATGAGCAAGAAGCTTAAACGGTTTTTTATCTTAAAAAAGATAAATTTCATCCATCGCAATATCATGCGGCTCTTGAGGTAACTGTTTTACCTCTTGCTCTAAAAAGCCTACTCCATATCGAGGAGAGCCTGTTTTTTCTAAAAGACGATCATAGTGACCTTTGCCATATCCTAGGCGGCCCCCTGTTTGTGAATCAAATCCTAGCCCCGGAACTAAGATTAGATCGGGCAAATAGGTTGGAGCGAAAGCCTCCTGCACTATTGGTTGCCAAAATCCTAAGGGATGCTGGATAAGCTCTTTCTCACTTTTTACCGGGTAAAAATTGATTTCATTATTTACCAAAGCAGGTAAAAAAAGCGTTTTATTATGAAGTAACCATTGATTAAACTCTTCTAAATTTAGCTCGGAGCCAAAACTGATATAAGAAGCAATGGAACTAAATTTTTCACAAAGTAAAACCAGTTTTTTATAAGCAGCGCAGCTAGCTTGTAAATGCCTAGTAGAGCAAATAGCAGCTCTTTTTTGTTTTAAAGTTTTTCTTAAAAACATTTTGCTTAAATAAGGACTTTCTTTCGTCATTCTCTTTTTACCCTAATGAATAAAAAATAAATATCTTATTTAAGATTCATATCAAAAATTTTTAACAATGTTATTGCAAGATTTAAGGGAGTAAGCTTAGGCTTAAAGAAATCTTAAGTTAATCCACAATTTTTATAGGAGAAAAGTTTTCTAAGTAATCTGCTGCTACTAAATGATAATGCACACCGCGGTGTACTCCAAAACAGTTGGCTTCTTTTTTCACATTATGCAAGTGGCCAAATACGCAGTGGTTGATTTGATATTTTTCTAATAACTGACTCGCAGCGCTTGGCTCTCCTTTGGCTCCGATAGGCGGGTAGTGCGTCATTGCGATTTTAATAGAAGCATCTGTTTGCATCTGTTTTAAACTTACTTCCAGGCGATGAAGCTCTCTTTCGTAAATTTTTAGACTTTCTTTAGAAAAGTCAGTAATGGTAAGCACTTCTTTTGCTTTTGCACCTGTGAAGTGAATCAAGTCGTTAAAGTCAAGCTCAGGAGCATCCCATAATCGCGCTCCGGCAATTGCCACTTCTTTCCAATGAAAAGCACAGTTTTGGATAAGGTGGCAAGAGGGGGGAAGAATTTTTTCTATTTTTGCAAGAGATCCCCACCAATAGTCGTGATTTCCCTTAATCAGCACTTTAGTACCAGGCAGCTGGCCAATCCACTCTAGATCAGCTACGGCGTCAGATAAGTGAAGTGCCCAAGAAATATCACCTGCAATTAAAACTAGATCTTCTTCTTTAACTAATTGACGCCATGCACTTTCGACTTTTTGCGGATGGTCCTGCCAATGAGCGCCAAAACGATCCATTTTTTTATTGGGCACGCTAAAAGAGAGGTGGAGGTCAGCAATTGCCCAAATAGCCATGGTTTTTCTACTTTTTACAAAACATAATTATCGGGAATAAAAGCTCCACGCGGAACAACAATAATTCCATCGCGAATAAAAATATTCTTACCGTCATAATGCAACAGTTTTTCTTTGTTAATTAGTCGAACATTTTTGCCAATTGCTACATTTTTATCAATAATAGCTCTTTGAACAATACTATTTTCGCCAATAGAAGGAGAAATAGGAAAATCATGGTAATCATTGGCAAAAGTTTGATAATAGTCATTTCCCATGATATAGGTCTGTTGTAATTCGCATCCTTTGTTAATTACTGTGCGGGGGCCTAAAATTGTTTGAGATAGATGAGCGCTATCGATAAGACAACCGTCGCATATTAAAGAGCGACTAGCTGTAGTTTGTAAAAATTTGGAAGGCGGAAGATCGTAGCGCTTGGCAAAGATAGGGCGCCTCTCGTCATAAAAATTAAAAGGAGGAGTTTCTTGGGTAAGAGCCATGTTCGCATGATAAAAAGTTCCAATTGTTCCAATATCTTCCCAATATCCATCATAAATATAGGCGGCAACTCTTCCGCTAGCAACTTTACTAGGAATGAGGTGTTTGCCAAAATCTTCGCGCTGATCCTCTTTTAGTAATTTAGCTAATGCTTTTCGTTTAAAAAGATAGATGCCCATCGACCCCAAAAACTCTTTTTTAGCAGCTCTTTTCCCCATGGTTTTTAAAAGGGATAAAGGGGACTTAAGATCTTTTAGCACAGATTTTTCTTGAGGCTTTTCATGAAAATTAGTGATGATGTGCTGTTCGTCAATTTTTAAAATTCCTAGCCTTGTCGCCTCTTTTTCTGTAACAGGTAAAGTAGCAATGGTCACATCGGCATCGGTTTTTTTAGCAAACTCCAACATATGATTAAAATCGATATTATAGAGTTGATCGCCAGATAAAATTAAAAAATATTCAGAAGGATACTCCAATAAATAGTGCAGATTTTGTCTGACCGCGTCTGCTGTGCCTTGGTACCATGATTTATTAGTAGGCGTCTGCTCCGCTGTTAACACCTCTATTTGATGACAGGTTTTACCATTTTGCATATAGGTGCTAGAAATATGATGATGCAGAGAAGAAGATAAGAATTGCGTCAATACAAATATTCTGTAACAATTTGCATGGTAAGAGTTAGAGATAGGCACATCAATAAGCCTGTACTTGCCTCCAAAATTAATATCTGGTTTGCAACGCGTAAGAGTAAGCGGGTGAAGCCTTGTTCCTTCTCCTCCGCCTAAAATAATGCTAACCACATCTTGCATTGTCGCTGACGAAGAAGAAAATTTTTTTTGAGGAATTGGCTTTGATTTTAAGCGGGAAGTAGTAGAACGATTTGTCATAAAAGAGATCACCAAAGGGTGTATATTGAGTTCTTTTAATAACCTAGCATACAAAAAAATAAAAAAAAATAATTATCTATATTTGAATGGAGACCGTTAATTAAATGCATCTTCGCTCTAAAGTGTCTTATAGGCTTAAGAAGCTGCTACACAATAAAAAAAAAGTTTCTCTTATTGGATTTACTTTTGTTTTATTGGTGATGCTTTATCTTTTTAGCGACCAGTCTCACCCCTCTTCTAACAAAACAAACTATACCATTGGGATCGATGCCAATTGGCGAGGAGTTGAGCTATTTGGGAAAGAAAAAAACTTTAGCGCCTTTAGCCATGATCTTTTGCTGGCAATTGCAAAAGAAGAAAAAGTGACTTTTAATGTAGTCACAATAGAGTCTTATGAAAAAGAGAAGTTAATTGATGACCAATTGATTGATGGAGCGCTTACAGGGTTATTTCCTTCTATAATAGAACAAAGAAATTATCTATTTTCTAAAAATATCTACCCTTTAGGACCAGTTTTAACGCTTCCTGCTAAAAATTTTCTGCTTAAATGGCAAGAAATCGCCGGCAAACCCGTAGGCGTCTATGCATTTTCTCCGATCGTTTTAAAACTGCAAAAAACTTACGATTTTCAAATGAGACTCTACGAAGATATCAAACGCGCTTTAGCTGATTTAAACATAGGAAAAATTGACGGCGTTATTTTTCCCGTACTACCCTCTTTAACCTATACCAGCACTTTTTACTCTCATCATCTAAAAGTGGTTACCTATCCTTTAGATAAGGAAGGAATTCATTTAATGACCTATCACCACTTAAAAGGAAGCACCTTGATTAAAATGTTTAATCAAGGTTTACAAAAAGTGAAGGAAAAGGGCATCTATCAAAAAATTTTAGAGAGTTGGAATCTAACAGATACAGAGATGATAATAGACCCTATTGAGATCAAACCTTAAAATCTGCTTTCTATTTACCAGTTGCCTTCTCTTTAATTATTGCCTGGATTTTCTATAGACTATGACGGTTATGAGAAGCATAGTCGTAGTGAACCCGTTCTAATTCTTCTTTGGCAATAGGACAAGGAGTAATTCCCCAAATATATTTGGCATAGTCATGAATGGAGCGATCCGTTGAAAAGCGGCCCATCCCAGCAATATTTTGTAAAGCATACTCTGCCCATTTCTCTGGTTGCTGGTAGAGTTTTTCTACCTCTATTTGCGTTAGCCAATAGCTCCATAGATCGCCTAGAACAAAATATTTATCGGGCGCTTCGCCATAGTGGGCTTCCATTAACTTATGATAAAGATCGCTAAAAGCTAAATGTTCTTCATCTGTTTGAGCAAATGTCCGGTCTCTTAAAGAATCTACCGCTCGTTTTATTGGCAAATGGTTTTCATACGCTTCTTTAGAAGAAGAATTTCCCTCTTTTTTTAAAGAAGCGATTTCTTCTACCGTAGCTCCAAAAGCAAAAGGCCACCATTTAGAAGTAATCGCTTGTTCCATTTCAATATTTGCGCCATCTCTGGTGCCAATTGTCAAGGCTCCATTGATCGACATTTTCATATTTCCCGTTCCAGAAGCTTCCGTGCCCGCTGTAGAAATTTGTTCGGAAAGATCGGCGGCGTAGAGGACGGCCTTGGCCTTGCCGAGGTTCAGGTTTATATGCAGATCGAACTCTGTTGGCGCAACGGCTGAACA
>CATLPS010000110.1 GCA_950054535.1 uncultured Chlamydiae bacterium | reverse complement strand
TCTAAGAGCAAAGATAAACTAGTGCTTGGATAACTCGATCATTTACCTATCTTGTGAGGGCTATTGTGCAACAAGGCTATCTCTTATTCTTTTTTTCATGATTTTTTAATTAATTTACTAGAGTAATTTTTATGAATACTTCTTAATAGAAGTTTATTAGTAAATATCTAGATATGACAAAAAGTTTAAAATCTATTTTAGCAAAAGAAAGGAAAACAGATGATGCAAAACGCTATTCGATCAGGTTATTTAAATAGAATACAGAAATTAGGATTGCCAACTGCTCGATCTCTCTCTTCTAATCCTCCTTGTCAAGTAGCCTCTTTCTCTATTGCAGAAGCTAAAGTGGATGAAATGGCTAAACAGTTTTTTTCTCTGCCTAATCAACAAAGGCAGATATTAGAAAATGTTTTAGAAGAGCGGCATTTACAACTAATCGGTCGTTTGGCAGAGATAGATTCTTTGCAAATTCGATTAGAAAAAGAACTAGTTGGTGTGCACTCTTTTATTTTTAATGTCCACTTCATGAAAGGAATCACTAAAGTTTGGCAGCGCGCCTTGCAAATGTCGGTAGCAAAAGAGCCAGCTGCTAAAAGAGCTGCTTATCTAAATGAGCATCACGACTCCCTTTGCTTTCTTTCTTTATTAACCGAAAAATCTGAAACTTATGCCTATCTAATGTCTCACTCCTTTGCTGAGCATAAGTATTGTGACAAAGAAATCGTTATCCTAAAAAAGCCTATTCGCTCAAAAAAAGTAGAATTGCCTACGCAAGAACTATTTCAAGACTTTTGCTCGAGCTCTGTCCCTTTACTTTTAAAGTCAAATGAATTAGTGGTTGTTAACTCTAAAAGAACTTTTTATCAAATTGGACATCTAAAAGAATAAGAGATCTTTAAAAAAAATATCAAATATTTTTGAGATTATCCAATAAGTAGTGACCGGTGATAGAGCCTTTATTAGCAGCAATTTCAGCGGGAGTGCCTTGAGCAATGATATGTCCGCCCTTTTCCCCTGCCTCTGGCCCAAGATCAATGATAAAGTCAGCATGTTGAATCATCTCTTGTTGATGCTCAATGATTACCATCGTATTTCCTTTATCTACCAGCTTTTGCAAAACAGATAAAAGCTTTTGGATATCATCTGCGTGCAGTCCGGTAGTAGGCTCATCCAGTAAATAGATGGTCTTTCCCGTAGAGCGCTTGGCAAGCTCGCGGCTTAATTTTAGCCTTTGCGCTTCGCCTCCCGATAGTGTAACAGTCTCTTGGCCCAGTTTTACATATCCAAGGCCCACTTCAGAAAGCGTATTTAAGATTTTTAAAATACGAGGGTGTTCACTAAAAATTTGCTGCGCTTCTTTTACAGTCATTTTAAGATAGTCGCCAAAGTGCATTCCTTTATATTTTATACTCAAACTAACAGGGTTAAGGCGCATTCCTTGGCACTCTTCGCACTGCACTTTGACTGGAGCTAAAAAGTGCATCTCTATTTTTTTATAACCCATCCCCCAGCAAGCTGTACACATTCCTTTGCGTTGATTGCAGCTAAAGTTTCTAGGCTGCATCCCTTTAGCGCGCGCCTCTGGTAACATGGCGAAGAATTCCCTTAGTTTGGTCAACACATCTGTATAAGTTCCTACATCGGAGCGAACCGTATG
Source organism: uncultured Chlamydiae bacterium (assembly GCA_950054535.1). Classification (GTDB taxonomy): domain Bacteria; phylum Chlamydiota; class Chlamydiia; order Chlamydiales; family Parachlamydiaceae; genus CATLPS01. The sequence goes on along the minus strand of CATLPS010000110.1, from coordinate 3,217 downwards.
GCCAATAGGATTTTGATCAATGGAGATGAATTTATCAAAATTTGCTAGCCCTGTCACCTCTGCTCCATCCACTAGGCAGCTGTCTTGCTTAAGAGGCAGAGCTTTTTCTAGAGCAGGCAATAAAATTTTATTCATCAAGGTGGATTTACCAGAGCCTGAAACGCCTGTTAAGCAGGTAATTGCCCCAGTGGGAAATTCCACAGAAATATTTTTAAGATTATGTTTAGAGGCTTGTTTAATAAAAAATTTGCCTTCTTTTTTACGCTTTTTTTTTGCAGGAGCAAACACTTTTTCTTTGCCGCTAAGATAGCGGCCTGTTAAAGAATCAGGGTTTTCTAGTATCTGCTGGTAAGTGCCTCTGGCTACAATATGGCCGCCTTGGCTGCCAGATTGCGGCCCAAAATCTAAGATATAGTCGGCTATTTTAATGGTTAAAGGATCGTGCTCGACTAAAATCAAAGTATTGTCTAGCTCTTTGAGCTTTATCAAAGCTTGATTGAGACGCATATTGTCATGGGGGTGAAGCCCAATAGTGGGCTCATCTAGTACATACAAAGCTCCCGTCAAACCACTTCCTAGCTGACGCGCTAAACGAATGCGCTGCGCCTCGCCGCCACTTAAAGTAGGCGCTCGCCTTTCTAAAGAGAGATATTGCAGGCCTACTTCGCATAAAAAGTGAAGGCGATTGAAAAGCTGAGCTTTCACCTCTTCGAGCAGTTTTTGTTCTTCTTTGCTCATTTTTATCTGGCCTATAAATTCAAGCGCCTTTGCAATAGGCATCTGACAAAGCTCATGAATTGCAACTGCTTGAATCGTTACATTTCTAGCTAAAGGGTTGATTCTTGCTCCTTGGCAACCAAGGCAAGGCTGTTCATTTAGCAAAGGTACAATTGTCTCTTTTAAAAAACCATGAGCGCTCTTTCCCATTTTTGCCAGAACTTCATTGATACCTATCCAGCGAAAGGAGAGGCCATTTTTAGCGCTATACCATTTCTCTTCGCCGCTCCCCTGCATAATCAAACGCATCTGTTTAGAATTTAAACTTTTTAAAGGAACATACGGATCAATCCCTTCCGCATGACAAAAAGTTTCTGCCATAGTAAAAGCAGCAGAAGAAAAATGCTCCTGCCATAAATAACGAAGTAAGCCGTATAAAGATTGAGAAAGAATCTCTGCTTTTTGGCTAAGATTTGCGCCATATTGATAACCTAGGCCCATGCAATCCATGCACATCCCTTCTGCTGTATTAAAAGCAAACGTATGAGGAGTAATTTCTGGATAGGATTTGCCCGTACTTTCTACCGCAAAAGAGAGGTTAAATAGTAACTCTTTTTCTTCGTGCAGCACTACAATTTTGCCATTTCCAATTTTAGCGCCTACTTCAATTGCTTCGTAAAGGCGGAGTTTAGAGATAGGGTCTACTTTTAAACGATCGATCACTAAAAAAAGCTCATTTTTGCGTTTTTTATCAAAATTAAATTCGTCGGTTTGATCCAGGCTAAAAAACTCTTTATTGAGCCGAATTCTTAAAAAACCTTGGCGGCGTAGCCTTGCAATTAAATTAGAAAATGACTCTCCTTTATTTAGTTCTAAAGGAGCTAAAATTTGCAACTTTTCTCCTTTAGGAAGACTTAATAGGCGTTTTACCACATTTTCTTTGCTAATCGCAGAGATGATTTCACCCGTTTCTGGGCAGTGAGCAACTCCTATCCGCGCAAATAAAATTCGTAAAAAATCGTACACCTCAGTCATTGTACCTACAGTACTTCTAGGATTTCCTGCATGTGCTTTTTGCTCGATGGCAATCGCTGGAGAGAGGCCGTTAATCTGCCCTACTTTGGGCTTGGCCATCTGCTTGACAAATTGTCTGGCGTAAGAAGAGAGCGATTCGATGTAGCGTCTTTGTCCTTCTGCATAAATTGTTTCAAAGGCAAGTGAGCTTTTTCCCGATCCCGAAGGGCCTGTACAAACAGTGATTTGATTGCGGGGAATGGTTGCGCTAACCTGTTTGAGATTGTTTTGCTCCGCATCTAGAAAAGTAATGGCATCAATTGGTGGTTTTTTTAGTTTTTTTTCAATATTCCTATGGTTTTTGATAGTTGCCGGCAGCCTCTCTTCAGGAGAAAGAGTGAGTAAAGGTTGCAGCGCTTTGCCTGTAGGACTATCTAATTTGGCAATTTTTTCTGGAGGCGCTGAGGCAACCACGTTTCCCCCGCCCTCTCCTCCTTCAGGGCCAATATCAATGATCCAATCCACTGTTTTAATCACATCCATATTGTGCTCGATGACTACAATAGAATTTCCTTTATCGACTAATGCATGAAGTACTTTGAGTAACTGCGCAATATCATGAAAATGGAGGCCGGTGGTAGGCTCATCTAAAATGTAGAGAGTTTTTCCAGTAGAGGGACGAACCAGTTCTTTAGCAAGTTTTACTCTTTGTGCCTCTCCTCCAGATAAAGTAGTAGAAGACTGCCCGAGCTTGATGTAGTCCATGCCTACACTTTTTAATGTCTCCAGCTTACGATGCAGAGAAGGAATTTCGGCAAAAAACTGACTAGCTTCTGCTACCTCCATCTCCAAAACATCGTAGATGTTTTTGCCTTTAAATAAGACAGAGAGCGTCTCTTCATCAAAGCGCCTTGTATTACAAAGTGGACAGTCCATCCAAGACTCTTCCATGAAGTCCATATCGATCTTGATTTGGCCCATCCCTTCGCAACGCGAGCAAGAGCCCTCTTTGACATTGAAGCTAAACCGTCCTGGCTTATAACCACGCGCCTTACTTTCTGGTAGTTGACAAAAAAGGTCGCGTATTTCATCAAAAATTTTAATATAAGTTGCGGGGTTGGAGCGGGGCGTACGTCCAATAGGAGATTGATCAATTGCTATTACCTTATCGATCTCTTGCGTCCCTTTTAAAGCGCGATGCTTTCCCACCACATGCTCTGCTTTATGAAAAAGGTTTGAAAGAGCGGGATAGAGAATTTCGCTGATCAAAGAAGACTTTCCCGATCCAGATACTCCTGTAATACCTACGAATAATCCTAGGGGAATTTTGACATTAATATTTTTGAGATTATGATGGCTAGCGCCTTCAATTATTAAATGCGCTTTAGTCTTTTTACGCCGCTTTTTAGGGATAGGAATGGTCAGGCGCCCCGATAGGTAACCGCCGGTTAAAGATTGTCTATTATCGAGCAGCTGCTGAACCGTC
>CATLPS010000109.1 GCA_950054535.1 uncultured Chlamydiae bacterium | reverse complement strand
GGCATGCAAAAATGGTACTGTTGCACATCTACCAAAAATGCATCGACTACGATAATGACAAGCTCAATATCTTGGGGCACTAAGGCAGCTAAAATTGCTACCACCCTCTCTTTAAAATTTTGTTCTTCTCTATATGCCAAGTTAGCAACATGCAGCCGCAGCGTTTTACATCCCTGCGGATTGCCGATTAAAGCTTTCGTCATGTCTAACCCCTGACTGTTCATCGCAAACTGCAGCTCTTGGACCATCACATCTTCTGGCCGAACTATCCCTAACTCTTGCAAATTAACCGGAGCGCGATAGGGTAAAACGCTTTCATATTTGGGAATAAGCCCCTCTGTCATGCCAAAGTTATAGCTACTGGCCACCGAAAAAGCAAATTGATCGCCTCGGATATAGGAAAAGGAGAGGTCTAATAAGTCCCACAAATGGTACTTGATACCGATGTTAAAGGGGGTGCGCTGCCTCCTTCCTTTAGGATGTTTTTCGATCTCTTTATCGTGATAAGGGATCGCATCATACTCGCACGTTAAAGAAAGATTTTGCAGCCAGCTATAACTAGAGCTGCGAAAAGGCATCCAGTTTACTCCGCCAAACCAGCCGCGAATTCGCTTTGCCCCATACCCTATGCTCACCTCTAAATGATAATTTAAAAAAACTTGAGTCAAAACGGCATAGTAGGCTTTAAAAGAGCTAGTACCCATGAAATCTTCTAAGCCAATGGCTAACCCTGGAATTTGATAGTGGCTATCTTCGGGTTTAAAGAGCGCAAGTTTAAGATTTGCTCCTTTATCAGAGTAGTCGCCAAATCCTAAGGGAGTGAGGATGGGATCGTCAATTCCTTTAAAAATGCGGTAGCTGCCAGACACCTCTAAAAAATCGATCAACTGCAGTTTTAAGTTATACTGATAATAAGGAGGAACCCAGGCATAACCAATTCCAATCACTCCTTCTGCAGCCATGCGAGCAGAAGGCATATTAAAATAGCCGCCTTGCAATAGATGATCATAGGTGACAGGAAACTTTTCATTTAGCCGTTGATCCCAATAGTTGACAGTTAAAAGGTCTTGCATCAAGCGGCTAGGGGCTAGCTCTGAAGAACTTTGCTGCGCCTTTACACCGCAGGTAGTAAACAATAAAAAAATAAAAAGAAAGAAAGTTGGAAAGTAAAATGAACCCATACACATTGCTGATAGAGTAGAAAAAGCTACCGAAGATCTAAGAGGCTACGGATTTTAAGAAAAAAGAATACGGACTTGTTTGCTTAAATGCAAGAATGTTATTTTTTAAAAGCCCGCCTTTGTGGCAGGCTTTTTTTGGTTTTTTTAAGGAAGAGCAAGCTGCCAAGGAAAGAGAAGATGCCAATCTTCTTTCATACTTACTACCTGATAGTTGCGCTCTTTCGCCTCTTCCATAAACTCCTCTGTCAGTTTACCGATAAAAGAGTCGCTATCATATGCATATTCTCTAAGTTGGTCATCGTGATGAATAAGAACAGCAAGTCCTTTATTTGCCCAAGTTTGTTCGAGCATTTGCCGATCTCCATCAGAATTTCCAAAAGCAACGACAGGCTTGCGGCCAATAATGAGGTTGATTGCCTCTGGTTTACCCTCTTTTTCATTTACATATAAAATAGAAGGAGTTCTTTTTAAATCAATCTTGCCATCGCTATTTTCATACTTCACTTTTACTGCGGAGCCAATTACCCATTCGGGAGGAATTTGGTAAAAATCTTCGGCATAAGCGCGAATGAACTCTTGGCCCCCTCCTGAAACGATATAAGTTTTAAATCCATTGTTTTGAAACAGCTTTAAAGCCTCTAGCATCGGCTGATAGATTAACGAAGTAAAAGGACGTTTAAAGTCTGGATGGGAGCTATTTGCCAGCCATTTTCCCACTACATCATGAAATCCTTCAATAGAGGTATCTTCATCGATAACTGCTAAAAGATGAGTCAACTCTTGCTTGGAAACATCTGGAGTCATGCGAATTTTATTTAAAATATTTTTTACAAATTTTGTAAATTTAGAAAAAGGGGAACTTGCTAAATCACCTAATCGTTCCACAGTAAAATACCATTGGGGATAAAGAGGTTTTTCTACCCATAAAGTTCCATCTTGGTCAAAGGTGGCAATTCTAGCTGCAGGAGCAATATAGTTTGCCCCTTTTTCCTCTGTGGCCTCCTCTACAAAACGAATAATGGCGCTTTTTACCGCACCTTCATTCCATGAAGGCAAAGGATCTTGCTCCATACAAAAAACATTGGTACTACAAAAAAAAAGGGCCGCTAATGATAAAGAAACGCTCTTGAAAAAAGTTTGATACATCTTTTCCTCCTTTAAATTCCTTGCCAAACATTTTTAACGTATAAAGCAGCTTTAAAATGATTCATAGAAAAAATTATTTTACGGCTCTTTGACAAACTATTTGCAATCAGCAGGGACCTTCCTTTTGGTTTGCCTGAATAGATAAAACCCTTTTTCAAGTCGTTATTTTTAAAAATAATCATTTATTTAAATTTCATGGAATTCCAAATAGATTTTTTGCTATTTTATCCTGCTGGAAATACCCAGTAACAAATACAAAGTAACTATGTAACACCATGAGGAACGATGAAATATCTTGTAGCGCTATTTTTAGCTATCAGTGCTTTTATGACATGCCCATTATCAGCTTCAGAATTTGATAACTATTTAAATTCTCAGTGGACTGGCAATAAAGAAAATCTCTATTTAAATATTACCCTTTCAGAAGATATGGAGTTTCCTCGTAATTATCGAACTCTTAAAGTGAATAATGGACTAGGATGTGAGATTATTTGTAAACCCACAGAAGAAAACAGTGTTTTTTTAACAGAAGGCGAAAAACTCAACGAAATCAAATTAATAGTTGTCTTAAACAATATGGAGAGCCCAAAGGAAGTTGCTTATACTATGATAGTACAAAGTTCTTATGAAAAAGTGAATGAAGAAGGAATTTTGGTCTCTTCTACTTTTTATTCTAAAAAAACAGGCGTGATCGCAAATCCAGCGATTAACTTAAATCAGGCTCCTAGATTCTTTATTATTGACGACAACTGGCATCAAGGAGTGATCTCTTTTAAAAATTCTTTTCCCTATTCTAACCTAGAATAGATCTAAAAAACTGGTCAATTATCTATTAAAAGTCTCTTGGTTTTTCCTAAATAATTGGCCTATCTACTAAAAACACTGCTAATTTCATTGCTTAGGTTTTTTATCCATCGCGTTTTTCAAGGAAGCCTTAAGGCTTTTCCTTACTTTATGTACCTTATCACATCCATCCTTCTCTTTTTTCGTTATTTTTGAAGCTGGACTAAACAAACTGGAAATGCATTTAGAAAAAAAAGGAAGCGAAAAGAGTAATCGCTTCCTTTGGCTTTTAAGAGGAAGGCGCAAGTTCGCTTGGACTAGTTAAAATGAATTTAACGGGTAGTTCTTTGCGTACTGCCGGGTAGTAATAAGCAGAAAAAGTGACTGCTAAAGAGCCGATTACCTCTTGCTGCTTTGCGATGGTAACCACGGCTTGGTACTCGCGCAGGGGCCAATCTTGCCGAATAAAGTCAGAAATGGAAGGCCAGCGATGGCTTTTTTCAAATGCCAGCTCTACGGAGCGGCCGGGCTCTATAGAAGGAAGATCTACGCTTTCTGTCTCAAATAGCAAACTCTTTGGTCCCTTTTCTAAAGGCTTGGCAAAGGCAAAGTGAATGGAGATGGTGCCAGCTGGACTTTTTGCTTTTCCTACATTTTCTACCACTACGGCAAGCTTTACCGAGTGGCCAGGCTGAATTTTTTCACTTTGAAATTGCGTGGGCTGAGAAGAGGGCTGCGCTAAAATAGCTGCTTGCAAAATGGCCTCTTTTTCTTCTGCTGCCTGCAAAGTAGAAAAGGCTGCCAAGAAAAAAAGCGCGCAAAAAGAAAAATAAAATTGATAACGATTAGACATGATCTCTCCCAAGGTTCAGTTATCCAAAAATGAAATGGATAGGATAAAATAAAAGAATTGCCAAAATGGCCCCCACCGGTACAGTGACAAGCCAAGAGATCAAAATATCTCTAGTAGTGTTGATATTCACTGCGCCTAAGCCCCGCGCTAGCCCGACTCCCAGAACGGCTCCCACTAAAGTATGAGTGGTAGAGACTGGCATTCCCACGCGAGAGGCCAAGACAATCGTAGTTGCTGCGCCAAACTCAGCGGCAAAGCCGCGACTAGGGGTTAGCTCCGTAATTTTTTTGCCAATTGTCTCCATTACACGCCAGCCCCAACTTGCCAGACCAATTACAATTCCCACTCCCCCTAAAGCTAGCGCCCATAAAGGAATAGGGGCGTCAATGGCTACCATTCCCGTTTTCAAGATAGCAATAGCAGCAGACAGAGGGCCAATGGCATTGGCTACATCATTAGCGCCATGGGCAAATGCCATCATACAAGCGCTAATGATCTGTAAATAGCCAAAAATTTGCTCCACCTTAAAGTATTCGCCATGCGTATGGGAAATTTTTTCCCGCTGGTAGTGCAAAGAGGCGGAAAGATGGTCTACTTCTTGCGTGATCAGGCCCACTTTATATTGTAAATTTCCCGATGTTTTGCCCTTTACACGGTTGAGATATTTTTGTACTTTTTGCAAAGACTCCACTACTTCGGGGCTAAACTCTACATCTAATGGCGCCGGCTTAGAGACGCCCATTTTTTTCATTAAAAAGTGGCTGATCAGCGCTGCGAGCGCGCTCACTAAAATGACTAATCCGCTCTTTTCGGCATAGGAAAGCGGCAAGGCAACATTGCGAAAGCCTTCAAAAATTAAAATGGAAGAAAGCACAAAAATAAGGCAAAAAACCAGCAAGGGTGTCACTTTGCGCGCTGATTCAAAAGGGTGCAAAGTATAGAGCACTTTTTTTCTGATAAAGGTAAAAATA
>CATLPS010000108.1 GCA_950054535.1 uncultured Chlamydiae bacterium | reverse complement strand
TTACTGCTACCTTTACTCTTGAGCTTAACGCAATGTAGCGCTGCTACTGGCACAATAGCAGCCGATTATACAGCTTCTCAAGTGGCAGATACAATAGGCAAAAAGCACCGCTTAAGTCCTTGCGCCCTTGGGGGGGAGTCAAAAGAGGGAAAAAAGTCTTATGTAATTGCTGATTTTGAATATCGTGGAGATGCGATAGATTTTAATAGAGGTCGAAAAATGGTGATCGATTTAGCGCAAGCCTATCTGGCTGAGTTTAACCATCAGGTTAATCCAGAAGATGTTTACTCCTATCCTTTTGAGATGAAAGATATCAATATAGGGATTTATTGTAGAGATCCTTTGGGAAAAGTATACATGGATCCTTATGTAAGAATTTTAGGTTGTGGAAATGGAAAGGTAACTTTTTTTACGCAAGATCCCAAAAATGATTTAAAAATGAAACAAGTCGTTGACGAGCCTTATGAAGAGGCGTTGCAGAAGATCAAAGAAAGTTCTCCTTAAAATAGCCTATTTGATAGCAGGCAAAAGATTTTTGTCTGCTGTTTCTATGCACTCTTCTTTCTCCTATAGGAAACCAAATGGTCATTTTCAGACTACTATTGCTACCTTTGCTTTTGAGCTTAACGCAATGTAGCGCTGCTACTGGTACAATAGCAGCCGATTACACAGCCTCGCAAGTAGCGAATACAATAGGAAAAAGACACCATATTACTCCTTGCGCCCTAGGGGGGGAGTCAAAAGAGGGAAAAAAGTCTTATGTAATTGCTAATTTTGAGTATCGCGGAGATGCAATAGATTTTAATAGAGGTCGAAAAATGGTGGTTGAATTAGCACAGGATTATCTGGTGGAATTTAACCGCCAAATAAACCCGGAAAACGTCTATTTTTACCCTTTTGAGATGAAAGATATTAGCATAAGTATTTACTGTAGTGATTCTTTAGGAAAAGACTATATGGATCCATATGTTAATATTTTAGCTTGTAGAAATGGCAGAGTGAGTTTTTTTACGCAGGATCCCGATAATAGTTTAAAAACAAAGCAGCTTATTAAAGAGCCTTACGAAGAGGCGCTAAAGAAGATAAAGGAGAGTGCTCCTTAAAATAGCCTATTTGATAGCAGGCAAAAGATTTTTGTCTGTTATCTCTATTCACCCTTTTTTTTCTTACAGGAAACCAAATGATCATTTTAAGACTATTATTGCTACCCTTGCTTTTAAGCTTAATGCAATGTAGCGCTGCTGCGGGTACAGCCTCTGCCGATTACACAGCCTCGCAAGTGGCAGATACGATAGGAAAAAAATATCATGTTACTCCTTGCGCGCTGGGAGGTTCTTCTAAAGAAAAAAAGAAATCGCGTATCATTGCTGATTTTGAGTATCGCGGAGATGCGATAGATTTTGATAGAGGCCGAAAAGCGGTAGTTGATCTAGCGCAAGCCTATCTGGCTGAGTTTAATCGTCAAGTCAATCCAGAAGATGTTTACTTTTATCCTTTTGAAATGAAAGATATTAGCGTAGGCATTTATTGTAGAAATTCTTGCGGAGAAGTTTATATGGATCCATATGTAAAGATTTTAGTGTGTGGAAATGGAAAAGTGAGTTTTTTTACGCAAGATCCTGATAATAGTTTAAAGGTCAAGCAACTTATTGACGAACCTTATGAAGAGGCGCTAAAGAAGATCAAAGAAAGTTCTCCTTAAAATAGCCTATTAGGTAGCAGGCAAAAGATTTTTGTCTGCTATTTCTATGCATCTTTTTTCTCCCATAGGAAACCAAATGATCATTTTCAGGCTATTACTGCTGTCTTTGCTTTTTATGTTTGTTCAATGTGGATCATTTCCTGGCCCCGATGGGGGCGATCGGGCAGCTTCTAAAACGGCAAAAATAGTTGGTAAAAAACATCACCTTAGTCCTTGTACACTTGGAGGTGAAGGAAAAGAAGGGAAAACATCTGTAGTTATAGCAGATTTTGAGTATCGTGGTAGCGCTATTGATTTTGCTGAGGGTAGGAAAATGGTAGTACGCCTAGCACAAGATTACTTAGCCGAGTTTAATCGTCAAGTAAATCCCAATGATGTTTACACTTACCCTTTTGAAATGAAAGATATTGATATTGGTATCTATTGCAAAGACCCATTTGGAGGAATTTATAGGGATCCATATCTTAATATTGTAGTTTGTGGAAATGGAAAAATTACTTTTTTTACACGAGACCCTAATAATGATTTAAAAACTAAACAGCTTATTAAAGAGCCTTATGAAGAGGCATTGCAGAAGATCAAAGAAAGTTCTCCTTAAAATAGTCTATTTGATAGCAGGCAAAAGATTTTTGTCTGCTATTTCTATTCATCCTTTTTTTCTACAGGAAATTAAATGATCATTTCAAGACTACTATTGCTACCTATGTTTTTTATGTTTGTTCAATGTATGTCATTTTCTGGCCCAGATCCCGTAGATAGCATAGCTTCTAAAACAGCAAAATTAATAGGTGATAAATATAATTTAGAACCTTGTGCTTTAGGAGGCTCAGCTAAAGAAGGAAAAACATCTGTAATTATAGTAGATTTTGAGTATAGAGGAAGTGCTATAGATTTTGTTAAAGGAAGAAAAATGATTATAGATTTAGTCAAAGGCTATTTGACTGAGTTTAATCAGCAAGTTGATCCAAATAATATTTATTGCTATCCTTTTGATATTAAAAATGTTAATATAGCAATTTATTGCAAAGATCCGTTTGGTGGAAATTATAAATCTCCATACATTAGCATTATAATGGCTGGTAGTAATAAAATCAGTTTTTTCATAGATGATCCCAATGACCCTTTCAAAATAAATCAATTTATAGATGAGCCTTATGAAGAGGCGCTAAAGAAGATAAAGGAGAGTACTCCTTAGAATAGCCTATTAGATAGCAGGCAAAAGATTTTTGTCTGCTATCTTTATTTACTCTTTTTTTCTTACAGGAAACCAAATGATCATTTTCAGGCTATTACTGCTACCTTTACTCTTGAGCTTAACGCAATGTAGCGCTGCTACTGGCACAGTAGCAGCCGATTACACAGCTGCGCAAGTAGCGGATATAATAGGAAAAAGACACCATATTACTCCTTGCGCCCTTGGGGGGGAGTCAAAAGAGGGAAAAAAGTCTTATGTAATTGCTGATTTTGAGTATCGCGGAGATGCGATAGATTTTAATAGAGGCAGAAAAATGGTGATCGATTTGGCTCAGGATTATCTGGTGGAATTCAATCGCCAAGTCAATCCAGAAGATGTTTACTCTTACCCTTTTGAGATGAAAGATATCAACATAGGAATTTACTGTAGCGATCCTTTGGGAAAAGACTATGTAGACCCATATGTTAACATTTTAGCTTGTGGAAATGGTAGAGTGAGCTTTTTTACGCAAGATCCCGATAATAGTTTAAAAACAAAGCAGCTTATTAAAGAGCCTTATGAAGAGGCATTGCAGAAGATCAAAGAAATGCAGTAAACTACGTTTTTGTGAATCGTTCTAAGGAGAAGAGAGACGAACAGGGGAGCTTTGCCCGGACTGGTACTTGTCGACTACTTTTCCCTCTTGCACAACGAGAGTATAGCGTTGATGGTGCATCGTATTAGGGCCGATTTCAAAGCGTTCTATATATTCATACCGTTGTTGCGTTCCCTCTTTTTTAATTTGGTAAGGCGCGCCTGCTAGCGCATGAACTTCTTCGATCGGCATGCCAATAGCAATTTGCTGGTAGCAGTCTCTATTCATTAATTTCGTATTGCAGCTAGCAAAAATAAGTAAAAGTAGAGCTTTACCTGCTAACTTTCTAATTTTTTCCATAATTTTCCTTCGATCATGGTTTGGTACTGGCCGCTGCCATACTCTGCTTTTAATAAAAGCTGTTGATTTTGTAAGTTTGTGTAACTTTCCCTGCCTTCTAAAGTAGATCCTGCTGTATAGTTCCAGCTAACTTGCCGGGGGCGGCGGCTGCCTAATGCCTGTACCGCTTCTACTTGCTCATTTTTGATAGTGAGCGTAAAGGTGGTCTCAGTGATTGCAGTAAAAAAAAAGAAATTGCGCGAAACCTGGTTTTCTCCTTGAAGCTGAATGGTCTGCGTTGCCTCAATCTGGCCGCGGCTTTCTGGAGCAATTTCCCATTTGGTATAAAACTTAATTTGCTCCGTAGAGCTGCTCAAGGCGATGGTCCCTTCGCCTAGCCAAATACCTTCTTTGAAAATAAATTCTTGCATAAGTCCTTTTTTAGTTAAAACATAAAGCGGCGGCAATAGATGCTTTGTAAAATACCTAGCGCCATCATCGTAGTAAGTACCGAAGAGCCACCATAGGTGACTAAAATAAGAGGAACTCCGGTAATGGGTAAAAATCCGCACATCATACCGATATTGACAAGCACATGCATGGCCAGATAAACGGCAACTCCTGCGGCAAGTAACCGGCCAAAGGGATCTTTAGCGACAGCGGTCACTTGAAAACTAAAGTAGATCAAAGCGTAGTAGAGCGCTAGTAGCAATACTAGTCCTACTAAGCCAAACTCTTCGCCAAAGGCGGGAAAAACCGAGTCGGTGTAAGGAGCAGGCAGCCACCCTCTTCCTCCATATTCGCTACGACGCCATCCTGTGCCCGTAAGGCCACCCAAAGCAATTGCTGTCGCGGAAGCTTTTTGATGGTGGGTGGCAGGATTGAGGCGATCGAACTGGTACTCTTTTAAAACCTTAGTCGCATAAGGGCGAATAGTTTCATGCGGCAAGATCCCTAAAAAAATGATGGCGACCAAGCCAGCCATTAACCCTCCAGTGATTGTCATTACCTTGATGATGGAGGGGTGAATTCCTCCAAAGTAGAACATGACCAGCGTAATGGGAAAAAGCACGAGCGAAGTTCCTAGATCGGGTTGTTTTAAAATCAGCAAAAAAGGCACGCCGACAATCAAACTGGCAAAAAAGGCTGTGCGCCAGGTAGAGGCAGTGGAGCGATGCTTTTCCAAAAACCAGCTTAAGGCAATTACCACGATAAACTTAGCGCACTC
>CATLPS010000107.1 GCA_950054535.1 uncultured Chlamydiae bacterium | reverse complement strand
AAATATTTTGGCCCTCGGACTAGATGGCCAGCAGGAAACTGCAAGAAGCTCTCGCCTTCAGGCGAGGGAGTAGTCACGCTAAATTGTAATGATAAGATCTAAAATTTTTTAGAAGAAAAGTATTTAGTATACATTTTGCCAATTTGGTAGCCTAAAAACTTGGCACTTATCTGCAAAAAAGCATAAGGAAGAAGTCTTTTTCTTTTTCTTAATAGTTCTTTAAATAGCGCTTTCGTGTAAGCGCTGCCTCGCTTACGGTCATTTCCCCCTAAAGCAATTAAATGTTTAATTTTTTCTCTGAAGGAGCCAATTTCAATGTGCCTATAAAATTCTTGCATTAGGGAATAGTCATGAGAGTGATAGACTACTGCTTCAGATACATAAGCAATAGAATGATTTTGGTGTAATAGCTTTGCTACAACTGCTGTATCTTCTCCAAAAGGTAAAGAAGGAAAGCCGCCTACTTCATCTAATGCTTGATTCAGGTAAGCAGCACAGGAATTAGAGCAAAAAAAAGTATACACTCCAAAATGTTTACTATCGTTAATATTTCTAATATGACTAGTGGAGGGGTAATTAAATTTACGCGCAAAGGCAGCTAGTAAACCTGCATTTTTATGAGGAATTTGGCGAGCGTAACTAACAGACGCTTGATGATGGAGTAAAGGAGCAAGCAATTTGTTTAGCATATTACTACAAGTTGGGTAGGCATCTTGTGTAATCATGACTACAATATCTGTGGCAAGCATTTTTCTTCCCCACTCCCTTGTAGCTCCATGATTAAATTCTTTTTTAGGAATGATCACAAGTTCCACTCCTAAAGAGCGCACCAGCTGAGCTGTTCCATCTTTAGAAGAAGAGTCAATCACTAAAATGCGAGGATTTAAAGAGGACTGTAAAAGAGGAAGTAGGCAGGATTTTAAATGTTTTACTCCTTGATAAGTAGGAATAAGAATGCCAATGGTTGGTTTTTTAGTTTTATCGGCCATATCAATTCCTTAAATGAAGGTAGTTGCAAAGTCAAGATTTTTTGAGTTGTTCAAGCGGTGGAAGAATAAATAGAGTGGAAAGTGACTCAAAATTAGGAGCAAGTGGTTTTGCTTCCAGCTCATAAAAATAGTCTCCTTCTTTTAAAGAAAAAACTTTGGTTACTATAGCAACTGGAAGATCGCTAGGAAAAATACCATCCATACCTGTAGTAACTAAAAGATCATTTACCTTTAAAATTGGCAAATTAGTACCTACTCCCTCTTTTTTTAAAAAGCCCTCTCTTAAATCACGGCTTGTCCCTTGTTCATCATCAAAATCATAATTAAAACCAATTCCTTTTAAAATAGGTGGAGCATATCCAATCGGGGCAACTGAACCTTGAAGCTCTCCTTTAGCTAAATACCAAGATTTTTTTAAGGGAGATAAAGATCGCTTCAGTTTGTTTAAAAGAACAATCAATTGCTTTATTTCGTCTATGGTAAGTTCACTAAAAGACTCTGCTTGGATCAAAGAAGAGAGTTGATGAATTGCATCTACAAAAAGTTCATTTCTTTTTCCCCCCCGCACAGCTCTTACAGACGGAGTAATGGAAGAATCTGAAATAAGCCGCACACGTGCTCTTTTTTCTTCCACATAATCAATCACCCCCACTACAGAAGCGTTGAGCAGCACAGGGCTATTTTTTGCTATTACCACCTTATTTTCTCTAATATTATCTACTTCTCCTACATCAACCCAAAGTGAGCTATTCCATTGATCAAAAGAGCGAAAAATAACACGAGCAGAAAGGCTAGGTAATTGCTGCGTTAAACTTTTTAATTGACGCTGCAAAAAAAGCTTAAGCTCTTCTTTTAACTCCGCTGTTTCTTGTAGCTCATGTTCACTGATCATATCTATTTTAGATAAAATTTGTAGCTGTTGTTGCATATTTTCATTTGTCTGCTTAAGCTGTTTTTTTAACAGCTCTTTTTCTATTTTTAATTCTTCGATTTTTTCTTTTAGTAAATGATTTTTTTTACTGTTTTTGGTTTTAAAAAACTGAAAGAAAATAGTTTTGGACTCGCTTAGATATTGCCAAAAAGGAGTTAAAAGAGAAGTAGAGCGAGAGTTTAATTTTTCAGATTGTGACTGTGAAAGACTTAAGGAACAAAGAAGAATTAAAAGAATACAAAGATAGGAATAAGCAAATTTTTTAAACACAAGGCAAGTTCCTATAAAACAGCTGACAATGACTTGACTACATAATCGATATTAGTTGTATTAAGACCCGCTAGATTCAATCTTCCGCTAAAAGGAATGTAAATACCATACTCTTGCCTAAGCGTTTGTACTTGCTCTTTATTTAAACCGATAAAAGAGAAAAGTCCTTTTTGTTCAAACACAGCATGGAGATTTTTATTTCCTTTTTGAACAAGCAGGGCAGCTACTAAAGCTTTGCGCATCTCTTTAATTCTATCGCGCATATGTTGGAGCTCATTTAACCAATCTTTAGTTAAACTATACGATCTTAAAATTGTAGAGACGATTTGTGCTCCATGCAGGGGAGGAGAAGAATAATTTCCTCTAATTAACGAACAAATATGGCTACTAATTTTTTCTCTAGACTCTAACTGATCAAATAAAATTGCTAATGCACCTACTCTTTCGCCATATAAGCCAAAATTTTTTGCAAAGGAATAGGCGATAAACATTTCATGTCCATCTAAAGCAAATTGTTTAATAGCTTGGCTATCGTTTTCAAAGTCCTCGCTAAATCCTTGATAAGCACAATCAAAAAAAGGAAAAATTTTTCTTTTTTTTAAAAGGTGAGAGAGCTGCTTCCACTGTTCGCGGTTTGGATCTACTCCTGTAGGATTATGACAGCATGCATGTAGAAGAATAGAGGAGTGGACAGGAAAGTTTTCAATTGCTTGACAAAGTCCAGAAAAATCTAACTTTTGACTGTTATAATCAAAGTAGGGGTAGCTTCCTACGTTTAAGCCAGCTTTTTCAAAAATGGGTTTGTGGTTGGGCCAAGAAGGTTGTGGTAAAAAAATTGTACATTTTTCCATTTTTTTTAAAAAGTCACCGCCTACTCTTAATGCTCCTGTTCCTCCAATTGTTTGTGTGGCATACACTCTTTCTTTGCCAATTTGGTTTAGCTCTTTTCCAAAAATAGATTCAATAGTTACAGCAAGAAAACTTGTAAGCCCATCAATAGGTAGATACTCTTTATCGTATTTATTTAAGATCAAAGATTGGGCTTTTTTCACACTGTTAAAAATAAATGGCAATCCTGCTTCTGTACGATAAGCGCCTATTCCAAGATTTACTTTTTCAGGGCGTGGATCTTTATCGTAAAGAATAGGTAGTCCCAAAATAGGATCAAGGGGTAATTGATCAATACCATTGAAAAAAGACATTATTTACTCAAGTTTTCATTCATTTAAGTTAGCTATAAAGAAAGCATTTTTATTTTACTATACTTCAATCTATATTAAAGTTCTATGTACCAGCAGCGTAAATTTTTATAGCAAAAAAACACAAGAATCATAAAAAAAATAGCGGATTTTTTGAATTGCTTTATCGTTATTTGATTGCAGAAAAAAAGGCTAGCTGTATAATATGGAGTCAATAATTGGGGGCGTTAGCTCAGTTGGTAGAGCGCAACGATGGCATTGTTGAGGTGAACGGTTCGATCCCGTTACGCTCCATTATTCTTTTCTAGTTTTTTAATATCATGTTAAATGTGGGCTAATTAACCCTGCCATTTTAAACATATCTACTGCTTCTTTAGAACCAAAAATTTCTGCCAATGCTTCATCTGGGTGGATTAATCGTTTGTTTTGAGTATCTTGTAACTTGTTTTTTTTGATATATTCCCAGATCTGTTTTGTTACTTCTCCTCTCGAAAGTTGCTCTGCTCCAAGTAGTTTTGCTAGTGGTTTTGAGAGCGCATAGGTTGGCATCGTGCGCTTTTTCACCTCTTTTTTTACTACTTTTTTTGAGGAACTACTTGAATTTTTTTTAGCTGGTTTTTCTTTGACAACTTTTGTTTTTTTAGCGCCTTTTTTCTCTTTCTTTTGATAAGGAGTGCGCTCGTGATGCGCATATTTTGTTGTAAGCTGCTCTAAGTCGTTAACAATTACGTTACATTCGGGAAAGGTAGAACAAGAATAAAAAATTTTACCAAAGCGAGATTTTTTTGCTACTAAATGGCCAGGGCAATTGATGGCAGGGCAAGGAGGCATCTCTTTTTGTTCTAACACCTCTTCTCCTTTTTTGGGTATATTTACCAACCCTTTGCATTCGGGATAGCGTTCACAACCTAAAAAAGCGCCATACTTTCCATGTCGCACTTTCATTTCATTTCCGCAAAGAGGGCAAGGCTGCTGCCAGTCAAAATCTGTTGCATATTCTTCTTTATTAAAAGCCACTTCTTCAATAGGCGCAGAGTAATCACATTCTGGATACCGCTCGCAACCATAAAAGTACTTAGAGCGCGCCCAAATTTTTTGTAGCTTTCCTTGACTGCATTTTGGACAGACAATATCGGTAGGAACTTTGGGAACAAATGCTTCTTTTAAAGCTATTTCAAGTGTAGGCGAAAATTGGTGCCAAAATTCTTGGATAAGGGTTTTCCAGTTTTTCTTGTCGTCGGCAACCTCTTCTAAATCGTCCTCCATTTTAGCTGTAAAACCTGAGTTCATAATCTGAGGAAAGCTAGCTGCAAGCATCTGGGCAATGACTTGCCCCAGCTCTGTGGGTTTTAGGCGACCATTTTCTTTAATAGTATATTCTCGACTCTGAATTTTATTCATAATCGTGGCGTAAGTAGAAGGACGCCCGATTCCAGATTTTTCTAGTTCTTTTACTAAAGATGCTTCTGAATATCTAGGTGGAGCTTTCGTAAAGGCTTGATCGCAAAATAGTTTTTGTAAAACAACCTCTTCTCCTTGCTGAAGAGGAGGAAGAAGATGACTTTCTTCGTTTTTTTCTTCTTCATCGTGCTTTTCTTCGTAAACGGCTAAAAACCCTTGAAATTTAATGATAGAGCCTGTGGCACGCATGATGATCGTATCATTTACGGTGATATCGGCAGAAACTGTATCATAAATAGCGGCTGTCATTTGCGAGGCAACGAATCGTCTCCAGATAAGCTGGTAAAGTAAAAACTGCTCACGCGAAAGGTAACTTTGAATTTCTTCTGGAAGGTAGCGAGGGTTAGCTGGTCTAATTGCTTCGTGTGCATCCTGAACACCTGATTTTGGCTTTCCACTGACCGAACCTTTCCCTACAAATCCGGAACCCCATTTGGAAGTGATAAAGTTCTTTGCCTTATCACGGGAAGATGCACTAGTACGCGTTGAATCCGTTCGCATATAAGTTATGTG
>CATLPS010000106.1 GCA_950054535.1 uncultured Chlamydiae bacterium | reverse complement strand
ACTGGTTCATATCTTCCATGGCCAAATGGGTGATCTTTATCTGGCGGCTTTTTGGCAAACTGAACGCAAATAATTAAAAATAGAGTGGAAAGAATATCGAGCGCACTAGCAATTGCCTCTGAAAAAAGGCTAAAGCTACCTAAAAAGACAAAACCTATTAGCTCAAAAATTACAATGCCAAAACGAACTTTAATGCCCCATTTAGCGCTTTTTAACAACTCCTTATGTCGCTTGTAACGCATTTCATAAACGTCGCCAGGCAAGGCAACTGGATTTGGAAATTTTGCCATAAATTTATCTATTTCAATCGTTTAAGTAGATACAGGTAATAAAGATTGGCTATCTCCAAACAAATTATTTGCTTGCTGAAAGCTATTTTTATTCCCAATGACTACTAAAATATCTTCCCCCATTAATTTTATGCTAGGAGAAGGATTAGTAATTAGATCACTTCCTCTACGAATTAAAAGGAGCGTCATTCCATAGTGATTTCTCAGCTGTGATTCAGATAACATTTTTCCGGTAAGGGCAGATTTAGCATGCAGGCGAAAAGAAGCAATCTCTACATGAGATAAATTAAACTTAATTTCAGAGAGTTTTGTAGGGTTTTTCCAGTCGTTTCTTAGAATTTCATAACCATCGGCGCGCAGCTGCTCGGTCACTTCATAAATTTCTTGATCGGGAATATGGTACTGTTTCAGTACTCGCGAAAAAATTTCTACAGAGGTTCCAAATTCATCGGGAATGACTTCATCTGCTCCTAATTTGCGCATCAAAGGAACTTCTTGCATAAAACGGGTACGCACAATGATATAAAGAGCTGGGTTATTTTGGCGCGCCAGCTTCACAATCTGTTTGGCTGCTAAGGGATCGTTGATCATAATTGCAACCGTTTTTGCTTGCGAAATATTTAAATGAGCTAAAGTAGAAAAATGCGAACCATCTCCAAAATGAATAGGTTCTCCTTTCGCTTTATATTCTTTTACGGTATCGGGATTCATCTCCAAGATAAGGTAGGGAATTTCTGCAAATTTTGAAGATTTTGCCAAGTTACGCCCAGCTAACCCAAATCCTATGATAAGAATATGATTTTCTACATTTAATTTTACTTCCTCTTTTTCTTTTTTCATGCCACTTATCATTTTTTCTGGAAAAGGAAGCTTACCTATCCAGTTAGCAAAAACAGGCGAAAGAAGAGTTAAAAAAGGACTTATTGCTAAAGTAAGCAGCGAAACCGCTAAAAAAAGTTGGTAGTAATGGTTAGTGATAATGCCATGAGAAGAACCCGATTTTGCTAATACAAAAGCAAATTCGCCTACTTGGCTTAAGATAACTCCAGCAAGCACTGCAGTACGTACAGGCATGCGTAGAATTAAAGTGGTGATAAATACCTCTAAAGACTTCAGTAAAAAAACTACAGCAGCTAAAAAAGCAATTGTAAAGAAGTGATGGATGACAAAATCTACGTTTAAGAGCATGCCCACAGAAACAAAAAAGAAACTGATAAAAAGGGCTTGAAAAGGAAAGATATGGCTAATTGCCTCTTGGCTATATTCTGATTCAGATAAGATCAAGCCCGCTAAAAAAGCGCCGATGGAGATAGATAAACCCAAACTCGAAGTTAACCAAGCAACTCCAAAACAAAGAGAAAGTACTGTTAATAAAAAAAGCTCTTTATTTTTAGTACGCGCCACAATATCTAGCAAATAAGGAATCAATCGCTGCGCGCTAAGAAAAGCAAGAGATAAAATCATAATCCCTTTAATGAAAAGACCGATAGATGCAAAATTTAAACTTTGCATCCCGGAGTGGTGGCCGGACAAAAAAGGAATCAATAAAATCATGGGAATTGCAATGACATCTTGAAAAATTAAAATCGAAATAATTAACCTTCCATGCGGGCTATGAGTTTCACTGCGCTCTTCTAAAAGCCTTAAAATAATAGCGGTGCTGCTCATCGCTAATAAAAACCCCCAAAAAAGTGACTCATTCCATGTTTTTCCAAGAGTAGTCGCGATTAAAAAAGAGACGAAAACAGTCAGGCCCACCTGAAGTGCACCGCCTAAAAGAAAAAAGCGTTTGATTTGAAGTAACTTCTTTAAAGAAAACTCCATTCCAATACCAAAGAGAAGCAAAATAATTCCAACTTGCGCAAGTATTTCTACATCTTCTGTTTCGTTAACAAGTTGAAGGCCGTGCGGGCCTGCTAGCACACCCGTTAACAAAAACCCTACTACTGGCGGAACTTTTAAATAGTGACCTAATAATAGAACAAAAATAGAGAAGCTGAAAACGATGAGTAGATCTTTAAAAAGAAAAAGCTCCATAAACACTCTCCATTATTCTATTATTTTATTAGTCAAAAGACAGTAGATTTTCCATCACACAGTTAATTGCTTGCACATAACCGGAGTAATTATTTTTTAGATCTTCACTTGTGATGCGGTATTCGATATCAGGAAAGACGCCAAGATTTTCGATTTTTTGCAGCCCTTTTCTCACTGCAATAGTATCGGTGAGGAAAATTTCTTTTATACCATATTGATTTGGAAAAGAGAAGCTAGAAACTGCCCCGCCTGCTCCAGCAGTATTTGTTCCCATTAAAATTGCACGACCATTATCTTGCAAAATAGCAGGAGCAAAATCTGCTGCAGAAAAATCTAGCTCATTGATCAACATCAAAATAGGTTTAGAATAGTGTACGCGAAAAGGCTCTACTGACTCAACCCCTCCTAAATAAAGAGGATCTGTTAAATTTTTACCTTTTTGCCATTCATCAATCAATGTTTGATAGTAATTGACCATACTATGGTAATATTTTTTTTGTAATATCTCTTCATTAAAACTGAAATCTTGAAAAGAAGCGAGTTCGTCTAATTCTGTTATTGCCTCCATCACCTCTTTTTGAGTAAGGGCTACTTGATGTTTGGGAATTTGCAATGGGTAAGGAGTGAGAAGAGAAAGCACTTGATGCATAAACAAAAGAGAGCCACCAGGATTACTAAGTTGATCAATTACCAAACCATCGCTGATCTTTTCTAAATGAGCAATTAAAGGAATAGCACTTACAAACTCTTCTTGCGCTCCATGATAATGAGGAATGCGTAGATAGCCTATTTTTTTTCCATGAGGACTTTTGTAAAGATAGGCAAACCAATTAATTTTTTCTAAATAGCTTCCCTCTCCACTTTTATGCGGTAGCTCTTCTAAAGCAACTTGTGAGGAAGGATAGGTCCAGATAATTTCCCCTAAAGGAGGGAGCGGGCCATGCAAATCGCCTATCTTCTCTTTTCTGGATTTTTTTTCTTTTAACTGTAATTGATAAAAAGAGTTGCTCACCTTTATTTTTTGTAAAAGATGGTAGAGTTTTTTTTCTAAAGAAGGTGCATTGATATCATTAAATAAGTTTAGCAAAAACAAATAAGGCCGGTTAATTCTTTCTGGCAAATAGCTCCAGTCTATCTCAATTTGGCAAATCTCTTGCGCAATATTTTTAAAAACAATTTTTACTTTTCCTTGAGGGACGTCATTTCCCAATTCTCCTAAACGAAAAGTCAACAGCTGATCTGCTAATGCTTGCTGAGTAAGTGGCTGGTTTTTTTCTCCGATCTCTTTTTTTAGCTTTTTTAATGCTTCTTTAATAGGAAGATCATTAAACGATAAGATTTGATCGCCTACTTGCAAAACTGTTTGATCTTTTGGCCAGTGATCACTATCTACTTCACTTACAAAAGATCCTTCCTCTATTGTTTTAATGTTAAAAGGTAAAGAGGCAGATTCTGTAGAGAAAAAAGTAACATGCAAATGATGATCTTGAAATGTATTTAAAAAAGATTTAATTATTTTTTGATAATTTTTAATAAAAGGAGGTTGAAGTAGCGAAATTTTTTTTAAGTGTTTTTCCAATTCTTTTTCTATATCAAAATTTAAATGAAGTTTTTTCCATTCAAGTGGTGCGTAACGTGTTTGTAAAATATCTTTAATCCAGTTTAAGTGAAGGCTCATTTCTTCTTGAGGAGGCTTTAGCTCATCAGCAAAACAATGGATAAAAAATAAAAAAAAGATAAAACAAAACTTATGCATAAATCCTTTTACTAAAAAAATAAAATCAAAAGATAATCAATTTTAATAAAAACAAAGTAAAATAAACATAAATTTTATAAAAAAATAGGATTTTATTTAACGTCTGATAATATTTTTTTATTTATTGTTAAATTGTTTCCATAGGTAAATAATTACTTTTTGTTTAGCTATCTCCTCTTCAGCAAGCTCTTTTTTCATCTGAAATATATAATTTCTAGGGTCTTTTTGGAACTCGTTGCTTTGCACTACCTGTTGCAACATTTTTCTTTCTTTTTCTGAAAAGTCTTTGTAATGAACTACTAACTCTTGATCAGGTGTTTTTTGTAGATTTGAAATAGGATTCATTTTTTATTCTCCTTTTTAAAATTTCAAATATTACATATTATTAAATAATAGATTTATTTTTTATCAGAAAGTCCCCTTTTGGCTTTTTTTTTTGATTTTTTTATTCTAAAAAAAAGCTATTACGTCTGATAATAATCAGATTGTTGGTGGATTAATATTTGTTTTAAGTTTTTAATTTTTTCACTAAAGTTTACATCTATTTTAAAACTAGCTTTTTGAATAAGAGTTAAACAAGTGATCGCAGCGGCCAAATCGCTTTTGCTTTTTTTTAAAACAATTTTTATTGCTAAAAAAAATTGTTTGTTAGCTAAATAGAAATAAATATCTATAATATTATTATCATTTAACCATTCGCTGGATTTTTGCCGAGGCTTTATCCCCTGCTCTTTTGATAAGAAAAGATCAACTGCTCTTGTTGCTGCTTCAAAATAAAAAAAATTAGAAAATTGATCTAAAAAACTTAAGAGTTTTTGATGCTGCTTATTGATGAGCGCTTGCCAGACTAATTGGCTAAATTTTTTGTTTGCCATGTAACTATATGAATTCATTAGTAAAAGAGCTTTAGCTGCTACGTTTAAATTGTTTTTTTGCAAAGTAAGTAAAAATAGTTTGTTTGCTAGTTCTGTCTTTTTTTCTAAGCAGTGCAAATAACTGGCAACAGCAAATGCGTTATTTCATTCATTTTTTTTAATCAATTTCTTTGTCAATAAAAAATAGAGATCTTGTTTTTGGACTTTATGTTCTTCTTCTACTTTTTGAATTGTCTGAAAACTCTGCCTACTGGTTTCTAAATTAAAATGGAAAAGCATCACCTTTTGCATAGCTAAAAGTAAATTATTTTTATTATCATTTTGACCTAAAGCTTCTTTAAAAATAGTGACTACACACTTTTTAGCAGAAAGTTGAGTGATTAAGAAATAGTTTGGTATGTTTGTAAATAAATAGACTCTTG
>CATLPS010000105.1 GCA_950054535.1 uncultured Chlamydiae bacterium | reverse complement strand
AAGTATCTGGTTATTTTTTGCCACGAGGGATCTATCTTCCTTCGGTTGACCGCAAAAAAAGCTGGGAATTTGAGCCAAAAGCAAAAGTAGGGGATCAGCTTTTGCGTGGTGAAACAATTGGAACTACGATGGAGGGCCGTTTTACTCACCAAATCATGGTTCCTTTTTCCCTGTATGGTCGCTATACTTTAACCTGGGTGATCTCTCCTGGCTCTTATACGGTAGATACAGTAGTTGCCAAAGCAAAAGATGAGCAAGGAAAAGAAGTAAGTTTTACCATGGTACAAAAATGGCCAGTAAAAAGAGCTTTGATCCACGGAGAGAAAGTAAAACCATCTAAAATGATGGATACCGGAGAAAGAATTATCGATACCCAATTTCCCTTGTTAAAAGGGGGATCTTTTTGTACTCCAGGTCCATTTGGAGCAGGTAAAACAGTATTGCAGCACCACCTTTCGAAATATGCTTCAGTAGATATTGTACTGTTTGTAGCTTGTGGAGAAAGAGCTGGAGAAGTGGTAGAGGTGCTGCGCGAGTTTCCTCATCTTATCGACCCTCATACCGGAGAGTCTTTGATGAACCGCACAGTCATTATTTGTAATACCTCCTCAATGCCAGTAGCTGCTCGCGAATCTTCTATCTATATGGGAATTACAATTGCTGAATATTATCGCCAAATGGGCCTAGATATTTTAGTATTAGCAGATTCCACCTCACGGTGGGCGCAGGCTCTTCGAGAGATGTCTGGCAGATTAGAAGAAATTCCTGGCGAAGAGGCCTTTCCCGCCTATCTTGCATCGAGAATTGCAGACTTTTATGAAAGATCAGGAGTAGTAGCATTGCCCAAAGGAGGTTCTGGCTCTATTACAATTGGCGGAGCTGTTTCACCTGCTGGTGGCAATTTTGAAGAGCCGGTGACGCAGGCCACTTTGTCTGTAGTGGGAGCATTTCTGGGGCTTTCCAGAGCGCGCTCTGATTCTAGACGTTATCCAGCCATTGATCCTCTCATTTCTTGGTCTAAGTACTTAGCTGTAGTTTCGCAGGAAATCAATCAAGGAGAGATGACAACAGGTGGCGAGATAGAAAATTCTTTGAACCAAGAAGTAGATGACTGGGGCTTAATGGTCAAGCGCGCTTCTAAGTTCATCATTCAAAGTGATGAAATTTCCAAACGTATGGAAGTAGTAGGTGAAGAAGGGGTATCTTTAGAAGATTTCTATACTTATCTAAAAGGAGAGCTTTACGAAGTCTCTTATCTGCAGCAAAATGCTTTTGATAAAGAAGATACTTATAGCCCATTAGAGCGGCAAATCCCGCTCTTTAAGTTAATTAACCGCATTTTTGCCACAGAGTTTCGTTTTTCAAACAAAGAAGATGCGCGTCAATTTTTCTTAAATCTACAAAACGAGATAAAAAGCTTAAATGGAACACCATTTAAAACAGAGCAGTACCGCCACGCATTTAAGGCGATAGAAGAGAAGATTTATAACGCTTCTCATAAAAAATCAAATTAGCCTGAACTTAAAGTTAAAGGAAAATAGAGAGCGTCGACGATGAAGATTGTGTACAATAAAATCAAAAATATGCGTGGAAATTTAATTACCCTTACCGCTGAGGGAGTAAGCCTGGGAGAGCTGGCGCGAGTAGATTTGAAAAATGGAGAAAGTGTCTATGCTTCGGTCCTGCGTATTGAAGGAGACCAAGTCACTTTGCAGGTATTTCAAAATACGCGAGGAATTTCTACGGGAGACCAGGTTACTTTTTTAAATCGCGAAATGCAAGCTGTGTATGGAGATTCGTTATTAGGCAGGCGCTTAAGCGGCTCAGGCGAGGCAATTGATGGAGGTCCTAAAGTAGTAGGCGAGACCATTAACATTGGAAGCGCCTCTTTTAATCCAGTGAAACGAATTGTGCCAAGAGAGATGGTGCGTACAAATATTCCCATGATTGATGTTTTTAACTGTCTAGTGCGTTCGCAAAAAATTCCTATTTTTTCTATTGCCGGCGAGCCTTACAATGATCTGTTAATGCGCATTGCCAACCAGACAGACGCCGACGTAGTCATTATTGGTGGGATGGGGCTAACGTTTAAAGAATATCAAGCTTTTATTGATAATGCGGAAAATGCAGGTACGATGGATAAAACGATTATGTTTGTTCATCGCGCTACTGACCCCACAGTAGAATGTATGTTAGTACCTGATATGGCACTAGCCTGCGCAGAAAAGTTTGCCATCAATGGTAAACATGTTTTGGTGTTACTTACTGATATGACTGCTTTTGCTGATGCTGTTAAAGAGATCGCTGTAACAATGGATCAAATTCCATCTAATCGCGGCTACCCAGGCTCTTTATATTCCGATCTGGCATCTCGTTATGAAAAAGCAGTTTTAGTAGAGGGCCAAGGATCTATTACTGTAATTGGAGTGACAACGATGCCAGGCGGCGATGTTACACACCCTGTTCCTGATAATACAGGCTACATTACCGAAGGACAATTTTATCTTCACGATGGCCAAATCGACCCTTTTGGCTCTTTATCCCGATTAAAACAACTAGTTATTGGTAAAGTAACTCGCGAAGATCATGGAGAATTAGCTAACGGCATGATTCGCCTTTATGCCGAGTCTAAAAAAGCACGTGAGAGAGAGGCAATGGGCTTTAAGCTTTCTCGTTGGGATGAAAAACTTTTACACTATTCCATCCTATTTGAAGAGCGTATGATGAATCTAGATGTGAATTATACTCTAGAAGAAGCTTTAGACCTGGGCTGGCAAACACTTGCCGAATGTTTTGAAAAAAATGAAATTGGACTTAAAAACAGTTTAATAGAAAAATATTGGCCGCAAGAAGCAGTCCTGGCTTAAAGTATATAAAAAGAGTTTACCGTGGCAGAAATTAAACTGACAAAAAATGAGTTGCGCGCGCAACAAACGCGTTTAGGGCAGTTAGAAAAGTATCTTCCTACTCTTCAGTTGAAAAAGTCGATGTTGCAAGCTGAAGTACAAGAAACGCGCATCAAGATAGAGCAGCAAGAAACTTCTCGCCAAAAGATGCGTCAAAAAATTGAAACTTTTAGCGAGCTGCTCTCCACTCAAACAAGCATTGCTCCTCTTGATGCTGTTAAGGTGAAGCGCATTGGCAAAAGGTATGAAAATGTTGCTGGAGTAGAGGTGCCTTATTTTGAAGATATTGAATTTGAAGAGTTTAGCTATAGCCTTTTTGAAACGGCTCCTTGGCTAGATGCAGCTATTGTTTATCTACGTAACTTGGCTGTTTTAAGAGAGCAAATTCACATTCTTCATGAGCAAAAAACTGCTTTAGAAAAAGAGCTGCGGGAAGTTTCGATTCGCGTCAATCTATTTGAAAAAATTTTAATTCCCAGAGCTATTTCTAATATTCGAAAAATTAAAGTTTTTCTAGGAGATCAAGAATTAGCTGCAGTTTCTCGCGCAAAAGTAGCCAAAGCCAAAATTGAAGCAGGAAAAGAAAAAAAACTCGTTAACATGCGTGCAGAAAGGCTCTGATATGAATAAAGAAATTAAAAAATTTCTCTTTTTAGGTTCAGATAGGGAAAAGAACCGTTTTTTTGAGCAAGCGCAATCCGCAGGATTTATCCACTTCATTGATTTTCGCAGTCAATCTACAGAGGAAATTCCTAAGGAAGTGCATGACGTGGCAGCAGCTATTAAAATTTTGCGTGGCTTCCCTCTTGATCATCAAGTTTCTACCTCTATTGAAAAGCCAGCTGAAACTATTGTAGGTCAGATTTTAAGTTTACAAAG
Source organism: uncultured Chlamydiae bacterium (assembly GCA_950054535.1). GTDB lineage: Bacteria > Chlamydiota > Chlamydiia > Chlamydiales > Parachlamydiaceae > CATLPS01. The sequence goes on along the minus strand of CATLPS010000105.1, from coordinate 1,796 downwards.
AAAAAAGGAAGAGGCGGAAGAAGAGGAACGCCTTTTAAAAAATGAAATTGAAAAAATCTATTCTTTAGGACATTTTTCTTTAGAGGAAATTGCTGAAATAGAAAAAATAGGTAAATGTAGAGTTCAATTTTTTGCTATTCGTTCAAACTCGCAAGAACCTATTGCCGAATCGCTTTTGTTTTTATCATCTGACAACGGACTTGACTATTACATGTCCATCCACTCCCACTTCGTTTCTTATGAAAAGATGATCGAAATTCAAGTAGAGCACTCATTAGATGAGCTTACAGCGCGCAGGCAAGCAGTGCAGCAGCAGCTTTATAAAGTAAAGCACGAGCTAAAAGAGGCGGCTAAATATAATGACTACTTGCATGAAGTTTTAATCGACTACCTTAATCGCTACCATCTTTATGATGCTCAATCCTATGTTAAAACAGTTTTGGGGGGAGCAGTTTTTGCTGTAGAAGGGTGGGTACCGCAAAGCCAATTGTCAAAGCTCGATTCTTTGCTAGCGCAATTTGAAACCATTTTTGTAGAAGAGATCGAGTTAGAGCCAGAAGATATTAAGCCCACCTATTTGGAAAACGAAGGACTTAGTCGTTTAGGAGAGGACTTGGTGCATATTTATGATACTCCTTCTTCTACAGATAAAGACCCTTCTAACTGGGTGCTTTATAGTTTTGCTCTCTTTTTTGCCTTTATTATTGGTGATGCTGGCTATGGACTTGTCTATCTTTGTTTAGCTCTATTTTTGCGTTATAAATTTAGCGACGCAAAAGGAGAAAAAAAGCGATTCATCAATCTTTTTATTTTTTTAAGCACTGCCTGCGTTATTTGGGGAACGCTATTAACCTCTTTTTTCGGTATGCAGATTGATTATGATAATCCTATCCGAAAAGTTTCTATGGGGCAGTGGCTCGCTAAAAAGCGGATGGCATACGATATTGCTCATCAAGACCAAGCTTATAAAGAAATCATTGAAAAGTATCCACAGTTAGCTAATGAAAGCGACCCTAACCAATTTTTAGCTTTTGTTCCTCCTGCTCAACCAGAAAAAGGGCATGTAATTTTAAATAAATTAGTCGATAACTCTTTATTCGAACTTGCACTTTTTATTGGAGTAATTCATCTAATTTTATCTTTGTTGCGCTATAGCTTGCGTACCTTTGCGAATGTAGGATGGGCAATTTTTTTAATAGGAGGTTACCTCCATTTTTCTGCTAGCCTTCATTTACCAAGTTTTATGAATACTTTATTTGGAGTGGATTTAGTAAAAGGTGGAGAGGTGGGTCTAGTGCTTATTTGGATAGGGGTAGCCACGGCTTCTTTATTATCCATTTTCCAAAATGGATGGGTGGGAATTTTTGAACCAATGAATCTAATTCAAATTTTTGCCGATGCACTTTCTTATCTAAGGTTATATGCTTTAGCTTTAGCTGGAGCAATTGTTGCTTCTACTGCCAATGGCATTGCTGCGGGAATGTCGCCAATTTTTGCTCCTTTTTTAATCGTTGGCTCTCACTTAATCAATATTGTTTTGAGCACAATGAGCGGAGTAATCCATGGGCTGCGTTTAAATTACCTCGAATGGTATCGCTGGTCATTTGAAGGAGGCGGCAAGCTATTTAAACCCTTAAAGTTATTACAAAAAGATTAGGCTTTTAATTATTTAAAGGTCTCGACCATTAATGAGGAGAAAATATGGATTTTAATATGGTGGGCCCTGCTATTGCGCTGGGACTAAGTTGTATTGGGTGCTGCGTGGGATGCTGGATTGCTGGTGCTGCCTCACATGC
>CATLPS010000104.1 GCA_950054535.1 uncultured Chlamydiae bacterium | reverse complement strand
TGAATTGAAAGTGATGGGGTTTATTATAGCTTTATCTTTAAACTTTGTTATAAATCAGTAATACCAAACTTGAGTTAAATAAAACAATTTAAATAATCTATTTGTTAATATTTAAATTAAAAACAATTGTTATTAAATAACAGTTATTGGTAGTATAAATATATAAATTTTTTATTAAAAATAAAACTCAAGAGAGGTTTTCATGATTTTACCATCCAATCTCCGTCCTTACGAAGAGATAACTTTATCTTCAGAAGCAGTAGAAGTTTTAAAAAGTAAGGAAAAAGAGTTAGCAAAAGGAACCGTGCTGCTCACTAGCAATCTTTTTCAACTTGCTCTACAAAATTCTTCTAGTAACTCTATTTCTTTTGAAGAGTCTCTTAAAGAAAAAGTAATTGCTCCTTCTAAAGAAGTCATCGCTAATTTTGAAGAAAGGGTAAAGACTATTTTTGATAAAGCGATCGCTCAATTATACCCTGCATTTGCAGAGCAACCTATTGTAGGAACGATTAAACAGACCTTTTCCCTTAACGATCAAATGATTAAAGAAACTTTTCAAGCTGCTGCTTCAGACATCATTCTTCCATTTATCAATGACTGTGATCGCATTGATCCTGAACTATTAAAGCAACGCTATCATTATTAATTATTTTTTATAAAATTTATTAAAATATTTTTCCCGTTAAAAGGAGAGGTAAATAAAAAAGCATGGAGTAGGCGGCTTTTTACTATAGAAAGCCGAAACTACCCATGCAAATAAAACTAGCTTCTTAAATTAAAAATTAGTTCAAATAAAATAGATCTCTTATTCAAAGAGAAAACATCCCTATTTGGATAGAAGAAAACACCATCCAAAAATGCATCTGATGTAGCTGGATCATATTCATCCTCTTTATTTAAGCGCCTATATCTTCTAAGCCAAGCAAATGTCCTCTCAACAACTCACCTTCTTGGTAGTACTTTAAATTGTTTATCTGTTCTTTTTACAAGCTGAATATCAATTCCATATTGTCTACAATAGTTTCTTGCAGAACCTTCTAGGTATCCACCGTCCAACCAAATAAATTTCCTTTCTCTTTTCAGATTTTTCCAGCTATCCAAAATACCAGATATTCTTCCAAAATTTAAATTGCATATAAACCGCTACCAAGAAGGAAAATTTCCTGGTAGATCCCTCCAAGTATAACCCGTTCTTAAAATATATAAAATAGCATGCAAAACTTCTCTCTTAAAGTATTTTAAAGGTCTACCGCTTTTTGAGTAATCAACCTGAAACAAATGTTTTATCAAGCTTCACTCTTCCTTTAATAGGTCATTAGAATAAATTTTCCTCATCACTTTCTCCCAATAAATATTAACAATGTAGTATTCGAAAACTAGGTTTTTTAACAGCCTTTTAGAGCATGTAAATAAATAGTTAGATTAAACATTGTTTTTTTTAATTAAAAATCAGTTGTTATTTAACAATAATTTTCGTTAAACTTTAACAGATAATTTTTTTAAAATTAAAATCAGGAGAATTTTTAATGACTTCATTACATGGCATCTATGCTTACAATGACATATGTCCTTATGTATGTCCTTATGAAAGGATGACTTTTCATAAAAAAATAGTAGATTTTTTAAAGGAAAAAGAGCTAGAGCTAGGAAAAAAAATTGAAAGGGTTGCTATAGAGCTTTTTAACTTTGCCTTTCAACACGCTACTCAAGAGAAAATTGATTTTCAATTGGTGCTTCTCACAAAAGTAATTGTTCCACCTTTAGAAAAGGTTAATAAACTTGACGAAAGAACAAAAACTATTTTTCATAAAATAGTTGCTCAAATGTATCCCGTATTTGCAAATACAACTGTTGCAGAGGAGATCAAAAAAAAATTTTCTATTAACAATCAACTACTTAAAGAAGTTTTTGAAGCAGCTGCTTCAGAAATTGCTCCATTATTTATAGAAAGGATTGATCAAATTAACCCTAGGTTATTAAATCAGCGCTATTGTTTTCAAATAAATATGTCTGATGAACTTGAACTACATAAGATAAGCGAGTACATTACTACACAATACAAAGTTAGTAAAGAAATTTTTTCAAATAGCCAAAAAATGCAAGAGCTATTTTCCGAAATAGCTAAAATTTCTCAAAGAATTGAGCTCTCTCATGGGTTACCTGAAGAAGGTGATTTATTAATAGAAAAAACAGAACGATTAAATAGGCTGCTTCTTTTAATGGAATCACAGAGAGAAAAAACAAGAGCTATACGACAAGTAAATGCAAGTCAAGTCTTTCAGGCTCTTCGGTTGTTACAAACCAGAACAATAGAGCAACATACGAACACTGTAACCGCATATGGTCCTAGGTATTATCGCGGCTATGATGCTTATCCTTCATCTTCTGCTGCTTTGGAACCATCTTTTTTTGAGCCATCTTTCCCGCAAGAGAGTTACTTAGCCACGCAAGAGAGTTATCCAGCACAAGTTCCTTTATTTGTTCCTAGTTTGCATTTTTCGCAAGAAACAGGCCCAATAGGATATTACCCGCCATTTGAAAATGATTCCTTAAGTAGTTTGCCGCCATTTCCTTTAGCAGAGAGCTTACCAGAGCCACGTCCATTAAAACCCGCTGAAGCTACATTTTTTAATCAGCTTTTAAATAAGAAAAATGATTAGGTCATAATAATAAAACTTAAGAAAGCATACTTTTGCGAGTAAATGAATTTTGACTTGCCTCATAGCTAATTATTTTAAAAAAAATAGTGCTATGAGGCAGCTAGCTAGCTAGTTTAAAAGCCTTAAGTTAACAAAAAAAAACATTATTTTTTTAGATTTTTTTTAAGCAATAGGACCGAGCTCTTTGCCGCCAATCAGATGAAAATGCAGGTGAAAAACCGACTGCCCCGCTAAGGTTCCATTATTGGTCAATAAACGATAACCATCTGCTATCTGAAAGTCATCAGCTAATTTTTGTACAATAAAAAAAAGTTCTGCCATCCATGAAAGTTCTTCTGCAGTGGCTGATTGAAGGTTGGTGATCTCTTGCTTAGGCAAGATAAGTAAATGCACAGGGGCTACGGGAAAGCGATCTTTGATCACTAAAAAATTTTCATTTTCAAACACTTTTTCCGCTGGGAGCTCGCCCTGAATAATTTTACCAAAAATTGTGCTCATTTTTTTTCTCCTGCTAATGTCTATCAGGTAAGTTTTTAAGAGTTTCGTCTAAAGCTTGTAGCGCTGCTTCTTTAGTTTTCCAAACAGAGATAAAGCGCCCTTTATGGCAGAAAATGGCCTCTTTGATTTGTGAGACTTGTTTAAGTTCCTCTTCTAATAAACCAGCCCACTTTTCGGGCAAAGGATGCCTCACTTTCATCCGCTCTTTATAAGAAGGAGGAATCGCTCTGAGCTTCCAGTGTTTACCAGATGGCATCACCACAAAAAGGGCTTGATGAGACTGCCCTCCTAAATCAAAAAAAGCATCTATCCAAGGCATATTCTTTGCAAAAATCAAACATCTTTTTTTAGGATCCATTTTTTGCATCGCCTCTTTTACGGCAGCTTTGCATGAAGTAGTATATTCAAAACGCGCTTTTAATCTTTTTAGGTGAGCTAAAGTAAACTGCAGCGCTTGATGAAAAGCTTCTTCTTGCTCTGCTGGGCTGCACTCATAGTCGATAGGTGTAAAATTAGAAATAATATGCGAAAAAGAGCAGTAACCGAGAATAGAGGGATCGCGCCCATTATCATGAGCGTCTACGCCCATCACAAGCAAATGATTAAAGTGATCATACTCGCGCTTTGTCATGAATTTTTGAGAAAGAAGATATTTTAAAATCATTCCAGCGCTACTGAAAAAACCTTGATATTCCACTTGATGATGATCAAATCTTTTGATTTTAGGATCATACACCCCACCTACATCACAAACATATTGGCAGCGGGCTAAAACCTCAGGATCTCTTGTACGTACAATCTTATCCACTTCAATCAGACCAAAGAGGCACAGCAAAGCGCATGCGGTCACTTCATCGGCATGAAAGGTGCCATCATGAGTTCCACAACTGAACAAAACTTGATTTTTAGAGTCATTGCATACTGTTTTCATAGATAAAGGGCCTATAGCGAAAAGAAATAGTTGGAAAAAAACTCGATTATAACAGAACTTGTTTATTAGAAAAGACCAATTGTCAATTGCGAATAGGTTAGATGCAAAGCTAACCAAAGAGAATGAAAATGGAAGGCTTGATGGATGAAATTGTGCGCTTTACGCACTATGATTTGGCCACAAAAGATGGCATCATTACAAAGATCAACTATACTTCTGAGACAACTGCTACCGCCGATCTACTTATTCAAAATATCTCTAGCCAGTTTGTGGGATTTGCTATTGAACCTGCTTTAATTCAATTTAATATCAAAAGCACTTTAGCTCAACTAGGGTTAAATGGCTACTATAGCAAACTAGAGCTAGATAAAAAAAACCTTTGCGCTGAAGTAACTGTGGAGTTAAAGGCAATAGGACCAATCGCTACTGCCCTTTTAAAACTGCTTGAGGTGGGCGCCTTTATCGGAAAACTATTTGCAGCCGATGATAGAAGAAAAGTTCGCGATCCAGATTATATTTCGAGGATGTTTGGTAGATCAGATCGCTATGGTAAGCCGCTACTTTCCCTAGGGGGACTGCATGGAAGTAATGATCTCATTTTAGATAAAGTAGATGGCCGGGCAGTAGCCTATTTAACATTGCAAAATGGACGTATTCTCTATGACTCCTCCATTTATGGTTTGCTTCCCACTTTAAGCAAAGCGCTAATTCATAATATCTCTATGAGAAATTTACTGCGGCTACATCAGCAGTGGCACTCTTTTATGTCTCATAATGTAGGTCAAGAGGAAATTTTATTAGTAAAAACCCTACCTTTGCATATTCGTACAGTTTTTGCCCGGGTAGTAGATCAGTTGCTAGCTCCCGGTTACTATCATACTAGCGCATCGGTGTTGCAACCAGATACAGAAGCCTCCGGCGATATTTATGAGCTTTTTGGTCAAAGCAAAAGAGAGATTAGCGATATTCCTTTAGAGTTTTTTACTCTTGAGCCCTATCGCGAATATGTCTTTTTTTCTGACCGCGATCAATTGCAAACTTCTTTAGAAAACCCTAAAGCTCTATTCCAAGCTTTTGATACAGCTCCTTTGCCACAGGAAAATCGCGCTTCTGTTTTTATTGCTAAAGGAGAGCAGCTTTTGAATTTGAAAGCGCAGGATTGGATTACTCGAGAAACCAGGCTCCATGAGTTTCCTGGCTCTTTTTATGGTACTAGGCAAGCTTTAATGGTGGAAAGATATATTGAAAAGCAGCCTTGTTACCCCTTTTTAAAGGCAATTGACTTAGGCGAAATTACGAGCCAAGGTGTGCTATTAACGCGCTATTTTCCCTCTCCTTTAATGAAAAGAATGTTGCTCAGCGATCAAGTGCAGCGTTGTTTAAAAGGAATCTACTTTAAATACCCTTCCCTTTCCCACCGTAATTTTTTTTCGGCAGAAGATCGCGCTCTTTTACATGACTTAGAAAAATTTGCCATTCCTATATTTTGGGTAGATGAAACGAGCGAGCAGATTTTACAGTAC
>CATLPS010000103.1 GCA_950054535.1 uncultured Chlamydiae bacterium | reverse complement strand
AAGGTAAGCCATTTATCATCTGCTGTTTGCCAAATCAAAATGTCTTTCACGCGTTCGTAAAACTTTTCATCTTCCAAAACGCCAAGTTTCACTACCAAGGAGACATCTGGCCAAACCTTAATGTATCGCTCCCGGTCATTACGATAAACTAGACTTAAACTATCGGAAACTTTTTTAGAAATATGAGAGGCTAGTTGGCGTACAGTCCTATCCATTTGTAGGTAACTTCTCGATACGTTTAAAGGAATATCTGGGCTATCGATAATACCTTTAAGAACCATGAGATAGTTTGGAATCAGGTCTTTGCAGTTGTCGGAAACAAATACACGATTGCAGTAGAGGCTTACGCTACTTTTGTTAGGATCAAAATCTTTTTGAACTTTTGGAAAAAAAAGGATCCCTTTAAGGTGAAAAGGATAATCTACATTTAAATGAATCCAAAAAAGAGGAGGTTCTTCATGCGGATAAAGATAACGATAAAAATTGAGATAGTCTTCATCAGTGCATTCTGAAGGTGATTTAATCCAAAGAGGCTCTTGAGTATTGATTTTTTTGTCATCTAAATAAATAGGATAGGGCAGAAAAGAGCAATACTGTTTTAAAATTTTTTCAATGTGATTCGTATCTAAACATTCCTCATGATCTTTTCCAATAGATAAAATTAAAGTTGTTCCTCTATCAGTTCGGTCTCCTGCGCCAATTTCATAACTCTTAGAGCCATCACTTATCCAGCGTACGGCAGAAGCTGATTGTTGATAAGAAAGAGTGTTGATTTCGACTTTATCTGCTACCATATAAGCAGAAAAAAAACCTAGTCCAAAGTGGCCAATAATTTGATCTTTTTCGTCGTTGGATTGGTACTTGCTTAAAAACTCTTCTGCTCCAGAAAATGCAATTTGTGCAATATATTTTTTGACCTCTTCACTGGTCATGCCAATTCCATTGTCGCTAAACTTCAATTGACGTTTCTCTTTATCGATCTGTACATCGATGCGAAATTCCTCATCGGTGGCAGCTACCTCGCCTGCATCTCTTAAAATTTTAACTTTTTGGATAGCATCGCAACTATTTGAGATAAGTTCTCTAACAAAAATGTCTTTGTCAGAGTAGAGCCATTTTTTAATAATAGGCAAAATATTTTCACTATGGATCTCTAGTGTTCCATTTTCCATTTTATCTACCTCGATTTTTAATTTAGGTAATTTAAAAGAGTTATCAAGAGTTAACTTAAGTCAGCAATACAAGAAATTTCTACTAGAGCATTTAAAGGAAGAGCAGCTACCTGTACTGTTTGACGAGCGGGGGGAACAGCGGAACAAACGCGTTTGCTATAAGCAAGGTCAACAATGGCAAAGTCGCGCATCTCTTTAAGAAAAATTTCACATTTAACTACTTGAGACCAGCTACTGTTAGCTGCAGTCAAAATAGCCTCTAAATTATTTAAGACCTGTTCTATTTGCATTTCGATAGTTTCGGAAACAATTTTTTTCTCGCCAGCTTTAACAGGGAGCTGTCCGGAAACAAAAAGCAAATTGCCTTTTTTAATCGCTTGAGAATAAGCTCCTAATGCTAAAGGTGCATCCTCTGTTTCGATTCTTTCCATTTTTGCTCTCCTTCGTCTCTCTTTGAAAAGCTGTCACAAAAGACTGATTTGAAGTTGAAATTTAGCTAGATTATAAAGGTTGAACCGATTAAATGCCATTTATTTGAAGGAAAGGCCTTTTTTATCAAGTGATGCAATTTGTTTCTGCTAAATTGTTTTGACCTTAAAAATTTACGACTATTTTCTTTTCGTTATTATTTTGCTTGCCTTGAAAAATAGGGAAAGTTAATTTGAGCTTTATTATCTAAAAGTAGCTAGGAAAGCGATGATGTGGAGCAACTTGTCTTTAGTAATTTTTGCCGATATTTCCGATATCGACCCGATGCTTAGTCTCTATGCAGTGGTTGCTTTTGTTGTGATAGGAATTTGTTTGACGCTGCTGATACTTTACACAAAAGCTAAGTTTGTCGGATCGGAAATGTGTACAATCAAAATCAATTCCGATGAATCTTTGACAGTAAAAACTCCTGGAGGAGGAACGCTACTCAATGCATTGACTTCGCACGGAGTTCCTATACCTAGTCCTTGCGGCGGTAAAGCCACTTGCAAGCAATGTAAAATTCAGATTTTGAAAGGAGCGGGCGAGCCGCTCCAAACAGATATCGACTCTTTTTCAAAAAAACAGCTTAAAGAAGGATGGCGCCTTTCTTGTCAGTCCAAATTAAAACATGATCTGCATGTTCATGTCGACGAGCATGCTCTTGGAGTGAAAGAGTGGGAAGCTACTGTGGTGAGCAACGCAAACGTAGCTACTTTTATCAAAGAGCTAGTGGTAGAAGTGGAGCCAGGCGAAGAAGTTCCTTATCAATCAGGAGGCTATCTACAATTTCACGTGCCGCCTTTTCAAACGCAGACCTCTGATTGGAAAGAGACAATGGAAGAAAAATATTTTTCTGATTGGGAAAAGTATCAGCTTTTTGATAAAAAACTCGATTTTTCCCATTTGCCTTCTGCTCCAGGCGAAGTGATTCGAGCTTATTCCATGGCCTCTTATCCCGCCGAGGGCCGTCGTCTATTGTTTAATATTCGTATTGCTACTCCGCCTTTTGTAAATGGCCAGCTGCGCAGCGATGTTCCTTGGGGTATTTGCTCTAGTTATACCTTTTCTTTAAAACCAGGAGATAAGATTCGTTTATCTGGTCCTTATGGCGAATCATTTATGATTAATGATGAACGAGAGCTAATTTTCTTAATTGGTGGTGCTGGTTCTTCTTTTGGTCGTAGCCATATTTTACATCTTTTCCATACAGAAAAAACCAAAAGAAAAGTTTCGATGTGGTACGGAGCACGTTCTATCAAAGAAAATATTTACCAACAAGAATATGAAGAATTGGATAGTAAATTTGAAAATTTTAGTTACCATTTAGTGTTGTCAGAGCCTATGCCAGAGGATGTGGAAGCTGGTTGGCCGGTAGAGGACCCTGTAAAAACTAATTTTCTTTTTAAAGCTTTTGAAGAAGGGCAGCTTAAAAAAATGGAATATCCAGAAGAGGCTCTATTTTATGTTTGTGGGCCGCCTCTCCATAATAAAAGCGTGTTGAAATTACTCGATGATTATGGCGTTCCACGAGAAAGTATTATTCTTGATGACTTTGGAAGCTAGGAATTGATTTGAAATTAATTTCCTTTGTCTTATTTTCTTATAAAAAATAGAAGAAAAGGCAAAGATGAAAATCTTAATTTCTCAAATCAATCCTATTGTTGGTGACTTAAAGTACAATAGCGAGCTGATCATAAAGTCTATTGATCATGGAGAAAAATTAGGGGCAGACCTTGTTCTTTTTCCCGAACTTGCATTAACGGGCTATCCCCCGCAAGATCTTTTATGGCAGCAAGAATTTATTCAAGCGGTAGAAGCAAAGTTAGAGCAAATTGCCGCTACAGTGAAAGAGATGACTGTTGTTATCGGTTTTCCTCGCGCTTGTCCAAAATCGCCCCGCAAGCTATTTAATAGCGCCGCTATTATCGAAAAAGGCAAGATAATTGGTTATGCAGATAAAGTATTGCTTCCTACTTATGACGTCTTTAATGAGCAAAGATATTTTAACTCAGGAAAGTCTAGCCATGTTTGGACAATTAAGGGAAAAAAAGTAGCAATATTGATTTGTGAAGATATTTGGCAACATAGCTACCCCGAAACTTTCTCAAATTACCACCGCGATCCTGTTTTAGAGCTAAAAACCTCTTCTCCAGATATTGTACTCAATCTATCGGCCTCTCCTTATTTTAGCCAAAAGCCCCTGCATCGCCAAACAGTCTGTTTAAAAGTAGCGAAAACTTTAAATTGTCCGGTAATTTTATGTAATCAAGTAGGCGCAAATGATAGTTTGATCTTTGATGGCAATAGCCTTTACGTGGGCCCCAAAGGCTTAATAAAATGCGCAGCAGCATTTAAAGAAGAGCATTTACTTATCGACTTAGAAAAGCAGGAAGCAAACTCTAAAAAAGAGGAATTGGCAGAAAAAGAGCTCTACGAAGCATTAGTATTAGGCGTTAGAGATTATTTTCTTAAGCAAGGATTAAAAACAGCTTGTCTTGGGCTTTCAGGAGGGGTTGACTCTGCCTTGGTAGCTACTATTGCTAGCGAGGCTTTAGGGCCACAAAATGTTACAGCTCTTTTTATGCCCTCTCGTTTTTCTTCTTTTCAAAGTGCAAGAGACGCTAAATTATTAGCAGCAAATTTAAAAATGCCTTTTAAAATCATTGAAATTGAAGAGGCTTTTCACTCCTTCTCTCTTTTTTTGACTTCTCAGTTAGATCAGCCTCTTTTAGAGGTAACTACAGAAAATCTGCAAGCAAGAATTAGAGCTTTATTGCTCATGGCGTTTTCCAATAATTCAGGAGCGCTTTTACTTGCCACGGGAAATAAAAGCGAGCTATCCATGGGATATGCTACTCTTTATGGTGATATGTGCGGTGCCCTAGGTGTGATAGGGGATCTTACTAAAAGCCAAGTGGTTGCAATAGCAAAATGGATCAATCGGGCAAAGGAAATTATTCCTTGGTATACCATTGAGCGTCCACCTTCGGCAGAGCTCAAAGAAAATCAAAAAGATAGCGATGTTTTGCCCGATTATAAGCTATTAGATGCAATTTTAACTTTTTACATGGAAAAAAACTGTTCTGCTCAAACAATTGCGAACATGCTTGGCATTAGCCAAGTAGAGGTAGAGCAAATTATTTTGCGCATTCACCAAACTGAATATAAGAGAAGGCAAGCTCCTCCAGCCTTAAAAGTATCTGCCAAAGCATTCACTATAGGTCGTCATTTTCCCATTGTTCAAAGATGGAGCTATTAATAACCTTTGAAAAAGGCTATACTTACGCTTCACTCCAGCTCCACGAAACTACTTCAGAGAGTAAAGTGGTTTTTAGACGAAGCATGAGTAATCTGTCAAAACCTACCGCTACTCCGCAGCAGTCAGGAACGCCTTTTTCTAAAGCCGCTAAAAATTTTTCATCTATAGTAAGGGCTTCTTTATGGAAATGGCGGCGTAAAATATTTGTTTGATCAAACCGACTTCTTTGCTCTTGACTATCTAATAGCTCGTAGTAGCCATTTGCTAGCTCTACTCCTTGAAAGTAAACTTCAAAGCGCTGGGCAACCTCTTCGTCGAGTTGCCATTTTTTCTTGGCTAAAGCTGCTTGGCTGGCAGGATAGTCGCAAATCACATCTAATGACTCTTTACCTAATAAAGGTTCTATGACACTGCCAAGAATCAAATTAAGTAAAGCATCTTTCCCTTCTTCTTTAATAGAAGGGTAGCAAGCAAGGTTGTTTTTCTGAATGTAATTAAAAAGCTCCTGCTCACTTGCTTTGACATAATCAATACCACTATAACGCAAAAAAGCTTCTCGATAGCTAATGATTTGGTAAGGTAGAGGGCCTAAAAAAAGCCGAATAAACTCCACTGTTTCTTCCATCATAGATTCTAAGGTATAACCTAAACGATACCATTCCGCTAAGGTAAACTCAGGTTGATGCTTAGCTCCCTCTTCTTCGCGGCGAAATACGTGAGAGAGTTGAAAAATATCTCCTATGCCTTCTGCTAAAAGGCGTTTCATGCCATATTCAGGAGAGGAGTGTAAAAAACGCTTTTGACCATTTTGATCGGTAAGAGAAAAAAGTTCAATATGTAGATCGACTGAAGCGCCTTGAGTCAAAATTGGGCAGTCCACTTCTAAGATATTTTTC
>CATLPS010000102.1 GCA_950054535.1 uncultured Chlamydiae bacterium | reverse complement strand
TTCTGTCTGATCCACAATTTGATCGGTATCATAAATAATTGCTGTAGCAAATAGTACCGCTAGCAGTCCGGCGTTAATAATAACAGCAACTAAAATCGTATCTTTTCTAGACATTTTTTATTTTCTCCTTATTAGCTAAACTTTGCACAGTCTGCTGAAATACTTGGCCTCGATGCATATAATCTTTAAACATATCCTGGCTTGCGCAGCCTGGGGACAAAAGCACAATTTCGCCATTTTTTGCTTCTAAAGCCGCTTGGTAAGTGGCCTCTTGTAAACTATTCACTATTTCTACAGAAATTTTAGGATGAATTTCTTGATAAATTAACGTAGCTGCTTGCCCAATAGCAAAAATTTTTTTCACGCGGCCTAAAAAAGGAGCAATCCAACTACCAAAGCTTTGACCCTTATGCAATCCGCCGGCAATAAGAAAAATAGGAGCGTTAAAAGCTTTAATTGCGCAAATGACAGCATCGAGATTTGTTCCTTTGCTATCATCATAATAACGAACGCCATTTATTTGTGCGATAAACTGAATGCGATGAGGAGGCTTTTGAAAAGTAGAGTAGGCCTCTATACACCTCTTCCCTTCTATCTTTTTTACGCTACAAAGAGCATACGCTGCCATTAGGTTTTCAAGATCATGACTAGGCCGCCCTTTTAGCGCATTTGGTAGTTCAAAAACTTGGTCTGCATGGTAAATAGCTGTTAAATCGCAGTAAATAGAGGCATTTTTTGAATAACCATAAGTTTGCACGGCAATATTTTGAAATAAATTAGCAAAATTTTTCCATGTTTCATACTGTACAAAAAAAAGCCCGTTTGATTTTAAGCAACTAGCAATTTTCACTTTAGAGGCAGCGTAATGTGTCAGTGTTGAATAGCGGTCAAGATGGTCAGGAGTAATATTTAAAAGAAGAGCAGCGTCTAATACTTTTTGCTCCATTGTTTCTAATTGATAAGAGCTTAACTCTAAGACAAAATTTTTAGAGCAAAAAGGGTTTTTATTTATTTCATCGGTCAAAGGAGCTCCAATATTGCCGGCTGCTTTGGTCGCTAGTTTGCAATAGTTTAGAATATGATCCACTAATAAAGTAACTGTTGTTTTTCCATTTGTACCAGTAATTCCTAGGACAGATTGCGTCAAAAAATGACATCCCAGCTCCATTTCACCAATAACTTTAATGCCTATTTTTTCTGCTTTTTTTACCAGAGAATGAGTTTTGGAAATTCCAGGAGATAAAATAATGAAATCTATTGTTGATAAATCTAGATGCAACTCCTCTTCTATTACTATCATTCCTTTTGCTACAAGTTGTTTCACTTCTGGCAACTTTTGCAGCTCTTTTATCTGATGGTCCACTGCATATACAAAAGCATTTTTATTGAGCAAAAAACGAGCAGCAGAGCGACCGCTTATTCCCAGACCAATAACAAGAATATGTTGCCTAATACTTTTATCTAGCATGATTGCCCTATTGAAATTTTATAGAAGCAAGCCCAATGATTGCTAGTAAAAGGCCAATGATCCAAAACCTAAGAACAACTTTTGTTTCGGGCCATCCTAAATATTCAAAATGGTGATGAATTGGTGTACAAAGAAAAACTCTTTTTTTGTTGCATAAGCGAAAACTGGCAACCTGAATGATTACTGATAAAGCCTCAGCCACTAAAACACCGCCCACTAGCCCAAGCAAAAACTCTTTACGCAAAAGAACTGCACAAACCCCAATGATACCTCCTAAAGTAAGTGACCCTGTGTCTCCCATAAATACTTGAGCAGGATGGCCATTATACCATAAAAACCCTAAACAGGCGCCTACTAAAGCTGATAAATAAATGGCAATTTCCCCACTTCCTTCTATGTACAAAATATTTAAATAGGCAGCAATTTGCGTATGGTTACACACAAATGCAATCACTGCTAAGCAGCTTGCAATGAGTATTAAACAACCTGCTGCAAGGCCGTCTAATCCGTCAGTCAAATTAGTAGCATTAGAAGCCCCAGTAATGACAAAAAAGATGAAAAAAAAAGCAAAAAAAAGAGAGGCGCCTTTTAATACAAGGACAGGTTCTTTAAAAAAAGGAAAATAGATGCGAGAAATGTATTCTTTGCCGTTAAGGTCTATTTTTTTTTCTTTGGCTAGGCCGCTGCTAGGAAGATTTGCTTTAAAAGAGATACTTTCTTTGATGATAGGCGGGGGGAACCAACCATTTACTTCTATTGACTGAGCAAAAGAGGGAAAAATAAAGTAACTTGCAATAAGCGAGGAAAGAAGTAGCTGAAAAAAAAGTTTATGTTTGGCGCTCATGCCTTTTGTATTTTTGTACTTTAGCTTTAAATAGTCATCCCGTCCTCCAATTAATCCTAAAAATAGAGTAGTGACTAATAAAATTAAGGTAAAAATATGCGTTAAATCCATCCATAGAAAAAGAGAAATAAGCATAGAAGTTAAGATAAGAATTCCTCCCATTGTAGGAGTATTTTGTTTTTTTTCATGAAGCTTCCCTAGTAATGGACACTCCTCTTTTCGAATCGTCTGACCTATTTTTAACTCATAGAGTTTTTTAATAAAAAACGGGCCTAAAAAAAGACATAAAAGCAAAGAAGTGATAGCAGCAAGTAACATACGCGTAGAGTAATAAGTTAATACAGAAGGAAAAGCAAACTGCCAGCTATTTTTTAAGTAATCAATTAAAATTAAAATCATAAAAGAGTTATTTAACTTATACAGTGATTGTAGTTTTTGCTAATAACCTTACCTGATTAAGGTCATATTCTTCTATAGAAAAGGGGGGCTTTTATTAGATTTTGAAGGGGAAAGTTTTTATTTGTTATCTTTTGTTTTATCGCTTGTCTTCATTTGTAAAAGCATCGATTACTTGCCACAGTTTTTTTTGATTGGAACCTTTTAAAAGGACTACGTCATAAGAGCAAATGCGTTTTTTTAAAACCTCCATTAGACTCATAAAATCACTATGTAAACTTGCTAGACGACCCTTTTTTTTCCATAAATCTACAATAGGCTGGCACTCTAAACCGTAGCAATGACATTCATCTACAAATTCAAGCGCATACTGTCCTATGCGAAAATGACACTCCTGCGAAAAAGCACCAAGCTCTAAAAGACTGCCAAATACCGCAATTTTTTTTCCCCCTTTTGTGGGTTGAGGAAGGGATTCTAAAGCCGCTTTGATAGAAAGCTCACAGGCATTATAGGAGTCGTTAATGAATACGATATTATTCTTCACTACGCGCTCAAACCTTTTTTCTGGCAATTTTAAAAATGGAAGCCTTGCTTCAATCGCTTCCCAACTCAACTGAAAATAGCGAGCGACGGCAACAGCAGCAAGCAAGTTATGGAGGTTATGTTTTCCCTCTAAAGAAAAATGTTTAAGAGAAATGCAGTGATTTTCTAAATGAGAAATAAGCTTTTGGGAACAAGAAGAAATCGTATAGTCGGCCAGGCTATTTACAGCAAAAGAGTGCATGGGATAAGCGGTTTTTTGACAAATTTCTTTGTAGCAAGGAATATTTTGCGCAATGATACCAAGCTTTGTACATGCAAAACCAAAAATTTCTCCTTTGGCGAAAGCGATTTCTTCTACAGAGCAAAAGTTACTAGCATGCGCAAGCCCTACTGCTGTAAGTACGGCCACATCTGGAGGCGCAATTGAAATTAAGTTGGCAAGTTGGCCTGCCTCTGACATTGCCATTTCTAAAACAATGATCTCTTCTTTACCATCGGTATGGTTGAGGATTGTTAGAGGAAGCCCAATTTGAGAGTTATGATTACCAGGAGACACTTTAGTTCGATAAAAAGGGGAAAGCAAAGCGCCAATCATCTCTTTAGTTGTGGTTTTTCCTACCGAGCCAGTCACTGCTACAATTTGACTTTTCTCTTTCAACAAAGCAGCTTTAGCCATCTGTTGTAAAGCCTTTAAAGGATCTGCAACTTTAATCAGCTCCATTTGATCATGCAAGTAAGGATAATTTAACTCTACAATGGCTGCTTTACACCCCTTTGTAATAGCGTCTTCAATAAAATAGTGCCCGTCTACTTTTTCGCCTTTTAAAGCAATAAAAAGCTGGCCAGGTTTGCCATTTCGACTATCGACGCAAACACCTGTCACCCATTGATCTTTACCAGGATCTTTACCAGAAAAATTAGCTCCAGTTATTTGAGCCACTTCCCTAAGAGAAAAAGAGCGCATGCATCACCTAAGTTTAAATAAAAGCTAAAAGATAGCGGCTAGTAAAAAAAATTTGTTTAATCTATTTTTAAGTTTAGCCTTAAGAAAAATCCAACTAGATCAAAAAACATCTTTTTATTTTCTTTATAGTTTATTTATCTGAAAATGGCACTATTTTTTTAATTTAATAGCTTTATATACTTCAATAAATAAGGGATTTATATGGTAAGTTTTTTACCTTCATCATTTTGTTATCAACAAACTTTTCCACTCAATACACTTTATGGAGCAAATCACTTTATTAGTGGTCATTCAGTAGGCTATAATAGAAAAATCGCAGTCGACACAGAAGAGCTTTATGCTGGGAACCAGGTGAATAAAGGAAGGTACTACTGTTTGGTTTTAGCAGCAAGCCACTTTGCACTTGTTCCTATTTCTGCTTTAGCTGCCTTAGTAAAAGCGGTAGCTCACCCTATTTTCACCTTAGGCTGGTGTGTTCTAGTTTGCCTGGATGGAAATGCCACAGAAAAAGAAAAGGCAGAGTATTCTTTTTTTAATTCGATGATTAAAAGTTCACAGCTTTTTTTAAAACATAGCTTTTATATTATAGCTTCCCCCATGCTTCATATCGTGGGAGTTTTTAAGGCTGCAATCAGTATTATTCAACCAAAAATTTACCTTCAAGTAAACAAAGCAGATAGTTCCATCTAAATCAAAAAAAGCTATCTATAAAAATTTTTATAGATAGCTTTTGCGTTTCCAAATAACTATTATGAGAGATAGCTTTTCTAGCTCTAGCAAAAAAATTCAGATCTCTTTTTACTTTTGCTGCTATTTAAAACTATTAGACTATCTATCAATTTTATGAGAAAAAAGCCAAGTCCAATTTAAGGTAGCTTGATTACTGTCTAATTGTTATTCTTCAATCATTTCATTTTATTGAATGATCAATGACCCCTATTAACTACACTTTAAATTTTTTATGGATAAACTTAAATCCCCAAAATCGAATAGCAGATCAATCGCAAAGTATTTTTGACGATGAATCAGAAACAATTAATGAACAAAATTTTACTTATCAACTTTGCCAATGGGCAAACTTTCATGCAAATAGGCAAATCAATCTATGGTATGATAGTGCGTTAGTGACAAAAAAAGCTCAGCTTAATAGTTTTTGCGCTCTTACAAAAATTTCTCAAGAAAAAAACGCTAAACTAAAACTTAAAGATATTCGCAGGCTTCCCAATCTAAATAGGGAAATAGAAATCCTGCTTCACCCAGCCACCCCTGTCTATTACAGAGTAGATTTTATTAAAGCTTTGATTGTTGATAAAATGATGCTTTCTTCGAAAAATTTTAATTATTGTATTATTTCTGATATCGATGTCAAACCAATGACTTTTTCCCAAATATTTGATCCTCCTACGCTAAATGATTTAAATTCCATTGGATATGTTCTTGCTCAATCTACATTACAAGATTATGAAAATGGATTTGTCATCTTCAATACTACCATAAAAAATGTTCGAAAAGCTCACTACCAATCCATTATAAAAAGTATTGTGAGAGAAATTTTACATCAACGAAAATTTCTTACAGAAGAAACGACTGATAGGGACTATTTTTCATCAGAAATCGTTTACTGTAAATATATAGAATTTGAACTAAAAATGGTTGGGCTCAATGCTGGCCCAAGAAAAAAAATCAATTGTTCTGAAAGCGAATTTAATTTTAGTAGAGACTTTTTAAAGTCTGATCATCGATCAGAAAGGTTTCGTTTTATGCATAATAGTAGTGTTCCCTATACTAAATATGGAAGAAATTTAAAAAATCCGCCACTTGAAGAAGAAAGTCAAATTAAAGAGTTAATCGATTGGAGAGCAGAAGCTTTACCAAAAAATATAAGTATATAAGTGAAAGCTAATATCATGCGTAAGCTGTACTTTTATCAAATTTAGAGAATTTTAAGCCCACGCTAGTCATCGTTACAACTTGTGCTTTTAGCGTAAGATATTAGATCTCTTCGGAAACTGTACTTTTATTATAAATTAAGAGATAAGAGATCTGGAGGTATCGATGAAATACGAT
>CATLPS010000101.1 GCA_950054535.1 uncultured Chlamydiae bacterium | reverse complement strand
TGCTGAAGATAACGCTATTTGGTATAAATTCTCCGGCAGAAGTGCAAATTGCTTACGACAAAAAAGACGTTCGTATTTTTGTTTTCTTTAAGTGAACAGAGCCATTTTTACAAATAGTACGAGATTGAAAAAAGAGGGAAGAAATATTCATGAGTTTTTCTAAGGTTTTTCAAAAAAAATTGGAGTTTACATCAATTTAAATCTAAATCACTACATGTTGAGGGCACCGAAAAAATTTTCCTGACTTTTCTAGAAATTGATCATAGCATAACAACCAAAAAAATTTAGCAAAATTCCTAGCAGTAATTAGGACTAGCTTAAAATTTGACTTATTTCAGTATTTACGGCACAATAAAGCAAAAAGGAGGTAGTTATGAAACAGCAACACCGTCAAAAAGAAGAAACCGTTAGACTTACCATAGATTTTCCCGTTGAACAACACGCTTATCTCAAAATGCTTGCAGCAAAACGAGGAATTAGCATGCGTCAATATGTTATTGAGTCTTTATGCGAAAATATAGAAAAGCACGAAGCAAAACACATTGATTTAAGCGAAAATAAATTTAAAAAAGCTCTTAGCAAAGTGATTAATGAAAACGATGATGTTCTAAGAAGACTGGCTGACAAATGATTGAATATTTAACCATAGAACAGGTTATTGAACTTCATGACGAAATGCTTAAAAGATATGGCGGTCTTCCTGGAGTTCGTAATAAAAATCTACTTTGGTCTGCAATAGATGCCCCCAAAGCTGCAATGTTTGGTCAAGAAATGTATCCATCTATTTATGAAAAAGCTGCTGCATATCTTTATCACCTAGTTTGCAATCATCCCTTTAATGATGCAAATAAGAGGATTAGCTTCACTGTAACACTCGTCTTCTTAGAAGTAAATAACGCAAAGCAAGCTTTTAAAATAGAAGATTTAGAAGACCTTGTTATTGCAGTAGCTAAAGGAAAAGAAACTAAAGAACGAATCACAAGATTTTTAAAATATGGTTCTTTAGAATAATGTTATTTTAATATTCAAATGATGTATTGTTCTTTTAAATTTTTCCACTCTTCAATTGCCCCCCTTTAGACACCCTGTATCAGTAATTCTTTTGTCAAAAGTAAATAGCCTTTTGAATACTTTGCAGATACATAGCCAGCGTGAAAGATGGAAATAGATGATAGTGTCTGCTCGGGCAAATCACATTTCTAAAGTAGAAATAGCGCAACCTTCTATAATTCAAGACTCCTTGTTAACTAACCGCTCTTTAATCCATAAAAACTCTTGTTTATCTCTTTTTACTCTGCCATCAAACATGTGCTTATCTAGATGATGCACAGGAATGCGAAGCATTTTCCCAGGTTTTTTCGCAAAGGTGAACTTTCCACTTTCTGGTAAACCAATGATGGCCATTAGCTTTAGTTTTTCTTTTTCCATAAAAATTTTAAGGGTTTACCAATCATCATGATATCCAAAAAAAATAGCCCACTACATGTTGCTAATATAGTGAGCTATTGAAGTCTAAAGACTAAAAGCTTTGTTATTAAACCATTACGGAAGTATAAGGCATACCTTCAGTGTAAGCAAAGAATTGTTTGGCAATTGGAGCACGTTGCTTTTTGTAATCTTCAAAAAATTTTTCTTTTTGTAAATCCTTGTTAGCTTTTTGTACTTTTTGCCGAACTTCAAGTTGTTCTTGTTCAGAAGCAAAATTTAAATCAAAGCTAAACGCTTCTGGAACTTTATCTTGTAGGTATTCGTTAACTTTGCTTGTTTGAATCGAATCCATTTTTTGTAATTTTTCAAATGTTCGTTTTGTAAACTTGGTCTTTGCCAAGGCAACAACAGCATTTATTAATGGAATCAGACCAATGCTAATAAAACTCAGCGCAATTTTCCATTTAGAAAGCTTGGGCGTAGAGATATTTTCGTAATCTTTTTTTATTTGCTGATGAAAGTTTTCAAGGCCAGTTTCCGTCATTTGAGCATCAAAATTATTTTTTGCTGTGCCTCTCATTACTTTAGTAGACTGTGCCATCAACGTAAATAGACCAATTCTTGCACATTTTTCCACACTTGCGCCTTTTGGGCCGAAAAGCTTATTCCATAAGCCAGGTTTTTTTGCGACCATTAAACCAGCTGGTTCTGTGTCAATAAAAGCAAGTTTTCCTTCAGGAGTTAAGCGAATATTATCAAAAGAAGCATCCACTAACCCAGCTTTTTGGACAATCGTTGCTATTTTTCGTGCGACTTCTTTTTGAGCCTCCGCGTTCATATTTTTAATTGTTTGCACAGTTTCTTCAACGCTTAAAATATTGATTTTTTCACATACTACACAGTATTTTCTATTTGCTTCTGTAACGCCATCCATGTTGGCATAGGCAACAAGTTTCTTTTTAGGCAAAACTACTTCAATACTAGATTCTTTAGCAACTTTAGCAATTCGCTTAGCCATTTCTATTCTTAGAATGCTTTCTTCCTCGGTAAAAAAGGCCATTTCATTTTTATCATTCATAGGTCCCATGAGGACTTGATCTTTGGGAACACGGGTAGCTCCTGATTTAATTATCCATCCATCTAATTGATCATGTTCAATAACGCTATAGAATGGAATTTTTTGCGGAACACCTGAGCCTAAAATAGGCTTGCTACTTAAAAGTTTAAATCCACGTTGAGTGAGAATTTCATTATTTTCTTCAATTTTTTCAGGATCGTAGCTTAAAGGCTCTGAAAAAACTCTTTGAACTTCTGAATCAGAGATTAATTGCTGCACTTGATTAGCTGTTTCGCTATCTTCAGATGCTAGTAAATGTTTTGCAATTCCTTGTTCACTTAGGTCTACGGGAGACACATAAGTATTTGAATAATAAAAAGACTTAAAAAAGTCTGAAAATGTTGGAGTCATCTTAATTCCTAATTTAAAATTTACTAATAATAATTAAATACTATTATCAATATTGTAAAAAAACCAATACGAAATCTATCGCACAATGCTAACAATTAATTATTAATAAATTATTAAAAAAATATAAATTTGTCTATTTTAAGCATTTTTATTACTAGCAGCATAGAAGTTATCGCGTTCTAAGGTTTCCCAATCTCCTTCGATGCTAAAAGCTTTGTAACTTTCCCATTTCAATAATTTCCAAAGCCTGTTCCCTATCTTTTTTTTAGCTTATTCAAACTTAATTTTTAGTGATATATTGATTAACCTTAAATAGGTTCTTCTAATATAGCCATTGATTCTCAAGCTTTTTTTGCATTGATAAGTTCAGTTGGTCCGTTTTGCTGTAAATTTTTAATCGACAATATCTCCCTATATTTTTTTTAGCACCAATTTAATATTTTTTAAGGAAGTACAAAGCGATAAGGCCAGTCGCTTTTCGTATTATCCGCTACCATTTAACTACTATGAGCAAAATGTTAAACGGTTTGTTATCAAAATATTAGTGGAATGCATTGGGTTTTGATAGTATCATCTTTGATTCGCTGCATTACTTTTGCACAGCAAAAAATTAGATATACATTGATATTAATTTTATTGGGGTGCCTGTTTTGAGTCCAGATAGATCTGGTCAAACTATGGAGAATGCTTATTGGAATGAAATGAATTTCCCTATAGTCAAAAATAATTATGTGATCATTCCTAAATGTTCTGGTGGAGCAAAGTCTACTCTATTATCCGAACTTGCAAGTAGAGGTTATGCTGTCGTTTTAGAGCCAAGACGCCAAAATAGTAAAAGAGCAAACAGCAATCAATAAAAAGGCCTTATTTTGGACCCATCTTGAAAAATTCTTTGATCTGGCACTAGCGCGTTATCTATCTTCCGTTTCACTCTCAAAAGGAACAGTAGCAACTCGTCTTTTTTGATCGAGGCATTATTGCCTCTGTTCAACCCCATACTTTATAGCCAGAATATTTTAAAAACGTAGCCAAAAATGTTAGATACCACCGGTTAGTTTTTCTGGTTCCACCTTGGAAAATAATTTTCACAAGCGATAAAGAACGAAAGCATCATTTTAAGTCTGCAAAAAAAAAAGAGTTTGAAGAGCTTCTTATCAAATAAAAAAATATGGGCTATGAGACAGTTCTTATTTATTTAATCTCTCCCCCCTTGTTATGATTTTTTTACTAAAAAGATCATAAGTTAAGCTTGGGTTAAAATAAACTTGCCTAATTGATTTCCTATATGTAGAGTGGGCCTACTGGTAATGGTATTAAATAAAGCGATTAGCCTTATTTTAAAGTCTGTCAACCAGCGAGAATCGTTTTGTTTCGATATGATTTGATAACAACTGATTTTTTTATAGATCCAATTAATTCCTTTATAAGTAGATTGTATGGCAGAAGGTAGAGCTAGTAATACTGCTGCAATGCTAACAACATGGCGCGGATGCCAAGGGTTAATAGCAAATATTGTATTAGGACCAAATACCTTTTCTAATGCAGTGACAGAAAAAATTTTTCCTGTAATGGATGAAATAATAAATACTCCTGGGGCGGAAACGCCTGCGCTTAAAATAAGGGAAACTTTAGCGCAGACAATCATTGTTTTGTTAGCAACTTGCATCCATTTAGCAGATTTTACATATCTATCAGTAGAAACTTCACGACCACGAAGAATTTGGTAAATATCATAAATTTCTACAACTCCAAAAACAAATGTTATCGAACCTGCTATATTTTTTACATTTTGTTTTACAATCGGCTGATTAAGCCAATAAACAGAAACATTCAGTAGTCTCTTTACTTCTGCAGAAATAGAGCTCATCTATTTTTTTCCTATTAAAGTAAGTGCATGGAATTTATCATAGAGCGAAAATAATATTTAAAAGAGCTATTTTTTACCAGAAAAGGCAGAAAGACAAACAGAGTGTTTGTTTTTAAAATGATAGATTTTGTCTTTCCTGTATATTTTTTATCGCCTTGCAAGTTTGTTTATCCAAAAGAAGAGGAGACTAAAAGTTAAAAATTCTTGCCAATAACAAAGAAGTCTTTTCCAGCAAACAACTAGTCGCCTAAACTTTCTTTGTAGCCAAGAAATAGCCCTTCCTACTTTCCACTTTCCACCTCAAATTAGCTTGAATTACAAACAATTTTTTCCGCTTCTCTTCCTGTACTTAATAGAAATAAAAGAGGAAATCTATCTCTAAGCTCCTTAGCATCCTAGCCTTTATCTACCTCAAAAATAGGAATCAATCCTTCCTTGCAATCTATTCTCTTTCCTCTCTTTCTCTAGTTTTCCACATAAATAAAAGAACAATCATCTATTCTTTAATAAAATGCCTTATCGAAATAGTCTCAACTAAAAACTATTTTCTAAAAAATTTTTTATTTTTTATTTTACAAAAAAATTTAATTAATATTTTTTAATAAAAAATTTATTAATTTAATTATTTATGTGTTATTTTTTTTAAAGACATTTACAATTAACTAACAAAAAAGGTTTTTTATGGAAATTTTAAGTACTGCAGCTTTAATTTATTTAATTTCTGGCAGTGATAATCAAAAAAATTCTACTCCCTCAGGGACGACGCTGACGAATCTTTTAAGGAATGTGGCTTACGTAGCTTTTGACTACTTGACTTTAACGCTTGGACCTGAAATATGTGAGCGTCGCCTGGAAAATCGTAAGATAACTATTTTAAATAACGGAAAAGCAGAAATTAGAGCTGCTGGTCAAGATGAACGATTAACAAAAATTTGGCAGGCGAATAAAAAATGGCTTGATCTTCTCACAGAATTAGAAGAGCCAGATTTATCATTAGAAGAAAAAAACAGATTAACACAAGAAAAAAAACAAGCTTTAGATTTATTGGAAGAACTGGACAGTGAAAGAAAAACAAGGCTACCACATGTTGAGCGCAATCAAGTGATGAGAGGACTTTGGTTAGGCGGTGAAGAAATATTGAAGGAGCTATACGAGAGAAACACTAATTTTGAAAAGTTTCGCTCTTTAATTACGTTAAATGATGAACTTACTAGAGCGGAGTACGATCAGGCAACAAAATATTTAGACGGAGTTTACTTAGCGGAAACAGTTGCAGAACAGCTTGATTTTTGGCCTTCCCTCGTATTTAATGCAACCTATCCTAATGACAAAGAACTTAGATTAGATCCTGACAAGCCTTTTGACAGGCTTGATAGAAGATCTGAACTGAATGATAAAAAAAAGGAAGAAATAGAAAAGGTGCCTGTGGAAGAGTGGTTTAAAGAGATATTTGAAGAACTAGACAAAGCGGTTTTTGAAGATAAAAAAACGTTAGTTCACTGTCGAGCGGGAGCATTTAGAAGCCCAGCACTAGTAGCTGCTTATTTAATCAATCGCTTTGATGTTTCCGCTAAAGAAGCAATTAATTTTCTTGCCCTTAACCGAAGTATAGTCTCTATAGGTGGATATTTTTTCCCTGCATTAGAAGAGTACGAAAAAAATCTTCGTAAAGCAAAAAATAAGTTTTCAATTTAAAAAAT
>CATLPS010000100.1 GCA_950054535.1 uncultured Chlamydiae bacterium | reverse complement strand
ATCCATCGCGCTAAAGGGCTGGCTATTATTGCTCACCCTCACCTTATTGCTGAAACGAAAGTAGTCAAAAGTTTAACAGAAATGGAATTTGATGGACTAGAAGGCTATTATGCGCGCTTTTCTTCTTTACAAAACGAGCGGTGGATTAAAATCGCTAAACACAAAAACTGGATCATTACCGGAGGGTCAGACTTTCATGGAGATATTAAGCCTTCTCTTCCTTTGGGAGCTTCTTGGGTCGATGAAGATACATTTTCTTTTCTACTTCGCCACTTTCAAAATCATTAAGGCGCCTTTATGAGCTACCAGGAGTTAGTTGAAAAATTATTTCAAATCAACCGCTTTCATTCCCAAAAAATGGGATTAAAAAATTGTATGGATTTAGACAAAATTTTTGATCATCCCCATACAAGTTTTGAAGTGATTCATGTTGCGGGAACAAATGGTAAAGGATCTGTCGCTACCAAGATCGCTAAGACACTAGAACTTGCTGGATATAAAGTAGGTCTTTTTACTTCCCCTCATCTTTTTTCTTTTTGCGAAAGAGTGCAGATTAATTCTAAAGCAATGGAGAAAGAAGAGGTTGTTAAATGGTTGAAACTTCTTTTTCATTGCATTCATACTCACGGTATTCCTGCTACTTTTTTTGAAATCACCACTTATTTAGCCTACCTCTATTTTAGACAGGAAAAAGTAGATTACGCCGTTTTAGAAACGGGGCTAGGAGGTAGATTAGACGCAACGAATCTAGTTACTCCTTTGCTTTCTATTATTACCTCTATCAGTTTAGATCATACAGAAGTATTAGGGCATACAATCGAAGAGATTGCAATAGAAAAAGCTGGAATCATTAAAGAAGGCCGGCCAGTAGTAATTGGACCTACAGTGCCCTTTCATGTCGTAAATCAATATGCTAGAAGTTTAAACAGCGTCTGTATTCAAGTAAAAAGAAAAGAAGAAACAGCAGAAGAGGAAAATCAAGCAATTGCTTTGCAGGCGTTAAATACTCTTGGTTCTATTATTAAAATTCCCGATATTGCCATGGAACTAGGCGTTAAAAAAATGCCTCCTTGTCGTTTTGAAGTTATCTCTTTAGAGCCCCATATTCTACTGGATGTTGCCCATAATCCAGCTGGACTTACCGCACTTTTTCAAACGATTAAGCTTTTATTTCCTTTTAAAAAATTTCGCGTTTTATTTGCTCTTTCCAAAAATAAAGATGTCAAAGCTTGTTTAAAAGTTTTAGCTGATCAAAAAGTTCCTCTTTACCCAGTTGAAAGCGATAATGGTTACTGCTTTTCCAGTGAAAAAATTTGTTTGCTACTTGAGCAATTAAACGTTGCGCCAGAGCAACTAATTCGTTATTCTTCCATTAAAGAGACGCTTGTGCAAGCAACCTTAGATCTTCAAGAAGAGCAAGAACTATTAGTTATTTGCGGGACCTTCTATATTATGGATGAAATAAAAAAAGCGCTTCAATCAATAGTAAAATAAAGTGTTCAACAAACTTATTTAAAAGCAAAGACTTTAAAAATGACCTTTCTTACTGATTTTTTTACTTCTACCCAAATGACTGCTTTGCTTGCGGCAATTGCAGTTTTTTTCACCACGATTATTTTAGTCATTAAACAGTGGGTGGGATTTGCCTTTTCCTCTATTCTTCTCCTCATTTCCATCATAATAGCAGGTTTAATTCACCAGCCCCAGTTTTTTAATCGAGCAGAACCGTTTGCATTTGTAGAAAAAAATCAAGAGCAATTTGCAGAACTACAAAAAGAGGTAATCTTGCTCAAAGAAGTTAGCGCAAATTTTTTTAAAGAAGTGCAACTTAAGATAGAAAAGGTAAATAAAAAAACTTCTCTTTTAGAAAATCAGCTAAGAGAAATCAAACAAAATGTCGAAAATCAAAAAGAGTCTTTCTATCAGCTACAACAGAAGCTATTGCAGCTACGAAAAAAAGAAAAAAGCGATGTCTCCCCTCCTTTTTTTATTCATGATAAAAAAATGCATTAATATGCAAAACAAACTATTTTTGATTTACTATTAATAATAAAATGGGGATAGTCCAATTTAGACACCTACGCTCTTTTATTTTTCTTTTTATTTTTTTATCTATCTTAAATAGCTGTCATTTTTCTTCTAAACCTGTCTCACCCGTTCTTTTTGCAGGTTATGCAATGACCATCCATTATCGCATTTTGATAGGCGAAAAATTAGAGTTCGATAAGCGTCTTCAAATAGAACAAATTATCGAAAAGACATTTGAAGAGATCGATCAAATTTATAATAAATGGAATCCAAAATCAGAAATTTCTCAACTTAACCAGTTAAACGCTGGTCAGAAAAAAAAAATTTCTCCTTCACTTGCAAAGTTTTTTAAAAAAATTGATTTTTTTGTTAGTTTAACAGAAGGAAAATTTGATCCTACTATAGAACCTATTTATCAGCTTTGGAAAAAAGCGCTCGAACAAAACTCTATTCCTTCCTGCCAAGAAATTAAAGAACTGCAACCTGCCATTGGATGGAATAAAATTTTAATTAAAGATGGAATATTTGAAAAATTAGATAGTCGTACAGAGTTAGATTTTGGAGGAGTAGCGAAGGGCTACTGTGTAGATTTAATTGCCGAACGGTTGGAAAAGGCCGGCTTTTTAAATTTTTTTGTGGAGTGGGGAGGCGAAATTAGTGCAAAAGGAGAACATCCAGATAAAAGGCCTTGGAAGGTTTTTATTAGTCAACTGGGAAATTGCGACCCTAAACAGGCTATTGCTTATGTAGACTTAGATAATCAAGCGCTTGCAACTAGCGGAGATTATTATCAATTCTGGAAAATTGAGCGAGCCCCACAAAAAACTAAGTTTTACTGCCATATTATTCATCCTCTAACTCTTTTTCCTTTAGAAGTTAAAATAGGAACAGTCGCAAGTGCAAGCTTATTAGCAGATGATTGTTTAACAGCAGATGCATTAGCAAAAGTTTTGATGCTATTCGACACTCCTCAAAAAGCGGAAGAATGGGCAATGCAAATCAAAAAAAAACACCCTTCTTTTCGTTATTGGATTACAGTTCGCCATACCTTGCCATAGAGCTTTCTACTTTGTCCAAGTTTTTAAAAACGTTTAAGAAAAACACGATATTTATGTAAAAGTTTTTCTGGATGGTAAGAGTGTTTTGTTTGTCTTAAATTAGCAAGCCCCAAATCTTGCTCCATATTTAAATAGTCATATTCTTTTGTTAAATCTTGACAGGCGCTTTGAAACATCCATTGATTTAATCCTGTTATTTCTCGGCTTGCTTTACCAAAATGAAAGGCAAAACAGCGATGGTTCAACTCTTCCCCTATTAATAGGCCTTTGGGAATCTGATCTACATAGTAAAGATAACCTGTTAAATTTAATTGTTCGTAGTTGTAGATTGCTTCTGTTACTGAGTAGTAATCGGAATCATCTTTTTCCATTTTCACTTGGCTTTGCCACAAATCTAAAACTTGGATGGCGTGCACCTGTAACTCTTTTTGAAATTTTTTTTTCACGATTTGCAGCTCTTCATTAAGATGCTTGACAATAGACCGCTGCTTTAAAAGATGTCTACCAGAGTAGTGTGCAATTTTTTCTACAGAGAATAAATAATCAGAATCATCTTCTAAAAAGTCAAAGTGATCAGTAAAGGGCTCTAAATCTGCCAACCACTCAAAAGGAATGGGATAAAGGCAAGCGGATTGACTTTTAAAAAAAGCAAGTAGCTCTTTAGACCAGCTATTGGGAGGACTTGTCGGCATTAAAAAGGGCTGATGATCACGGGTGACTCCTTTTATAACTAACTCTTTTCCTGCTGGATCACAAAATAATTCATACTGGTGAATTTTTTGAAAAAGGTAAAGGTTGGCAAAACTATACTCTGATAAATTAAGCGCTAAAAAAGCAAATTTTTCTTTTAAAATTTTTTGATCATCAAAAGAAAGTGATGGTAGCCGCATCATGGCAAAAAAAGCTTTAAGTGACTACAAAGCACCTCATATCCTTTAATAAAACGAGCCCTAAAAGCTTGAGGGTTTTTAGACTGCAAACGATTTTGCAGTGTATGAGTATATTGCGCAAATGCATCTTCTTCTAACTCACCCGAAAAAGCATTTTGCTCTAAATACGTGATGATTTGCTCTATGGGTTTTATCTGCTTTTTAGATGGATGACCATCTTGCTCTCCTTGTTCTTCTGCTTTCATTTTTCACTCCTTCTAATCTTGTCTTTTTATTGCTACTATCATGATCGCCATTAAAAAATCTAGTCTCTTTTTTTTGAGATAGAGAGGCTTAAAAAAAATGGACTGCGCCTTTCGAAGACAATTTATTGTTAAAATCAATAAATTTATTAAAAGAAATATTAATTGATAAAAACTTAACAAAAACTTATTATTAATCTTTATTAATTTATTATTTTAAAAAAATTACACGAGTTTTTTATATGGTCCCCTGTTCCAGTTTTAAAACACAAGTCGTTTTATCGGACTACTTTTATCAAAAAGATATTAAGTATCGCATGTTAATTTCTAAACTTTCTGTTATAGAAGTGACAATTTTTTCCGAGATTCTACACCACTCCTTAAAAATCCCCCTTTCTTTACTTGCCATGGATCTCGATATGGAGCAAGAAGAGTTGCGTCACCATTTAACCGCTCTTACTCATCTAGATCTTTTTAAAATAGAAAAAGACAGTTTGACTGTAGATAAAGAAATGCGCAAATACTATGAACTTCATATGGAAAAGTTTCAAACTGACTTTAGACCCACGCTTGAGTTTTTGCAAAACCTTCTTAGCCTTATTCCTCTCGACGTGCTTTTAAAATGGTATACCATTCCTCGTACTTCTAATAATATTTTCGCCTCCATCGTGCAAGAGTGTTTTCGAACTCCTAAAGTATATCGCCATTACCTACAAGAGTTAAAACTAGAAGATCCCGTGGCAGAGGCAATTGTTAAAGATCTCTATTCCTCTTGCGACTATCTGCTTTTATCAAAAGAAATGATTTCTAAATATTCTTTAAGTTGTGAGGAGTTTGAACGCATCCTTTTACTTCTCGAATATCACTTTGTCTGTTGTGTAAGTTATAAAATAGTGGATGGAGAGTGGCAACAAGTGATTTCCCCCTTTGCAGAATGGCGAAAGTACTTGCAAACAGAAAAAAAACTACGTCCTAAAGTACTTCCCTCCTCGCAAATATCGGCTGTAGGCCAAAATGAATTTAGCTATATTGAAGAGTTGACTACTTATCTTCTTACTTTGCAAAAAAAAGAAGAGACAACAAATTTGCCGATAAATTACTTAAATTGCCCAAAAAAACTAGAAAGCAAACTTTTTCAACTTCAGTTTATTGAAAAAAAATCGACAGGAGTTTTTCTTACGCCTAAAGGACTGCTCTGGGCCAAAAAAAAACCTTGGGAACGCGCAGTTTCATTAGCAGTAGATGCAGATAACTATTTGCCAGAGTTTAAAAACTCTGCTCTTTGGACTTTAAAAACAATCCATGCGGTGGAAAAAAGTTTACGTTCACTAAAACCTTTTGACTGGATTGACCTAAAAGAATTTATTTCTAGCTTAACTATTTCTATTGGAGAAAGTAAGTCTACTACTTTGCAAAAGCAAGGAAAGAGATGGGTTTACCTTTTGCCTAAATACTCAGATTTAGAAGTGGAGTTAATCAGTAAGCTGATTATGGAACGATGCTATGAACTAGGAATTACTGCAATAGGTCATTATCAAGGAGCTCCTTGCTTTTGTCTCACCTCTTTGGGCAGTCAATTTATCTATTAACTATTTGTTTTCTACTTGAGTTTGCATTTTTCTCCTGTTATGATGCTTAAGATAAATAAAAACGCTTAACAAATAAAATTATTTCCATAACTTTAATTTTTTTAAGCAAAAAACCGATCGTAGTACCTAGCACAAGGTTTATAACAATGAAACTGACTATTAGCACGTCTGAGCTTAATAAAGTAATAGGTAAAATTCAAAATGTGATTTCTCCTAAGCCTACTATGCCTATTCTGTCTAATTTTCTTTTGCAAGCTTATAATGATGAACTTATTTTAACTGCCACCGATTTAAGCGTAGGGATTCGCTGCCGAGTAGAAGCCCAAATTACAGAAGAAGGAGCCACTACACTTCCCACTAAAACTTTTGCTAACTTAATTCGCGAATTAACAGCGCCTACCGTACAAATCCAGACCAGCTCTAACGATATTACTACCATTATCTCAGGTTCTTCCCGTTTTAAAATTAATGGCATGAGCAAAGAAGAGTATCCTCACCTACCAGATTATCAAAACTCCCAGTCTTTTATTATTCCTCAAGCTACTTTTAAAGATCTGCTTTTTCGCATTGCTTTTGCTATTTCTAAAGATGATAATCGTTATGTCCTGACAGGCGCTTCTTTACAAATTTCGCAAAAAATCATGACGTTGATTGGTACAGATGGTAAGCGGCTTGCTCGTTCTTTTGCGCCAGTTAATATTGAGCCTAGCATTCAATGTCAAGCAGTAATTCCCATAAAAGCCACCGATGAAATGATTAAAAATCTTGGCGAAGAGGGAGACGCTAAAGTTTATTTATTACAGGACAAAATTGCTGTAGAAGCCAATAATACTCTACTAGTGGCAAAATTACTTACCGGAGAATATCCCGATTTAAGCAGAGTAATCCCGGAAAAACCAGAGTTTGTCTTTACGTTGCATCGCG
>CATLPS010000099.1 GCA_950054535.1 uncultured Chlamydiae bacterium | reverse complement strand
TTTTATCTTTAGCTTCAAAACTAAAAGTTGAACTAACAAAATCACCATTAACCAAAATTATTTGGTTATGTTTAAAGTTTTTTAATAACCACTCACTATTATATCGAGAAGTTTTTTTATTATTTGGAACTTCTAGTTTGTTTAGATTATTATATAATATTCTTTTTAGATCTGTATATTTCCAACTCTCTTCTTTTTTTGATGGAAAGCCTGTTTTTTGAAAAATATTAAAATTTTTTATTCTAATATCATCTAGCTCACTACCACTTTGATTAGCTTTTTGAAATTCATCAAAATTTAAAATCATCTTATTGCTTACTTGCTAGCTTCTATTTTTTCATAACCAACTTTTTCAAGTTCTAAAGCTAGTTCGCTACATCCAGTTTTAGCTACTTTCCCATCAACTAAAATATGAACGAAATCTGGCTTGATATAATCCAGCAAACGTTGGTAGTGAGTTATAATTAAAAAAGATCTATCTTTGCTCCTTAACGAATTCACGCCATCTGCAACTATCTTCATAGCATCAATATCTAATCCGGAGTCAGTCTCATCTAAAATTGCAAGTTTGGGTTCCAAAATTGTCATTTGCAAAATTTCATTTTTCTTTTTTTCGCCTCCAGAAAAATTTTCATTTACATTTCTTTGGCCAAACTCTGATCGAATTTCTAAATCGGCCATTTTTTTTGTTAAAATTTCTTCAAATTCAGCCATTGAAAGCTCTTTTTCTGAGCGCGCTTTACGCTGTGCATTATAGGCAATGTGCAAAAACTGCTTGTTACTTACGCCAGGAATCTCTACCGGGTATTGAAAGCTCATAAAAAGGCCTAAATGAGCACGCTCTTCTGCAGATAATTCCATTAAATCTTTATCATGAAAAGTAATGGAGCCACCTGTAATTTCATAAAAAGGATGGCCCGCTAAAACTTTTGCTAAAGTTGATTTTCCTGCGCCATTAGGCCCCATAATTGCATGAGTTTCACCTGCTTTCACCTCTAAATTTAACCCTTTTAAAATGGGTTTTCCTTCTACTTCGGCTGTTAAGTTTTGAATTTTTAACATAAAAGATTCCTGCTTCGTAAATTACTTTTGGTTAGTGATATCAACTTGTAGCGAAATGACTTAACCCACGGAGTTTTCTAATTTAATAGCTAAAAGTTTTTGTGCTTCGGTAGCAAATTCTAAAGGAAGCTCTTGAATAACATCTTTACAAAAACCGTTCACAATCATGTTGATTGCATCTTCTTTAGAAATACCCCTCGATTCAAAATAGAAAAGCTGCTCTTCGTTCATTTTAGAGGTAGAAGCTTCATGCTCCACTTGACTAGAGCCATTTCCTACTTCAATATAGGGAAAAGTATTTGCAGAGCATTGGTCTTTTACTAACATAGAGTCGCATTGGGTATAATTTCTAGCTCCGGTAGCTTTAGGCGCTATTTTTACCAGCCCGCGATAAGAGTTATGGGAGCGATCGGCCGAAATGCCTTTAGAGATAATTGTAGAGCGAGTATCTTTTCCTAAATGGATCATCTTTGTTCCTGTGTCTGCCTGCATAGAACCATTTGTCAAAGCTACCGAATAAAATTCGCCGACAGAATGGTCGCCTTGCAAAATACAGCTGGGATATTTCCAGGTAATTGCAGCACCCACTTCCACTTGGGTCCAAGAAATTTTCGAGTGTTTTCCTGCGCAGCGGCCTCTTTTTGTCACAAAATTATAGATGCCTCCTTTGCCTGTTTTCGGATCTCCTGCGTACCAGTTTTGCACTGTTGCATATTTGATTTGAGCATTATCAAGTGCAACTAGTTCTACAACGGCGGCGTGTAGCTGGTTATTATCATAAGCAGGGGCAGTACATCCTTCGAGATAACTAACATAAGAGCTCTCTTCTGCAATGATTAAAGTTCGTTCAAATTGGCCAGATTCTTTATCGTTAATGCGAAAATAGGTGGAAAGCTCCATAGGGCAATGAACGCCTTTGGGGATGTAGACAAAAGATCCGTCGGTAAAAACTGCAGAGTTAAGAGTGGCATAGTAATTATCACCAATCGGCACCACGCTGCCCAAATATTTACGAACCAACTCTGGGTGGCTGTGCATTGCTTCGGAAATGGAGCAAAGTACTACTCCTGCATCTTCTAGCTTTTTTTTAAAAGTGGTACCAATAGAGACGGAATCAAAAACTAAATCAACTGCTACATTACTCAGCCGTTTTTGTTCTTCAACAGGAATGCCTAATCTTTCAAAAGTTCTTAAAATCTCTGGATCCACTTCACTAAGGTTGTTTAGCAGAGGCTTTTTTTTGGGTGCAGAGTAGTAAGTGATTTCTTGAAAATTGATTTTAGGGTAGTTGACATTTGCCCAGTCTGGTTCTTTGCTTTTTAACCATTTTTCATAAGCTTTAAGACGAAACTCCAGCAAAAAAGCTGGTTCGTTTTTTTTAGCTGAGATAGCGCGGATAATCTCTTCATTAAGCCCTTTTGGCAAAGACTCTGTTTCGACATTCGTTACAAACCCATATTTATAATCTGTTGGCTCAAACAGCGCTGCTGAGTCAGACATAGAAATCTTTCCTTAAAATTTATTCAGTATAATTATTTAATTTTTTCATTACCTAATAAAATTTAATTATACAAATATTAAATAGTTCCATTGTTTTTTAACGATGAAAAGAAAATCATATAAGATATTTTATCTATTGTCAATTTGAAATAAAGGGAGAGGAAATCTTCTCTCTTTTTAGTTTTTGGCCTGTCCAGGCAAATAAAGAAAACATAATCCCGCTAGGCAAAGAGATTAAAAAAGGATTGAAAAATCCTGCCGCTAGCCAATTAAAAAAAACAAGTAATGTACAAATTTTTAAACAGCTAAGCGGGGAACTTAAAAAAGGAAGACAAATAAGGGTAAGAAAAAAAAGAAGAACGGTGATACCTATTAATCCAAACTGCATCAAAAAAGCCACCCATTGCACTTCATAGGAGTGCATTAAGGTCTTATCGCGTACAATTTCTTTTGAGTAACTTCCTATTCCTTTGCCTAGCAAAGGAAATTGATAAAACTCGTTTAATAGAGCATTGATTTGCTCCGTTCTAGTTAGGTCTGAGACGTAGCTACTATGGCTAAAAAAGCGTAGCTCTACTACTTTTTCTACTTTTTCATATCCTATCCAGCCCCCAACAATCGAGATAAAAATTAATGAAAGAGTAAGCCATTTAAATTGAGAACGTAAATGAGTAAGTATCCAAGTAAAAATAAATGCTAATAAAGCCGTCATTAAAAGAAATCTAGAAAAGCTTAAGAAAATAGCTAAGATAGAAATCAAACAATAAATGATTTTAAAGAAGAAGCTAAAGTGAACTTTAAAATTGCTGGATTGAAGAGCGAAATAGAGAAGGTAGGGGGTTAAAATATCTACCGAGGTTTGCAAGCGTGCCACATCGCCATAAATGGCCATACTCATAAAACGAATACCCATTTTTTCTAAAAAAAACTCTAAATCAATGACGCCAACCAAAAACAAACAGACTAGGCCAACTTTTATTAGTGAATAGGTAAAGTTGGCATAAATTAATGTTTTTAAAAAAGTGCTGTAGCTAAGCAGTTTTTCTTTAGCAATAAAAAGAGTCATCATTACTACACTAAATGTAATAATAATTAACTTTAACTGGTCATATAAATGGGTGAAATCCCTGGTAGCAAAAGCAGATAATAAAAACCAAATAGAGAGAAAAAGAGAAAAAGAGAGGAAGAGAAAAAAAGACTTAAAGTGTTGAGAATGAAAAGAGAAAATAAGAAAAAAATAACTGATAAAACCTAAAGTAGTTGCAATAAAGCTCATGCTTTTAATGGTAAAAACTCCATGGCTTCCATCAGAAGGAACGATAAGTCCAGTAAGAAGCAAAAGAAGGTAGGGAAACGTAATGAGATAGCCCAAGCGACTAGGAGGAAAAAAAGCAGAAGAGCTGTGCAAGGAGTTACTTTTCATATGTTGAAAAGTTTTACTGACAAGTATTTTAAAGAAGAGTAGAGAAGGCAAGGAGAAAAATGTCTGGCACAAAGTTTTACTTCGTTTTTGGCCGAAAGTAATTTTAAATGTTTAGGAATCTGCGCGCGTTCTTTATGCCAGCCTCGGCAGTGATAGGCAATTAAATCGGGAAAAAACTTTAATTGCCATTTTTTTTTCTTTAGCCTAAGACTTAGGTCAATATCATCTTTATACATAAAAAAAGAGTTGTCCCACACTTCATTGGGCTTAAGCAAAATACTATCGAGCGCTTCTTTGCGACAAAACATCAAAGCGCCACAAAGAGCAGGAACGCTTTCTACTTTAGTAAAAAGAGGCTTTTGATATTTTTGTCCTTGCGCGCGGTCATACCAATTTCCATACCACTTGCGAAAAATCCCACTAGAGTCGATTCTTCCTGTTGGACGATCATTGACAATATCATATTCGAGCAGTATTCCAGATACTACCGCTGTTTTTTCCTCTTCTTTTTTTTCTAAAAATGCCTCCGCTTTTTCAAGAAAATTATTAGATAAAAATGCATCCGGATTTAAAAAAAGAATGTACTTAATTTCTTTTTTTACTAAAGAAAGACCAATATTGTTTCCTTTACAAAAACCTACATTTACCTTGGAAAAATAAAAATAGACACTCGGTTGTTCTTTTTTCAAAAACTCTATTTCTTCTGGGCTCGAGCCGCTATCAATGACAATAATTTGAGCAGCTTGTTTTGTTTGCGCTTTTAAACAGCTAAGGCAGGTTTTTAAATAGCGTTGACTATTATGTGTAACGATAATAATTGCACAATTTGCATTTAGCGAAGAAAATAAAGAGCTCATGTTAGCCTTGATTACTTAGTGATGCCACTATATATCCAATTTTTTTATCCGTTTGGCTCATCTCTTGAATGTAAAACTTAAGTTGCTGAACCGTTTCATTTCTAATAGTAATTGCAATTTTAGAAAAGAAAAGCGCTAAATGTTCGGCATTGGCGGAAGTAGGCAGAGAAGAGGAAACCGCTAAAATGGCATCATAGTTTTCAGATAAATTTTTTAATAATAGCTGAAACTTTTTTGTTCCTAAAAGTTCATTGTAGAATTTAGACTCTCCCCCAGTTTCTATATAACTGCCTGCTTCATCTGCTAAAATAAGCGGAGCATCGATTTGATTTTCTAAAAATTGCAATAATCCACCTTTACTAGGTAAAGAATCTTCAAAATTTAAAAAAATACGCAAAGTTTTTTTTCCATTCTTAATTAAAAGCTTTGCAAGGTCTGCCGAGTATTCAGGGCCACTTCCTTGGAGTAAAAGCCAAGGCTGACAATCTGTTTCTAAAGGTTCATCCAAATAGCTTTTTAACCGACGAAGAGTCTCTAAATCGTCTGCGTTATTTTCTATTTTTTGCCCGTTGAGATAAGAACGGGAAAAATTTCCCACCACTTGCTGCCTAAACTGCGTAAGTTGTCTACTTGAGGCAGGGAGATGACCACCTAATGCTTTTTTTAAAATCCATCCTGTAGAAAGTAGCCCCCCGATGATCATGCCCACAAATGAAAAGAGCAGCAGGTGAGGAGATAAAGGATGAAGCGGGAGAGTAGCAAAATCTACCGGAGCGGATTGTATTAACTCCAAACGATGGGAAATATTTTTTGACTCCACCATTTTTGCAACTTCTTGAACAATTAATTCATTCATTTCTAAATTTTGTTCAATCATTTTTTCTGCTATCCATCTTTCAGGCAAAGTCGCCATTTCTTGATGTAGCTTGTGCATATGTTGCTCAATAATGATGCGCTCTTGCTTTAGATTTTCTAAGCGTGTGCTAATATAGTCGTGTAAGTTTTTCTCCAGTACAGAAATATGCTGATGAATTAACTCTAATATAATGCTTTGTAAAGAGCTAATTTTTTCTTTAACAAGTTCTTGATTTAAAGTAAGCAGGTGATTTGTTTGCTGTAAATGGAGCAGTAAAAAAGATCTTTCTAAAAAAAGTTCTTCTTTGAGCTGGCTTTGCTCTTTCTCAGTACGATTGTTTTGGTCTTTTAAGTCTAGTAGGAGGCGACTAGCTTTTTGAATTCTATCATGACTTACTGCATCAGTTAATACAGTACTTAAGGAAGTAATTTCAAAGTTAGCATCTTCCATTTGATGAATTAAAAAGCCATTTTCTCTTTTTTTGGCCTCTAATTCATTTAATTTTTTACTATACTCTAGATAAAGGTCCTGTGCAGTTTTTAAATTGACCCCTTGAAACTCTGTAGACGGCATCTGCTGATGGGTTAAGCGCTTTTGAATGACATTTTCTCGCACCATAAAAAGTCGTTTTAGATGATTTAAATAGTGCAAAAATTGCCCATACTCTTCTTCTAAATTTATCCCTCTCTCTTTTTGAATGCGCGTGTTCCACGTTTTAATAATATAGCGTGGGTCATGATAAAGTTTAGAAGTGACAGGTACGTTTTTTTTACTAGAGCAAGCAGCAATGATTTCATTTAGCTCATTTATTTGAGTTTTTACTTCCTCTAATTCTGCTTGTTGTATTACAAAAAACTTCTCTAATTGAGCAAAATCAGAAAAGGGGCTTTTTTCTAAAGCAAGCGCTAAACTATCTCTTTGTTGTTTGCAGTCCCTAATTTCCTCTAATACGGAGTTAATGATATTATGATCTCCTTGGCTTTTAGTAAGCTGATCGTAATAGACGCATTTGCCCATTTGCACATTTTTTAACCTTTTAATTTCTAGTTCGTTAGAAATTAATCGTTCCTTAAACTCATGTTGGCTTTTAGCAAGAAACTCCATCTCTTTTCCTGAGTCAGCAAAACCACGAGTATTTAACTCTTTTGATAAAGAAAAAGCATGGGTCAGCATGAGGTCATTAAGGTTTTTTTCTGCCTCGTTTTGTTTCTCTTTTAAGTAATCTAGCTGCAGGCCTGCTTGACGGCGATGATCATCATGTAGA
>CATLPS010000098.1 GCA_950054535.1 uncultured Chlamydiae bacterium | reverse complement strand
TTCTTAAATCGTATTTTTACCACGTCAGAAAAAAAATATTGTCTAGATAAAAGCAATCCTGCACTTCATTTTGCCGGTCGCTTTGCTGCTAAAGAGGCCGTAGCCAAAGCATTTGGAACCGGTCTTAGTAAAGGCATTAACTGGACAGATATCGAAATAGTAAATCATAGAGAAACTGGCCAACCCTTTGTGCTTTTATCACAGCCCCTAATTGATCGCTTTTTTTCCCCTACTCTTTTTATTTCTATTAGCCATTGTGATGAGTATGCCACTGCATTTGCGTTATGGAGCACATAAATTTTATTTAAGCTAAAAGCTAAATAATTCATCAAGGGCAAAATCGTAGCAATATTCGATCGTAAAGCACTGACTATTTAAGGGAAAATTTTTAGCATAGACGCGATAAGCGTATTTTAGATGAAGCTTACTTAAGTTCTCAAAAAGATAACTATACTGCATCCCTATGTCTATAGAGCGATGAGCAATGGCGCCATAACCTTTAAAATGGCAAAGGTTGAGATTTTTGTCTCCTAGCCCCATTAAAGAATGAAAAAAAATTTTGCCTGTCTGTTTTTTTAAAAACCTAAAGGCATAGTCGCAGTTTAATCTAACCCAAGCAGAGCCCTGCTCTGCCAGTCCGATCGAGGTAACTAAGCTCCATCTTTGCTCCCAATCTTCTAGATAGCTTTTTTCTTTTCCTATTGCAAGGAAACACTCCCCTTCTACTAATCCATGGTGAAAAGAGCTAATGTCTTTTAAGCTCCAGCGAAATGGTTGAAGGAAAGAACCACCAAAAGTAAGAGAGATAAAATCTCCGGCTATATCATCTAAATAGTGGTACTTCAAAGTAGCCGCAAAATGATCTACTGCTCCTTTTTGCATCTTTGTAAATGCTTGTATCGCTTGCAACTGCAAAGAAAGCTTGGGAAGGTAACCATTTAAAGAGGCTGTTAAAAAAACATCTTGAGCTCTTTTTTTTTTAGCCTGATCGCCGCTAGAGACTTTCGCATACTTTTGGTAGAGAGAAGAAGCAGAAGCATTCAATAAGAAAGGTTCCTCTGACCAAGGCGAGTAATCTATTGCCTCAAGCGGCATTGCTAAAAAAAGATAGGCAAATAAAAAACAACGAGTCAACAAATGTAGGATCATTCGCTAGCTTCTAACTTCTCAGCCAGCCATCTTTCTGCTTCCATCGCTCCCATACAGCCCGTTCCAGCTGCGGTAATTGCTTGCCGATAAACATGATCTTGCACATCTCCCGTAGCGTAAATTCCTTCTTTGCTTGTTTGCACAGTTCCTGGCGTAACTTTAATATATCCATTATCATGCAGGTCTAATTGACCGTTTAAAAAAGCAGTATTGGGAGTGTGACCAATTGCAAAAAAAAGACCGCCTGCTTCCATCTGTTTTTCCTGGTCTGTTTTTAAATCTTTAATAGTAACACTTTGTACTACATTATCACCTTCCACAGCTGTTACTACCGAGCTCCATAACACTTCAATTTTAGGGTGTTTTAAAGCGCGCTCTTGCATAATTTTAGAAGCTCTAAGTTCATCTCTGCGGTGAACAATATAGACTCGGCTACCAAACTTAGTTAAAAAAGTAGCTTCTTCCATGGCTGTGTCGCCTCCTCCAATAACAAATAAGGGACGATTTCGAAAAATAGGGGCAGCACCATCACAAACCGCACAAGCCGTTACGCCTTTTTGCCAAAATTCTCCATCTCTTGCGCCAGGAATATCTAACCGTTTTGCCACAGCGCCCGTAGAGATGATCACTGCGTCTGCTTCATAATGATTTTTTTTTCCATAAATGAGGTAAGGAGAACGACTAAAGTCCACTGACTCTACATCTTCTGTCAGTAAAGTGGTGCCAAATCGCTTTGCTTGCGCGCGAAATTTTTCCATCAGCTCAGGGCCTGAAATACCATCTGGGAAACCCGGATAGTTTTCTACTTCCGTGGTAGTCATCAACTGGCCACCAGCTGGACCATTAAAAAATCCCTCAAATAAAACAGGCTCTAAGTTAGCTCTAGCAGCGTAGATAGCAGCGGTATAGCCTGCAGGCCCTGAACCGATAATGACTAACTTTACTTTTTTCTTTTCATTATTGCTCATTTTTCCTCGCTATATCTTTAAAATAGAAAAATCAATCATAATTTAAACCACTTAAAAAGAGCAAGTAGTTGCCTTTTTTATTCTTATCAAACATCTTTTGAAAAATCTTTTTCGTCTCTTTTTCTATTGTCACTGGGATAAATTCTTGCTTTTATTTAATGCGTTAATTGCTCATTCTAACAGATCGATAAAAATATGGGATTTTTCATGCAAACTTACTTTATTGGCGCCTTTGTTGCCTATTTTTCTATCTTACTTTTAATTGGTCTATTTTTCCATCGCAAGCAGGTCAGCGCTCAAGATTTTAATATTGGTAATCGCTCGCTAAATTTTTGGCTAGTTGCTATCTCTGCGCATGCTAGTGATATGAGCGCTTGGTTATTCATGGCCTTTCCCATGACCATTTTTTTATTGGGTCTGCCTCATATTTGGATTGGACTTGGGCTCATTACTGGTATGTTTTTAAACTGGCATTTTGTAGCGCCTAAGCTACGGACTATGACAGAAAAATATGAATGTTATACTCTCTCCTCTTTTTTTGAAAAAAGATTTAAAGACCAATCGGGATCGATTAAAATTTTAAGCGCTATCATTTTAGTTATTTTTCTCACTCATTATCTTTCTGCCGGCCTTATTGCCATGGGCTACCTCTTAGAATCCCTTTTTCATATTGATTATGCGATAGGGCTATCTGTGGCAATGTGTGTGGTGATTATCTATACTTTTGTAGGAGGATTTACCGCAGTTGCTTGGACAGACCTATTTCAGGGCGTCTTTTTACTTTGCATGGTAATATTAGTCCCTCTCTTTGCTTATCAAAAAATTGATGGTTGGAACGCAATTGTACAGGTAGCTAATTTAAAAGAGATTCCATTAAATTTTACTTCGTTAGATAACTTCAACTCTATGATTACCACGCTTTCTTTAGCCCTCGGATGGGGTCTGGGATACTTTGGAATGCCCCATATTTTAACAAAATTCATGGGTCTGCAACACGTTTCGGAAATGAATCGCTCCAAGTGGCTTGGTATGAGCTGGCAAGTAATAGCGCTAACTTGCGCTGCAATTATTGGACTAATTGGTATTGCCTATTTTCCAAATGGCCTCGATCAACCAGAGATGGTATTTGTAGAAATGGTTAAAGACCTTTTTCACCCTTTTTTAGCCGGGTTTATTTTATGCGCTGTAGTGGCCGCTAATATGTCCACCATGGACTCTCAAATTTTAGTTTGCGGCTCTATTATTAGTGAAGATCTCTATCGCCATATTTTTCACAAAAATTTAACAGAAAAAAAAGTGCTTTGGGTATCTAAAGTGAGTATTATAGTCATTTCATTAGTTGCGCTGCTTATCGCTTTTAATAAAAGCACCACAATTTTAGATACCGTTCTTTATTCTTGGTCGGGGCTTGGCAGCGCTTTTGGGCCGCTTGTCTTAATTAGTCTATACTCTAAAAAAGCTAACCGTTATGGAGCTTTAGCGGGAATGGTTGTAGGAACTTTAGTCGTAATGATTTGGCCCTCTATTAATAGCTCTATTACTACCTATAAGCTTTTACCTATGATTCCAGGCTTTCTTTGTAGTTCTACCGCTATTTTTGCTATTTCAAAAATAACTTCCCCAAATCGTCCTTTCCAAAAGACAGCTTAAAAAAAAGGGCTTAAAACTAGATATTTTAAGCCCTTTTTCTTAAACAAATGCTTTATTTTTATTCAGCATTTCTTTTTTCTAAATAGTCGATCACATCTTGCACAGTTTTTAATTTTTCTGCTTCTTCTTGAGCAATTTCACACCCAAAGCGCTCTTCTAAAGTCATAATGAGCTCAGTTAAATCCAAAGAATCGGCATTTAAATCCTCTACAAATGATTTGTCAGCTGTAACATCAGCTCTATCTACGCCTAGCTGCTCAACAACGATATCGATGACCTCTTTTTCTAAAGCCATAACTCTCCTTTACTTTCTATTTTCAAAAACTTTGCTTGTAAATCGTCTATTCTCTAAAAAGCAGAGAATTAAAATCAATCACTAACTTCTCTTACGAAAATCACTAAATCATGACTTATTTTATTTAAAAAATAAGTACTACTTACTTAAATAAAGAATAAATGAAAGCAGTCAGGAAATCAAAGTGCCTCCATCTACTTGAATTACTTGTCCCGTAAGATAACTAGCCATCGGGCTAGCTAAAAAATAGGCAACTTCGGCAACTTCATCTACTTGTCCAAACCTTTTCATGGGAATCATTGCAAGAGCGCTCTCTTTTTGCTTTTCGGATAACTTCTCTGTCATTGCTGTCTCAATAAACCCAGGCGCAATACAATTTACATTAATTTGGCGGCTAGCAAGTTCTTTGGCTAGCGCCTTAGAAAATCCAATCATGCCTGCTTTGGAAGCGGCGTAATTGGTCTGGCCAGGGTTTCCCATTAAACCGACAATAGAGCTAATGTTGATAATACGACCTTTTTTTGCTTTGATCATGCAGCGAGTAACGGCTTTAC
Organism: uncultured Chlamydiae bacterium; assembly: GCA_950054535.1. GTDB lineage: Bacteria > Chlamydiota > Chlamydiia > Chlamydiales > Parachlamydiaceae > CATLPS01. Next base: position 2,409 of record CATLPS010000098.1, on the reverse strand, counting down.
AAGTATGAAAACAAGCTTTTAGGTTTGTGTCAATTACACGGTCCCACTCTTCCTCTGTCATTTTAATCAAAAGCTGGTCTGCAGTAATACCTGCATTATTTACTAAGATATCAATGCGATGAAACTCTTGTAGCGCCTCTTCTATGGCACTTTCTACACTCTGTTTTTTAGAAACGTCGACTGCATAAAAACAAATTTTACAGTCAGGATAAAGGGAGCGAATGCGCTGCACTATTTTTTCTCCCCGCTCTAAATTAGTTCCAAAAATAATTACACTTGCACCTTCTTTGGCAAATTTTTCAGAAATTGCTTCTCCAATGCCTGCGCTTCCGCCTGTAATTAAAGCAACCTCTCCTTTTAATAATTGCGCCATGACTATTTTTTCCTTTTGTTAAAGCGAGGCTAGCTGCTCTAGTTCTTCTACTTTTTCTATTGATAGTGTGTTGAGATGCATGCGTCTATTTAAACCAGCAAGTGTTTTACCAGGACCAAATTCAATACACAAATCAATCCCTTTTCTTTTCATCTCTTCGATCGATTGCTCCCAGCGAACCGGCTGCGTCACTTGCTGAATAAGATTTGTTTTTATCTGTTCAGCTTCAGCAACAAAACTTGCCGAAACATTCATTACTAAAGGCGCTTTACCGGCTTTGAACTCTTTTTGTTGGAGAAAAGGAGCTAGTTTTTCTTGGGCAGGCTGCATCAAACCACTATGAAATGCTCCATGTACATTTAAAGGCAAAAACCGCTTTGCGCCATGCTCTTTGGCAACCAAAGAGGCTTGCTCGATTCCCTTTAAACTTCCTGAAAGAACAATTTGTCCTGGGCAGTTATAGTTAGCAATCCACAAATCATTTGGTAAGTTAATTTCTTTTACCAGTTTTTCTACTTGGGCGCAGTCAAGGCCAATCGCTATTGCCATTGTCCCTGGACGCGCTTGACAAGCTTGGTTCATCAGCTCTCCTCTTAACCGTACTAACAAAAGAGTCTGCTCAAAAGAGAGATATTGCCCGGCCGTTAAAGCGCTATACTCCCCCAGACTTAATCCTGCATAAGCTTTGGGCTGAAAGTTGTAGAGCTCTTGGGCAACAGAATAGATAGCCATACTCGTAACATAGATGGCCACTTGGCTATTTTTGGTCTTGGTTAATTCTTCTAAGGGTCCTTGCAGAATTATTTTTGATAAAGAACACTTTAAAATTTCATCTGCTTCTTCAAATAAAAGGCGAGCGGTAGAAAAGTTTTCTATAAAATCTTTGGCCATTCCTACATATTGCGCTCCTTGCCCAGGAAAGATAGCGGCAACTGTTTTTTTATCTGTCTCCAATGACATTTTTTATTCCTCTTCAGACAGGTTCTGTTATTTTGGTTAAAATGGAAGCTCCCCACGTAAGGCCTCCACCAAAAGCTACTAAAAGAAGATGATCTTCTTCTTGTAATTGCTCTTGCTCGAGCAGCTCGCTTAATGCGATTGCTACTGTAGAAGCAGAGGTATTGCCATATTTTGGCAATGTTTTTTTGTACACCCTGTCTATGGGCAAATTAAATTGCTTAGCTACCGCTGAGATGATGCGAATATTTGCTTGGTGGGGAATTAACCATTTGATTTGCTCTTCTTTTAAGCCCGATTTTTCTAAACACTCTTTGGCTGCAGCTGTCATTCGTCTTACAGCATGTTTGAAGATATCGCTACCAGCCATTTTGACATAATGCAGTTTTTGATCTACAGTTTCTTTGGAAGCTGGCTGCTTTGCTCCACCAGCTGGAATGACAAATAGGTCTGCTAACTGCCCATCTGCTCCTAAACAAGTTGTATTGATTGCAAGTCCGCTCCCTTTACTACCAACAATAGCAGCGCCTGCTCCATCTCCAAATAAGACACAAGAAGAGCGGTCTTGATAATCGATAAAGGCAGACATCTTTTCTGCAGCAATCACTAAAACCTGATTGTAGATACCCGATTCAATATAGGCTTTTGCCAAAGAAAGTCCATACACAAAACCAGAACAAGCCACTTGAATATCCATAGCAGCGGCTCTTTCTGCACCAATTTTAGCTTGGATTAAGGCTGCTGTACTAGGAGAAATATAGTCCGGGCTCATTGTAGCAACTATAATCATCTCAATAGCATTTGCCGGTAAATTAGAAGCAAAAAGCGCTTTTAAAGCCGCTTTAGCGCCCATATCAGAAGTGCATTCCTCTTTTTCCGCAATACGTCTTTCACGCATTCCCGTCCGGGAAAAAATCCAGTCATCGGAAGTATTGACAATTTTTTCTAAGTCGCTATTAGTAAGGGTGCGCGGAGGAAGGTAGGCGCCTACTGCTGTGATACGGGCAATCGCATGATTTGTCATTTATCTCTCCTCTAAATCAATTGAAAAATCGATATTAACAAAAAAAAAGATAAAT
>CATLPS010000097.1 GCA_950054535.1 uncultured Chlamydiae bacterium | reverse complement strand
CTTCTGCTGCTCTTTGTGCTTCTGCTGCTCTTTGTGCTTCTGCTGCTCTTTGTGCTTCTGCTGCTCTTTGTGCTTCTGCTGCTCTTTGTGCTTCTGCTGCTCTTTGTGCTTCTGCTGCTCTTTGTGCTTCTTTTGCTGTTAAAAACTTGTTCATTTCTTCTTCTATTGCTTCTGAGGCTGATCTAAATGCTTTTTCTTCCTCCTCCAGTATTTTTTGAGATACTTCTCTGGATGTAAGTGAAATTATTTTCAATTGGTAAAGCTCACCACTAGTAATTCCTGCTTTTAAAGCATTTAACGTAGAGGCTATTACATCTTGTTGAGAAAATCCTCTATTTATTTGAAAATTTGAAATACAATGAAATTTATTATTGAACTCATTCATTTTTCTTTCACATTGTTTGGAACCGATAAATAAACGAATTTTCAAGCTATTCATTAAATTTTTTATTTTTTGAATGATGCCTTTATTTTTTTTATTAATATTGTATTCAAATTTATTGAAAACTAATTGCTCTGCTTTGCTTAAAGGCTTAAAGTTTATATTTGAAGTTGCTTGCATATTAACCCCTTTTTTTAGGTTTGTTTTTATTTATAACTACAAATATAACAAAGAAAACGTAATAATTAAAGTTAATTGTTTATTTATTCCCTGTTTAGTTTTTATTAAGACTAGGATTTTTTAATAAATTAAAATTTTAATTACTTTTATAAAAAATCGAAGAACAATATTTTTTTGACAGAGCGCTGTCTTTTCAATTCGCAAACAGGTAAAGTGATAGACAACAAAAATGAAAACGCGTTTTTTTAGGAGAAAAAGATGAGCGAAAAGGGTTATCGCTTAGTGGATAGCGGCGATGGACAAAAACTAGAGCAGTTTGGTCCCTACCTAATCATTAGACCTTGTGCCCAAGCGGTTTGGAAGCCAAATTTGGCCAAAAAAGAGTGGCAAAAAGCCGATGCGCTTTTTTCAAGAGAACAAAATCATCGTTGGACCTTTTATCGCCCCTTACCAGACTCATGGAGCCTCACCACTAAAGGGATCACCTTTCAAATCTCTTTAACTGATTTTGGCCATCTAGGAATTTTTCCCGAACAAGAGGCGAGCTGGCAGTGGCTGCAAGAGCAGCTATCCTCCTCTAACCTTAAAGAAAAACCTAAAGTTTTAAACCTTTTTGCCTATTCGGGCGGCTCTACATTAGCGGCGGCTAAAGCAGGCGCAAGCGTTTGCCATCTTGACGCCTCTAAAGGAATGGTGAGCTGGGCAAGAGAAAATGCCAAGCTCAACGGCCTGGAGCAAGCGCCTATTCGCTGGATTGTAGAAGATGGGAGAAAGTTTTTAGCGCGCGAGCTCAAAAGAGGATCGCGCTATGAAGGAATTATCTTAGACCCACCTAGCTTTGGCCGCGGCTCTAAAGGAGAGCTTTTCAAAATCGAAGAAGAGATCATCCCGCTTTTACAAGAGTGCAAAAAGCTATTAAGCGACCAACCTCTTTTTCTCCTTTTTTCTTGCCATACCCCAGGGTTTTCTCCTTTGGTAATGCACCACCTACTTAGCCAAATCATGCAAGGGAAGAGCGGAAAAGTACAGTCCGGCGAGATGGTACTACAAGGCACAGAAAAAGTTTTCGATTTGCCTAGCGGCACTTTTGCTAGATGGACTAAAGAGAAGGCGTCATGAAAGAGATTAGCAGCCTACAAAACCCTTTAGTAAAGTTTGTTTTAAAATTGCGGCAAAAACAGACCCGGGATGAAAGCGCGCTTTTTTTAATCGAGGGCTATCGCGAAATTTTTCGCGCTCTGCAGTCAAATTGGTCTCTACAAACACTTTTTATTTGCGAAGAGCTCTTTTTGGGCAGTAATGAACCTGCGCTAATTAAAAAAGCCGTGCAAGCAGGCGCCTCACTCATTAAGTGCAGCCGGCCCGTTTTTGCCAAGATCGCCTATCGCGATCGCCCAGATGGCCTTCTTGCTATCGCCCCGCAAAAAAGAGCCTCTTTTTTAGATTTAGAAAAAAGCTTAAATAGCCCCCGTGCCCCTCTTTTTGTGATTGCAGAGGCGATCGAAAAGCCAGGTAATTTAGGTACCATCTTGCGCTCTTCTGACGCAGTAGGAGCAGATGGCCTTATTGTGTGTGATCGCTGCACCGATCTTTTTAACCCTAATGTTGTCAGAGCTAGCGTGGGAACGCTTTTCACCCTACCCGTTTTAGAAGAGAGCAGCGACGCTACCTTAGCTTGGCTAAAAAAACACAAAGTCACTATTTTGGCCGCCACTCCGCACGCTTGCGCAACATTTACTCAAGTTGACCTTAGCGGCCCCGTGGCAATTGCCGTAGGAACGGAGCAGCTTGGTCTTTCGCAAAAATGGATGGAGCAAGCTACTTTGCAAGTACGTATCCCTATGCATGGTGTAGCAGACTCCCTTAACGTTGCCATGGCAACTACTTTGATGCTCTACGAAGCTTTAAGGCAAAGGTCTTAAAAGTCATGGTGGAGATCATTTATGAAGATAACCATCTTTTACTTTTAAATAAGCCAGCTTTACTACTTACGCAGCCTAGCGGTACAGAGCAGCCCAGTTTAGAGCAGGCGGCTAAACAATGGATAAAAGAGCGCGATCATAAACCAGGCGCAGTTTTTTTAGAGGCCACTCACCGCTTGGACAAGCCAGTCAGCGGGCTAGTTCTTTTCGCTAAAACAAGCAAGGCGCTTAGCCGCATCCAATCTTTTACACGCGAGCGCAAGAGTCAAAAAATCTATTTAGCGTGGGTAGAAGGCGCGCTGTGGCAAAGCGGGCGATTGCAGCATTATCTTACACATGAGGCGCACCATGCGAAGGTTTTTCCTGTAGCAAAAAAAGAGGCAAAGCTAGCTACGCTGCGCTATCGCGTAATCGAAACAAAAAATCAGGTAAGTTTAGTAGAAATTGAGTTAGAGACTGGTCGCTACCATCAAATTCGCGCGCAGTTTGCAGCAATTGGGCACCCTATTTGTGGCGATCTACGCTATGGAAGTCAAACAGAGAAGCTACCTGCCGAAATCATTGCTCTGCACCATCTGCGCTTAACGCTTCCTCACCCCATTTCCAAAAAAATAGTAGAGTTTACCGCGCCTTTGCCCGACTACTTTTGTCTTTTCAATTAAAAAACTTACCTTTACTTAAGGGGCTCTGTCTCTGCTTGTTCCTGAATGGTAGGCATCGCTGCCATTACTTGCTTAAGCGCCTCAAACTCCGCTAAGGCCCGCTCCATCTCTTTTTCAATGAAAGGCAGGTCTGCGTGTTGAGCGATATTGGGATGCTTAAGCAATTTTTTTAAATCAGTTAAAGGCTGCGTCAAGGTATCGATATCGGCAAATTTGTTCTGTTTGAAATGACCTTTGGCAATATTTTCTAGCCCCTTGATCATGCTCATAAAAGGCGGTAACAGCTCGGCGTGCGCAAGGTCTGCCTCTTGCACAACTGTTTTGGCGATTTCTACAATGGTACTATTTGCCAGCTCTGTTATCTGCTGTAAGTAGCGCTGCTGCGCTTGAAGCGCAAACTGAACTAAAATTCGCATGGGAAAAGGAAGCAAAGATAAATCGAGCTTAGCGCCTTGAAGAATGATGCGGCCTAGCGTCATTACGATTTGGCGGCAAAGGCTTTGCAGCTGAGCTGCTAAAGCTTGATCATAGATTAACTCCAAACGCTGCAAAAAATAAAAAAGAGTATAGCTAATCTCATCTTGCCCTGTCTCTTTTGCTACCTGCTCATCTTGGCTTAGCCGGCTAATGCTTTTGGAGGAGCGATAAAAAGCTCCTAAAATGGGCGAAAAAGTTTGCACTATTTGCGTTGCTAAAGCAATTTTTTGCCGCTTAGTAGCGCTTAAGGCCATTTCACAAAGCGTATCCAAGGCAGCCCACAGGTCATGATCTTGGCTATCTCTAACCGCCTCTTTGGCGCTAACCTCTACCTCTTTTACCAAATGAAAAGGGCTTAGTAAATGGGCTAAAGCAGACCAATTCTTTCTAAAAAGATCGATCATCATCCCAAAAATTACCCACCAGCTTAAGAAAAACCATAAGCGATATGGCTCGTTTACCAAAAAAGCCAAAGAGAACAAATAGGCTACGAATGCCCCTATCATTAGGCTTAAACGATAAAAAGAGATGGCTTTTTTTTTAAGCATTAAAGTCATTAAGTTTGGTGCAAAAGCTTGCTCCAGACGGGCTAAAGGCGAAAGAAGAGAGATATTTAAAAAAAGCGCAAGTAAAAACAAAAGAGAGGTAGCGCTCCACATCAATGCGGCAATAGGCAAGGGAAAATGGTGCAAAGGGAAAAGCTCTGCAAAAGAGGCCACAGCTGCCGCGCTTATAAGCGCAAGTAAAGTTAACCACATACTCATCCTCCTCTATTAAGGCCTACATTAGAGGAGGATGGATTTATTAGCAAAAAAGAAAAAGTTTTAACGCGACCAAAAAGAAAAGAAAGGCGCAAAAGAGAGAGCAATAGATGGACGCGGCGCTGGCTGCACGATCACGGGAGCTGGCGCTGGCTGCACTACCGTCACTTGCTCATAATACCCAGGAAAATGCTGATGATGCGTGACGTAAGTAGGCGCTTGATAGTAATAGACAGGGGCGGGCGGCGCATAGGCTCTAGGAGTGGCATGAAGATTGACATTGACTCCAATAGAGGTGCGCGAGCGATGGTGATGACGAGAGCGGTGATGCGACTTGGCACTTAATGGCAATGTAAACAAAGAACAAAAAGCAAAAAAGCAAAAAAGCAAAACAGTATGACTTAGTTTCATGAAAAAAACCCCTCTTTTTAACTGTTATTAATAAATAATGAAATTAATGATAATTTAATAAAATTTAATTATCAATAACAATTAAAAAAGGTTTTTTAGTAAAGTGGTTTTTTTTTTATTAATTAGACTAAGTCACACGCCTCAGCCGGCATCCAGTGCTTCTCTTTTCCCTCCCATTTGATATTGCATCCAATGGGGTTAGTCAAAGGAGTTTTGATAGGGCGCTGATGAAAATAATCTTCTAACGCGTTTTCTAAATCATTAGTAGTTACTTTCGCTGGATCTTTGGGAAAATCCACTGCCCGGCCGGTATAGAGAAGATGGCGATTTTCATCAAATAAAAAGAAGTGAGGCGTTTTTAAAGCGCCATAGGCCAAAGCAACTTGCTGGCTATCGTCGTGCAAATAGAGCCAGGGAAAGTGTTGCTCTTGCATGCGCTCGCACATCTTTTTATAAGAGTCCTCAGGATAACTATTGGCGCTATTAGAGTTAATAGCTACAAACCCTACGTTTTTTGCCTGGTACTTTTCTACAGTTTTTCGCGTGAGTTCATCAGAATTTTTGACAAAAGGACAGTGATTACAAGTAAAAAAAATAACTAGTGCGGCATGATCTTTAAAGTCTTTTAAACCATAAAATTTTTTATCGGTAGCTTTTAGGTGAAAATCTGGCGCAGGTGCACCTAAAGGCAAGGTAAAGGGACGTGGTGACATGGAGATTACCTCTTTTGTTTTATTTTATCTTTATCTCTTTTAAATTAAAGCACCTCCGCTTTTTTTCCCACAAAAACTCCTAAAAAACTTTTTTATTTTTTCTATTTTTTACGTGATTTTTTACTATTTTTCCTTTATTCTTTTTATTTGTTATTCAAATAAAATATTATTCATCTGCGTCTGATGCTTACGCCTAATACTTAAATGATATGCCAGAAAAAATCTTATCCTCTCTTCTGCAAGCAATTGATCATTCTGTAGAAGCAATTTATCAACTAAAAGAGCCTTGCGCTATTGCATTTATTTTAAGTAGCGCTCAGCTACTAGCAAAAACTTTTCAATCGGGCCATCAAGTCCTGATTGCTGGCAATGGCGGTAGCCTATGTGATGCCATGCATTTTGCCGAAGAGTTGACAGGTTTTTTTCGTGCAAAAAGGCGCGCTTTACCGGCGATTGCGCTGAGCGATCCAGGCCACCTTACCTGCGTTAGTAATGACTTAAGTTTTGCACAAGTTTTTGCCAGAAGTATAGAGGCGTTTGGCAGGCCAGGCGATCTGTTTATTGGCCTAACTACTAGCGGAAACTCTGCGAATATTATTCATGCTTTTGCCAAAGCCAAAGAACTTGGATTGACCACCATTGCTTTTTTAGGCAAAGAAGGTGGCCAGTTAAAAGGCGTAGCAGACCTCGAGCTAATTATTCGCGGTTTTGGCCATTCGGACCGCATTCAAGAGGCGCACATGACAGCTATTCATCTCATGATTGAACAGATGGAAAATCTAATGTTTCCCCTTAGTTAAAAAGCTTAAATCCATGTCGATTAGACGATTTGAACGTTATTTTAAATCCATTATTTCCGGAAGAAAAAAGGGCCGACTAGCTAGTTTCATCAAGAGCGTGCTGTTGCCTATTAGCTGGCTTTATCACTGTTTTTCTAAAGTAAGAAACTGGCTTTATGACCAAGATTGGATGCGCTGCTATATTGCCCCTGTCCCTTTAGTCCTTAGTGTAGGCAATATTGTAGCAGGTGGCACTGGAAAAACGCCGCTGATTTTACTTCTTCTTCAAGAGCTAGAAAAAAAATATCTCGTTGCCGTGCTTTGCAGAGGCTACCGCTCAAAAGCAGAAACTCTCAAACAGCCTACCATTGTTTGTAAAGGAGCAGGCCCCTTAGTTGCGGCGAGTGACTGCGGCGATGAAGCTCACCTCTATGCTTTAAAATTTCCTAAAACAATTGTAATAGCAGGCCGCAATCGCAAAGAGGCGGCAAAAATTGCTTTTGGCTTAGGAGCGCAAATTTTGCTACTCGATGACGCGCTGCAACATCGCAAATTGAATCGCGATTTTGACTTAGTAGTAATGGACGCCAATGACCCTTTTGGCCAACAGCACCTGCTGCCGCGGGGCTACTTACGCGAAGAGGTAAAAGAGTTAAAGAGGGCAGACCTTATTATTTTAAATCATGTCACTGATCTTGCTTTATTACAAAAAGTAAAAAAACAGGTCGAACTTTATAGCTTCGCGCCTATCGTTGCGACGCGCTATCGCATTACTAAGCAAAAAACTTTGG
>CATLPS010000096.1 GCA_950054535.1 uncultured Chlamydiae bacterium | reverse complement strand
AAAGTCAAAGAACCTGCCCATTATGCACAATTTCGCCTACCTGAAAAAGAGTTTATTGCACCGCGCGCTAATTGGGAAATTGATCAAATGAGAGTAGATGGAACATTACTTGCGCGTTTAAAAGCACGCTGGTATGGTCCTGATAAATTTTTAGAAAATCACGGCGGCAAAGAATTTGCTTTTGCACAAGGAAGAGAACGTATCGATTTTGGCGAAGGAGAGGATCTTTACTATGTTTTTGTAAAAGCAGGTGAAAGTTTGGTTTGGAAAGATGGTCGCTGGCAGCAAATAGAGCCTGGCCAAAAAACAGTAGACCTACCTTTGTTATCTGTAAAAAAAATCGATGATCGACTGATTGCTTTTGAACTTTGGAATATCGATGGTAAAGCAAAGGTTACTTTAAACTTACTTAAGTCAAATGAGCCCTGGAGAGCAAATAACGGCCAAGCAATCCAGCAAGCTTTTAAATTTGTGGGCGCTCGTACTAAGACGCAAAACCTGTTTGAAATTAATAAAACACGGACAGTAATTCGACCAAATGACTGGTTACTTTTAACATCGAAAGGCTGGAAAAAGCTACAAACCCCAGAGGAAATTGATCGCTACGTACAGAGAAAAGAGCGTGGCATGCTTTTTGTTTTTGAAGGGTGGAAGAGCAAAGAAGATCGCCAAACTATGATTGGAACGCTTTATAATATTAGTCGCAGTAACACAGAGACTGTTGAACTTACAATGCAAAATAGCAAACCCAGAGCCACTGCTAAAAAACCTGCGGCTAAAAACAGTGACGATGATGATGACGATGATGATGACGACGAAGAATTTATTGAAAAAATGCTCTCTTCTTTGAAACAGACTAAAAAAGAGCTGGGCAGCCGCACTGATGGAAGCAAAGAAAGACAGGTAGTAGAAAAAAAAGAACCGCTTAATAAAAGAGAGATAAAAAACCAGAGGACATCAAAGGCTGTTTCTAAAGCAGCTGCTACACCTCAAATAAAATATAAAAAGGTTAGATAGGAATTTTGATATGGCAAAAAAATGGATCTGGAATCACGCACTACTATTTTTGCTTTCCGCTTCTTCTTTAAGTTTAAATGCGCAGTCAATAGAAGAGAAAAAAGCAAACTTACAAAATAACGAAAATGACCTGGGCTTAGAAAATGAAAAGTATCTTTTACAAATTAATCAACAAATTCAGCTCATTCACGAGCGCATTGAACAGCTCTACGAAGAAGTTTTACGTCTTTATTTGTCTGACTCAAAACCTGAGGCTTATCGTAACTTATTAGATGAGATTAACGAAAAAAAACAGCAGCTTCACCAGCTGGAAAATCAATGGAGAGTTTCGGCCACTAAAGATAATCTAGAAGAAGATTATGGCCTTTGGCACTCTCCAGATACTAATTTAGAACAGCTCATTATTGATTATGGCTCGCAAGATTATGTCTATTTAATTCCTCCCGAGGTGGGAAGTATTAAGTTGAGCGTCGATTCTAATCTTCCTATCCCACGCTCTTCTTGGCGCGAAATGTTAGAACTAATTTTACGTCAAAACGGAGTGGGCATTCAAACGTTAAATCCTTATCTGCGCCAACTTTATTTAATCAAAGAAGACAACTCTAATTTAAAATTGATTACGAATCGCGCCCAGGATTTAGAGGTACTACCTCCAGACACACGTGTCAGTTTTCTTCTTTCTCCTGAACCTTCTGAGGTGCGGCGTACTTTTGCTTTTTTAGAAAAATTTATTAATCCAAACACTACTGTTTTACAAACGCTTGGCCGCGATATTTTAATTATTGGACGTGTAACAGATATACAAGATCTTTTGCGCCTTTATCAATTTGTTTCTCTTAATCGTGGAGAGCAAGATTATCGTCTCATTCCTCTGTCTAAAGCTTCACCAGAAGAGATGTCAAAAATTTTAGAAGCTATTTTTGATCGCCAAGCCAGAGGAGAAGAAGATGGCCTCGGCGGCTCAGAGATGAGCGGCCTTAAAGTGGTCATCTTAGAAAACATGGCTCAGGCTTTATTTTTGGTAGGCTCTAGAGACGAGGTAAGAAAAGCAGAAGAAATTATTAAAAATGTTGAATCGCAAATTGGTGGAGCTAGGGATCGGGAAATTTTTTGGTATTCGGTGAAAAACTCGAATGCCCAAGAACTTGCTGATGTTCTTTATCGCGTCTATGCAATGATGGTCTCTTCTAACGTAGGCTTTGATGAAGGGGGCTCGCTACGCGAACCAGCCGCTTCCTTACTTCCCGAGCCGGCAGCAGGAATTTTAGCGCAAGATGGCATTTATCAATCAGTAGGCGGAGGTAGCGTTGTCAATCCACTGCCTGCTGAACCTGGTATTATTGTGGAAAGCGACCCAAATGAAGGAAGACAAAATTTTATAGTGGATTCTAAAACTGGCTCTATTGTGATGGTAGTGGAAGCAGACATCTTACCTAAACTCAAAGAATTGATCGCTAGACTTGATGTGGCCAAAAAGATGGTACAAATTGAAACACTGCTATTTGAAAAAGTATTAAAAAAAGAAAACACATTTGGCCTTAACTTACTAAGAATTGGAGAAAATATTGCCCGTAACGTCGATCGTTCCGGCTTCTTTTTCAATACAGTTAGAGTGCGAGATAGCGATTATGACTTTGATAATGAGCCGAGCCGGCTTGGAGTAACAGAGTTTTTCTTAAGTCGCAAAAAATCAGATTCAGGAATTCCAGCATTTGATTTAGCTTACCGGTTTTTACTTTCGCAAGAAGATGTACAAATTAACTCCAGCCCTTCTATTTTAGCCATTAATCAGACAAGCGCTACTATTACGATTAACGAAGAAATTTCTGTTAGTGAAGGAAATGTTTTTGGAGACGATAGCAATTCAAATCGTAGAACTTTTACAGGCGGTGAAGCATTTACGCGTAAGCAGTATGGAATTACTATCAGCATGAAACCCACTATTCACATGAGCGAAGATAGCTCTTCTGATTGCCAAGATTATGTTACTTTAGAAACAGATATTATTTTTGACACTGTCCATCCTGGTAACAACTCTAGACCAAGAGTGACTAGACGTATTATTAAAAACGAAGTCGATGTGGTAGATGGAGAAACCGTCATTATTGGCGGACTGCGCAGAAAAACAATTGATGATAATCGCGATGCCATTCCTTTTATTGGAGAACTACCAGGCATTGGAAAACTTTTTAGTATTAATACTCTAAAAGATACCAGTACAGAAATGTTCATTTTTATTACTCCTCGCATTATTAAAGATCCAAAAGAACAGCTCAACTGTTTACGCCAAGAAATGCTTTCTTTAAGACCAGGCGATGTTCCTTATTTCCTAGAGTGTTTAGAAGATGCACGTCAATATGAAAAAAATCGCCTAATGCAAGGAGGACTTTCTATGTTGTTTGGTAGACAGCCTTCTCGTTACTATATTCCCGACAGTTATGGAGACGAAGAACATGAGTGTGAATGCGAATAGTTCTTTTGAAAAGGAAGTAGAGGATCAAACTGCTCAGTTAGCGGAGCAGTTTGGTATGAAAGTTTATACAGACATTTCCAACCTTGTTTTAAGTAAAGAGCGCTACCAACAAGTTCCCTATAGCTTTGCAAAAAAACATACTTTGTTACCCATTGAAGAAAAAGACGGTATTGTGATCATTGCAGTTGCCGATCCTCTTCATCTCGCCCCTTTAGAAGAGTTGCGCTTTTTACTCAACTGTGAGGTAGAAGCTGTCTATGCGCCACAAGAAAAAATCTTAGCTGCTATTCATGACTGCTATAATACAGAGCATGGAGCTGCTTCTCAACTAATTGCCGATATGGGGGGACAAGCCGAATCTTCTCGCTCAGATGATGATATAGAAGTCTTTGATCTTTTAGATAATAGTACGCGCCAATCTCCTGTTATTCAGCTTTTAAATTTGATTTTATCAGAAGCAATTCAACAAGGTGCTTCCGATATTCATTTTGAGCCTTTAGAAAATAGCCTACGAGTTCGTTATCGCATTGATGGTGTGTTACAAAATAGACATATGCCAGCTCAAGAGTATCAAAATCAGTTACTAACCCGCGTTAAAGTGATGGCAAAACTAGATATTGCCGAGCACCGCCTTCCTCAAGATGGCCGGATCAAGTTAAGAATGGGCAGAAGAGAAGTCGACTTTCGCGTCAGCACAGTACCGGTGGCTGGAGGCGAAAGAATTGTACTTAGAATCCTTGATAAAGGAAACGTTCTTTTAGGATTTGATAAAATTGGTATGCTCCCAGAGGTACTTAAAATTTTTAAAAAGCTCGTTACTTTACCAGAGGGAATTGTTCTGGTGACTGGGCCTACAGGCAGCGGTAAAACCACTACTCTTTATAGCGCAATTTATGAGATGACTAATGACACTATCAATATCATGACGATCGAAGACCCGGTAGAATACAACTTAAAGGGTATTGCTCAAATTGGAGTGCACCATAAAATTAAGCTAGATTTTGCCACTGGTCTTAGACATATTTTGAGGCAAGACCCCGATGTAATTATGGTAGGAGAGATTCGAGACAAAGAGACAGCGGAAATTGCCATTCAAGCGGCTTTAACTGGCCACTTAGTACTGAGTACTTTGCATACCAATGATGCCCCTTCGGCCATTACCCGTTTGGTCGATATGGGGATAGAGCCTTATTTACTCTCTTCTTGTATTGTAGGGGTACTAGCGCAAAGGCTGGTTCGTTGCATTTGCCCTCACTGCAAAGAAACTTATCAACCAAGTGAGGGCGAACTAAAAAGCCTGGGAATGGATCCTGCAAAAGATAGTACCCAAGAATTTTATTATGGAAAAGGCTGCGCTCATTGTTATCAAACTGGGTTTAAAGGCAGACAAGGAATTTATGAGCTCATGCCTGTCAATAATGCAATTAACAAACAGATTGTCCAGAGCCCCGATGCCATTGAAATGAGGAAAATTGCTCTTAAAGAGGGAATGATTAGTTTGCTAGGTCATGGCGCCGAAATGGTAAAAGCAGGAAAGACCACTGTAGCAGAAGTGCTGCGTGTAGCTCGTGGTATTGAGGAGCAAGAATAGTACTTATGCCGCTTTACCATTATAATTATGTTGATAGCAGTGGTAAAAGGCGCTCTGGACATATAGAGGCCAGTAGCGACCAAGATGCTAAAGTTAAACTAAGAGAGCAAGGTGTTTTAGTTACGCAAATTCGTACAAAAACAAAGTTTAATAAAAAACAGCATTTTAAAGGAGAAAACCTGCTCTCTTTTACAATTCAGCTCTCTCAACTGATTAATGCCGGCATTCCTCTTTACGAGAGCTTGATTGCAATTGAGGAGCAGACGCGTGGCGAAAGCTATCACCGAATTATTTTAAGTTTATGCGAGCAAATCAAATCTGGCGTCCCTCTTTCAAAAGCAATGGCAACGTATCCCGAAAGTTTTAACAAGCTCTATTGTGGAATGGTAGCTGCAGGAGAGGCTGTGGGGCTACTAGGAACTGTATTAGAAAAACTTACTGTTTTTTTAAATCGCCAGATGAAGTTAAAAAAACAGATCTCCACTGCTATGATCTATCCATGTATTTTAGGCGGATTTTCTTTTTTGATTGTTTGTATGTTACTTGGCTTTGTGGTCCCTTCTTTAGAGTCTATTTTTGCAGAAAGAGAGCTAAACACTTTTACCAGCGCAGTACTTGGTTTAAGTTATATTTTTCGCACCTATTGGTGGCTTTATCTGCCTTTAATCATTGGAGTAGTTGGGACTGCAATTTGGTATTTTAAAACAGACAAAGGTAAGCTATGGATAGAAAAAACGCTATTGCGCCTGCCTGTTATTCGTACGCTTGTCATCCAAACTGCAGTGGCGCGTTTTTGCCGTACAATGGGCACCTTACTGCAAGGCGGCCTAAATATGATTGAGTCTTTGAGAATTTCTAAAGGAGTGATCAAAAACTCTATTTTAGAAAAAGAAATTGAAGTAGCAGAAGCTAAGATCATTGAAGGACGCTCTTTAAGCTATGAACTTGGCCGCTCAAAATACTTTCCAAGTTTAGTCTCAAAAATGCTTGCAGTGGGCGAAGAGTCTGGAACCACCATCAATATGTTGAGCTCTATTGCAGATATGTATGAGCAAGAGTTAGAAAAGACGTTAGATCGCGTGATGGCTCTTTCTCAGCCCATTATTTTAATTGTGATGGGGCTTATTATTGGGACTGTCTTGCTGGCTATTATGCTTCCGTTAACCGACGTTAGCTCTTTTGCTCCTACTTAAAAAAATTGGTGATAAAATAAAAAAGGAAAAATAGATGAAACTAAAACGCCTTAAAAAAAGATGTATTACTTTAATTGAAATGATGATTGTCATGTTTTTAATTGCCATGATTACTGGTGTCATTGCCTACAATTACACAGGAAGTTTAGAAGAGGGTAAAGCTTTTAAAACGAAAAATGGGATAGAAAAAATTAAGACAATTGTGGACTTGCACATGGCTACTAATGCTAGTGAAGACCTTAGCAATATCAAAACAGTGATTCAAAACTCACCGCTTGTAAAAAATAGCGATGAGCTTTTAAAAGATGGCTGGGGACAGCCTTATCGCTTCGATACCGATGAGAAAGGTGATTTAATCGTTATCTCTGATAAATACAATGAGTATCTTAATAAGGGAAAAGGCTCCTTATTTAAAAAAGATAACCAATAATTGATGCTTTTGCTTAAAAGGTATTGCTTCACTTTATTAGAAATGTTAGTCGTCTTGTTGATTCTTTCAACAGGACTGGCTATCACTGGCGTTAAAATCCATCAAGCTTATCAACAACAGCAAAAAATTTCTGAATTTCAGCAAGTTCTTCATTTATTGGTTATGGCGCAAGACCTGATGTTAATCATGGATACGGACGTAAAAGTATGCTTTTCGCATGACCCTAAAAATAAGGCGGTTACTTGCAAGCTTTTAGTGGAAAAATTACTTGAAGATGGATGGGAAAAAGTAATAAAAAAGCCTTTAAAACTTAAAAAACTGCGCTTTTTTACCTTCGAAGGTCTTCCCACCTCCCCTCTTTGTTTAAATTTTTCTATGGGTCAAATGAGCCAAGGGGTGTTAACTTTCTCTTCTAAAGCGCACAATTCTTCCAAGAAAGATTCATTTAAAATTTTACTAAAAGGTTATCCTTCTCCTATT
>CATLPS010000095.1 GCA_950054535.1 uncultured Chlamydiae bacterium | reverse complement strand
ATTTGAATCCGCTTTAGCAGAAGCGCCACCTATTAATAATGATTTCAATAGTCGCTACTTACAGGAAGAGGCGCCGCTCGATGAAATTGATCAGGAAATTGAAAACTTAAATCCTTCCGTTTTAGCAGCAGTGAAAGAAGAGGAGCTCTACTTTCCAGAAACAGAAGTGAAAGAGGTAAAGGTCGAAAAAAAAGAGACGGTAAAAGAAGAGCCAAAACAAAAAGAAGAACAAAAACCGCTGATGATACCTGGTCAAGAGATCGTTGTAAAGAAAGGGGACTCTCTTGATAAATTAGCAAAAATTCATCATACCACTGTCAAAGCTATTAAAGAGCATAATCACCTTAGCTCAGAAAAGCTATCGATTGGCCAAGTATTGAAAATGCCTTATTCTGACAAAAAGAAAACCGCCGCTTTAAAAACCACCAGCTCCTCTTTGCAAGCAAGCTCAAACGCAGTTTATCATGTGGTAAAAAGCGGAGAAAGCCCTTGGAAAATTGCAAAACAGTATGGGGTTAATTACGAACAAATTTTAAAATTCAACCATTTAGATGAAGAAAAAGCACGTAATTTGAAAATTGGCGACCGTATTCGCGTCAAATAAGAAAAGATAGCTACTTTAATTTTTTTAAAGTTCATCGAAAAATTTAAAGTAGCTTTAAGAACAAATGTTAAATGTATGTTAAAATATTATCGCTCTACTCTTCTTTTAGTAGTCTCTCTTTTATTTGCGATCGGACTTGCTATGATTTTTGATACCTCTTCTGCAGAGGTGTTAGACCATGCTTTGGAGCGTAGTACTCATCAAGCCTTAGTAAAACAAATTCTATATGCTTTTGGTGGCATATTATTAGCTACCATTATTTTCAAGTTTGGCTATAAAAAAATCATCTTCATTAGTCCTTACTTACTTGGATTTTTCTGTTTACTTTTAGTTGCAGTTTTAATTCCCGGAGTAGGCCGCGAGGTTAATGGCTCAAAAAGATGGATTGCACTGGCAGGTTTTTCTTTTCAGCCTTCAGAGTTTGTAAAATATATCGTCCCTATTTTCCTGACTTATTATGTGACAGTTTTCCCGGTAGAAACGATGGACCTTAAACGTTTTTGTAAAATGGTAGCAATTGCGGCTTTGCCCATGGTGCTTATTATAGTCGAGCCCAACAATGGAACAGCAGGAGTGATTTTTGTCACTACCATTGTCATGTGCGTGATCACGCGTATTCGTTTCAAATACTGGGCTCTACCTTTATCTATTTTAATGGTAGTAGGCGCCGTTTCAGCTTATAACCTCCCCTATGTTACCGCGCGTTTAAATGTCTATCTTCATCCTGAGTTAGATATTCGGGGAAAAGGACACCAACCCTATCAAGCGAAAATTGCAGCAGGATCAGGGCAGTTTTGGGGGCGAGGTCCAGGAAGTAGTTTGCAAAAACTAAGTTATTTACCCGAGGCGCAAAATGACTATATTGCCGCGATTTATGCTGAAGAATTTGGCTTTATAGGAATGATTGTTTTAATTTTTCTTTACATGATGGTAGCCTATTTAGGTTTTGCCGCTGCTCACTTTGCTGCCGACTTACAAGGCTTTTATATAGCAACAGCTCTCACTTTTTTAATTAGCTTTCAAGCTTTTATGAATTTAGGAGTTGTTTCTGGGCTTTTGCCCAGCACAGGACTGAATCTTCCTTTTTTTAGCCAAGGAGGTTCTTCTTTAATGGCAAATATTGCAGCTATTGGCTTGCTTTTAAACATTCTTGATAAAAAAATGGTGGTAAATTGAGTCAAATGAAAAAAAGAGTCATTATCACTACAGGGGGAACAGGCGGGCATCTCTATCCGGCACAAGCATTAGCGCAGGAGTTAATGGCAGTTTCTACGTCTATTGAGCTACTATTTGCAGGAGGACATCTTTCAACTACTCCTTTTTTTGATCAGCAACGTTTTTTATTTAAAGATATTGAGTGTAGCTCTCTTCCTTATCGTCCTTTAAGCTGTTTAAAAAGTCTTTGGAAAATTTGTAAAGGGGTAGGGCAAAGCTTGAAAATGATCAAGCAATTTCGCCCTGAACTAATTATTGGTTTTGGAAGTTATCATACGATTCCCACTTTAATTGCCGCTAGATTATGCCAAGTTCCTTTTGCGCTACACGAAGCCAATAGCTTGCCGGGAAAAGCAAATCGATGGATGGCGCCGCATGCCACTTTTGTGGGAGTAAATTTTTTAACGGCAAAAAAATTTTTAAAAGGAAATGTGGTAGAGGTAGCTTTACCGGTCCGAAAAACGCAAGTGGTCGATAAGCAATCAGCACTCGACTACTATTGCCTTAAAGATCATCGCACTACTATCTTAATTTTTGGCGGTTCGCAAGGAGCTGCATCTATTAATGAAGTAATGAAGAAAATTTTACCTGCCTTAAAAGGACTTCCTTTACAGTTCATTCATTTCACAGGTCAGCAAAAGGAGATAAAGACTCTTTCTGCGCTTTATGCACGCTACCAGTTTCCTGCTTGTGTAAAAGATTTTGAAAAAAAGATGGAGTATGGTTGGAAAGCAGCAGATTTTGTGATCTCAAGAGCCGGTGCTTCTACTATTGCCGAGGCGATCGAAAATGAAGTGCCGGCTATTTTAATTCCCTATCCTTATGCGACAGAAAATCATCAACAAAAAAATGCCGATTTTTTTACCGCAGAAGTACAAGGAGGAGCGCAGCTCATGGAAAACTCTTCTCTTGAAGAAACACTTTTTCAAGAGATAAAAAAAATGGTAGAGCAAGACCTTATCTTGAAAAGAAAAAAAGCCATTTGTTTTTATAAAACAGTGCCTAAAAAGACTTTATGTCAACTTGTTTTAGACCAACTTATAGATGGCGGTGGATCACCTTAATGAATGAAATAAAATAGATTGTAAAATAGAAGGGAAAGAAGAAAAAAAATGCACTATCATTTTATTGGAATTGGCGGGATTGGAATGAGCGCACTCGCTCAAATTCTTTTAAAAAGAGGAGAAAAAGTTTTTGGTAGCGATTCTGAAGTGAATGGCCGTACCAAAGCGCTTGTTCAAGCTGGCGCCTATATTTATAAAGGTCAGCTCGCTTCGCAAGTAAGCCCTAATTCTATTGTAGTTTATAGTAGCGACATTAAAACAGAAAATCCAGAATATCAAGCTGCTATAGAGAAAAAGTGCAAGCTTTTGCACCGCGCCGATCTATTAGCTACCCTTATTCACGAGCAAAAGTCGCTCGCAGTAGCAGGAACGCATGGTAAAACAACAACTTCAGCTCTTTTAAGTACTGTTTTACAAGAGGCAAATTATGAGCCGACTTTTGCAATTGGCGGCATATTAATCGCTTCTAATGAAAATTTTGGGTTAGGTAGTAGTGATTACTTTGTTTTAGAAGCAGATGAAAGCGACTGTTCTTTTTTAAAGTATTCACCTTATGGTGCTATCATTACCAATATTGATTTTGACCATCTCATCAATTATCAAAATGACTTTCAGCAATTAAAGCGCGCTTTTCAGAAATTTATCGCTCAAGTGAGATGTGAAAAACACCTTTTTTGGTGTGGCGACGATAAAGAGCTTAGCTCCATGAACTTAAAAGGAGCGTCTTATGGATTTAGCTCCCACTGTGATTGGAAAATAAGTAGGGTGTCTCAACAAGGATTTTGTACTTCTTTTGATCTCCGTTATAAAGATAGCACCTACAGCAATATTATTTTAAATGCAGTGGGCCATCATAATGTACTTAACGCTGCTGCTGTTTTTGCTTTATCACTATCTTTAGGGATTTTAGAATGTTCTATTCGTTTGAGCCTTAGTAATTTTAAAGGGATTAAGAGACGATGCGAGCAAAAAGGGAGAATCAATGATATTTTATTTATTGATGACTATGCTCACCACCCTACAGAAATTACCACTACATTAAAGGGAATTAAAAATGCCATTGCAAATAAAAATTTAGTGGTACTTTTTCAGCCCCATCGCTATAGCCGGACTTTAGAATGCCTCCATCAATATCAAGAATGCTTTGACCTTGCCGATCAGGTCATTGTAACAGATATCTATTCCGCAGGAGAGCAGCCGATTGCCCATCTATCGGGAAAGAGTGTAGCTTTTGAAATTCAAAAAAAACATAGCTGTTGTCACTATATTTCTAGAGCAGCTTTAGCGCATCACTTCAGTCAAACTCTACTGCAAAACCAAGTTTTAGTAACTTTAGGAGCAGGAGATATTACTTTAGTTAGCCAAGAAACTATTTCTTTGTTAGATAAACAGACAATTTAGGAAACGTGTTTTGAAGGATCAGCAAAAACTCCCTCCTCTATCTGCAGTGCTCTGGATTTTAATTTCTACCTTACTAGTTTCTGGAACAGCTTTTATGGGCTGGCTTTATTATTTGCATGTAAGGCATTTGCGCACTCAAGATGAAAAATATCATATTGCAGCAATCATTCAAAAGAGCTCGCAAAAAGAGACTTTAAAGACGAGTTATTTAGCTCAGCTGCTTGATCTTTCAGTAGATCGTCCTATTAGCCTTTATACTTTTAATTTAGAAGAAGGAGAGAAAAAACTAAAAAAATCACCTGTGATTAAAAAAGCTAAAATTAAAAAAATAAGCCCCGATACGCTATTTATTGACTATCAAACATATATTGCCATTGGCTATTTAGAAGGACAAAGTAATATTGCCATTGATAAAGAAGGATATCTTTTTCCCTTTCGCGAGTTCTTTTCAGCTAAACCTTTGCCCTACTTTTATTTTAGCCAAGCTTGTGATGAATTAAAGTGGGGAAATAGCTTAAAGAATAACAAAGAATTTCAGTTGGCTTTAGCGGTATTAAAAAAGTTGAAAAAAGTTATTTCTGCAAATTATCTAATCAAAGCGATCGATCTTTCTTTGGCATTTTCGCACAATTATGGAAAGCGCCAGATCATTGTTACTTTATTAGAGAAAAAAAGAAAGACAGGACAAAAACACCTTGTCTATTTGCGTTTAAACTCGGACAATTATCTGCAAAATTTAGATAATTATGTAACTTTACAGCTTCATGAGGCCAAACAAAAAAAACAAAGCTATCTGATTGATTTTCGCATTGATCAATTGGCTTCGGTTTACTACTCGCAAGAAAGCTAGTTCTTTTCGTCTAATAGATGAATAACTACTAAGTTAACAAACCATTTTCTTTTTTCAAAAAAAGCGAAAAAAAGCGTCTTGTTTTTGGATTAGATAAAACTAAAAACGGTTTAAAAAGTAGCTGTTTTTAAAAGCGTTTTTCACGTAGTCAAAGAAGGGAATTTAAAAAAAGTTTAATTTTTAAAGAGGAAAGCAAAATGCCTTCCTCTTTTTTTTATCCATGGTTACTCTAAAATTGTATCTAGCGGAGTTACATCAGAACTTAGCACAAAAGCCAAAGGCAATCCTTCAAAAGTTTGTGATAAATTTTGTAAGTACTCTGCATAGCTTTCTGCTTCGTTGAGCTTTCTGGGAAGTGGTTTTAAACCAATAAAAATCATATCGGCCTCTTTGGAAAACTCATAAACTAAAGTAGCTCTATCTTGATCAAGGTCCGCAGTTACATAGACATCTACATCAATCGGAAGTCTTTTTTCTACCCCAATTTGATGAAACTGTTCTAACCTTTCTTTACGTTCAATTTCATTACTAGCTACAGCTTTTAAGCAAAGACGACTACGTTTTCTAGCGGTATTTAATTGCAACATATACCCTAAAACTAACATTAGTTCAGAGTTATTTTGGTTTTGATCGTCCCACCAAATATGGATATCTTTGCGTTCGCCCACTTCTAAATTGTTGGTACCATTGAGCATCACGATATTATTATGCCGGCGGTAAGCTAACCTTAAGACATTAATAAAGTCTAAAGATTCGTCTTCTTTTTTTATTCCACCAAAGACGATGGTATTAGGCGTTAAAGGCCCAAGTCCGTGATGCTCGATCATGCTATACATGCCAGAGGTCACCTTTTCAGACTCTTTAATTTGTACTAAGGCATGTACATTATCTTCCTCAAATCGCTTTGTTAAATTGTGAACCAGCTCTTTGCGCTTTGCTAGCGACATAGTACCAGGTAAGATAAACGAGGCCATTGTTAAAAAGCCTTTACTTTGGCTTATGCCCTGAGCAAAGTTAAGCAGAGAAGTAGAATGCTCGCTTGTTGATTTAGTAAAAACTAAAAAATGAGGTCTCCATGATTTAGAAGTGGTATCTGCCTCGGCTAGTCTATAAATTGCAGAACGGGCAAAGTAGAGTAAAAGTCCATCTCTAATATCGGTCCATGAAGACTCTTGCCTTCTTCGCTTGAAGAAAAGGTAAATTAAGCCTACAAAGGCTAGTGACTCTAAAGCAGTTCCTGCATCGATCATCAACATAATAATTAAACAAAGAGCTGCCCCGGTTAGGGAAACTGCCCAGTGGACACGAAAGCGCGGCCGCCAGCTAGGGTTGGCAATCAACGTCTCCATACCAGCTGATAAGTTCAGCACAGCGTAACAAATCAAAGAAACCATGGTTAGCAAGGGTGCAATAATATTGACGCTTCCAAAACAAGCGCCTAGCAATGCGATCAAACAAGTGGCAAGAGTGGCAATTCTAGGCTCATCTGTGTTGCCAAATGTTTTGGCAAAAATTCTTGGTGCCATTCCATCTTCGGCCATCGCTTGCAAAGTACGTGGCGCTCCTAAAAGGCCTCCCAAAGCGCTTGAAAGAGTC
The DNA here is from genome assembly GCA_950054535.1 of uncultured Chlamydiae bacterium. Classification (GTDB taxonomy): domain Bacteria; phylum Chlamydiota; class Chlamydiia; order Chlamydiales; family Parachlamydiaceae; genus CATLPS01. The sequence continues at coordinate 613 of CATLPS010000095.1, read as the reverse complement.
GCGCCCCAAATGCCTAAAATAATTAAAGCAGGAACACTTGCAATGTCTTGCATAATCAAAGGATCTTCTACTAGGCGGTTCATGGGAACGCGATAGACCAAAAATAAAGAGATGACGGCATAAATAATAAAGGCCACAATAATTGCGCTAATTGTTCCTAAAGGAAGCGCTCTTTTTGGATCGCGTAAATCCCCAGAAAGAGAAACGCTAGATTCAATGCCTGTCATAGCGGGAAAAAAGATGGCAAAGACTGCCCAAAAACCCATTGCAGTAGTTAAAGGAGGCGTATAACTTTCTGGATGAACAACAGTAAGTTCATGGCCGGTAAATAAAGAGATCAAAGAGCCTATGATCATTACAAAAATGGCCACTTGTACTTTTAGTGCTCCTCTTACAGAAGTGTAGGCAAGCAGGGTAAGAGCAATCAAAGAGATAACGCTGATATGAATGATCGGCCAAGAAGGAACTAGGTCGTGCAGAGATTCAGCAAATCCGATACAGCAAAAAGCAATCGTCAAAGATTGCCGCAGATACATGGGAATTCCCGTTGCACCCCCAACTTCAATGCCTAAAGAGCGTGAGAGCATGTAGTAAACGCCCCCTTTGCCTACTT
>CATLPS010000094.1 GCA_950054535.1 uncultured Chlamydiae bacterium | reverse complement strand
AGAAAACAAATTTAAAAGAACAAACCCCTCCCACTCAAACGCCAAGCTAACGGATAAAACAATGGATAAAAAACCAATGGTGAAAGCAGCTACCGCAGGATTTAACAAGCTGCTAACCAAAATTGCTGCTAAAGGTACAAATAGAGGGTAGCGCACTGTTTCTATTAAATTATCTAAAGAATTTAAAAGAAAAAATTCTGTAAATTTTGCTAATGCTAATGTTAAAAGCATGACTGTTATTAATAAAGAGAGCTTGCGATTAGAACAGAGGATACGCGGCTGATTGATACGAAAATAGATGAGAAACATCGCAACAAATAAAAACGTAAAGATTAATGTCCCTAGTAGCGTCATGGGATGCCACAAGTTCCGTTTGGCTCCTAACTTGTTTTTCATGGCTTGTAACATGGCTAGATGCCTGAAAGTGACGCGCTCCCCTTTATTGATAATACGATTGCCTGCGCCCACATGCGAAAGTTTGTCGCTAACATTGGACTGAATGACTCTTTTTATTTTTTGTTGCAGCGTACGATCTTCTTGAATATGCCAACGCCTGGGTTTAAAAAATTCCACTACTAAAGCTGTCACCAAAGGAGAAAAGGTATTTTGAGGTAGATAAGTAGCCTCAATTGCCTGCCATACAAAAGAGGGAAGAGTGATAAACTCGTTCACTGTAGCTGGTGTATAGACAAAGTAGTCCTTGTGATTGATTTTTTCTTGCTTAATTTTTTGCAGCGTCTCTACATCGGTCAAGCGAAGTTGTACTAAAGCTTTTTCCATCACTTCCGTAGCGTGATAAAGCTGATCAAAGGTCCCAGACTCTACTTGCTCATACCAAGCTTGGTTATAAAGTAGAAAATTATCAAACTCTACTCTTCTTTGACGAATATCAGAAAGAGAAATACGATAAATTTTCCCTACATTTAAAACAGCCTGCTGCTTTAACGCTAAAGTAGCTTCTTCGTCAGGAAAATCAAAGTCAACTTGCGATACTACATAGCTAGGAGCAATTTTATCTAGCTCTAATACCTCTACAGTCGCTTCGCGAAAATGCAAAAAGAGAAAAAGAGAAAAAGAGAAAAAAATTAAGACGAGTAAACGAATAAGAGGACTTCTATCAAAGAAGCTCTGTTCCCCGGAAAATTTCAAATCATCATGGTCTTTTGCGTGCATAAAACTTATCTGATTCAGCGTTAAAAGGTGCAAACTTGGTTGCGCCTATCTTACTTTAAAGCACACACAATTAGTTGGCTTTCGCTAATCAACTTTATCTTAGCATAATTCATCATATACGACTGTAAAAAAGAATCCAATTATCATCAATCAATAATCCTTTTAAAGCCGCAAAGAAAAAAGCAGGTTCTCTTTTGAGATTATTTTTTGAATTTGCTAAACTTTTACTTTAAGATTGATCATGAGCCAAAAAAGTGAGCAAAGAAAAAATATTAATTGTAGGTGGAGCGGGATACATTGGTTCTTATGTAAATCACATGCTCCAAAAAGAGGGATACTCCACCCTTATTTTTGATGATTTCAGTCGCGGCGACTTAAAGGCTATTACACCCACCCCTTTTGTGAAGGGAAGCTTGCAAGACTATCAAAAACTTTGCCAACTTTTCAAAAACAACTCCATTTCCACCGTCATGCATTTTGCTGCTTTTACTGATGTAGGCGAGTCTACTCGTCTGCCAGAAAAATATTATCAAAATAATGTAGTAGGTAGTTTAAACCTTTTAAACGCCATGGTGAGGCATGGAGTAAAGCAGCTCGTTTTTTCTTCTTCAGCTGCCGTATTTGGCCATCCCCAAACTCCTTTTATTGATGAAACACATCCCTTCAACCCGGTAAATCCTTATGGGCAAAGTAAACTGATGGTGGAAAGAATTTTAAAAGACTATGAGGAGGCTTATGAACTCAAATCTTGTTCCCTTCGCTATTTTAATGCGGCCGGAGGAGATCCAAAAGGAGAACTAAAAAATTATCAACGGCAAATTACTAACTTAATTCCTCTGGTTTTAAAGGGGTTGAAACAAAACAATCCTTTAGTCAAAATTTATGGAGATCACTATCCTACACTAGATGGTACCTGTGTGCGTGACTATATCCATCTCTTCGACCTCGCTACAGCCCACCTTCTTGCCATGCAGCATCTAAAAAAAAATCCAGGCTCTTGTCACTATAATTTAGGGATTGGTAAAGGTTATAGCGTAAAACAGGTACTGCAGGCTATTGAAGAAGTAACGAAAAAAAAGTTGAAGATAACGGTGGCTCCTGTGAGAAAAGGCGACCCCGCAAGTTTAATTGCCGATGCCAACAAAGCGCAGCAGGAGTTAAGATGGACTCCTAAATATCGCCAAATTGAAACAATGATTAAGCACGCTTGGCTAGCGTTAGATTACAAAGAAGCTTAAACTTTAAAAAAAGACCTATTTTGATAACTTACCAAGCCCCCTGGCGTAGCTCTTTGATCTACTCTTTACTTTTTTTTCTTTTTTATTCTCCTATTTCTGCTTCTCTTGATTTAAAAATTAGTAGCTATTTTTATCAAAATAAGGCCTTTACCTCCTCTTGTTTTTTAGAGGGCATCTACCACTATGGTATCCTTCCTGGTTGGATTTTAATGGTCTATGCTCTGTTTGGTTTGATGCTTACCTATTTTAATACAAAACTAAAAAAACATGTTTATAAATACCTGGTAATTATTTTAACTTTAGCAATAGGGTCTGGGCTTTTTGTTCATCTTGTGCTTAAAGAAAACTGGGGCAGACCCAGGCCTAAACAGACAATAGAATTTGGAGGCACAAAACCTTTCCGTCCTTTTTATTATCCAGATTTTTCCCACCAGCCGGCTGCAAAGTCCTTTGCTTGCGGCCATTGCACAATGGGTTTTTGTTTTTTTGCGCTTTTTTTTATTGGTCAGCAATCTAGAGATCAAAAAATGGCTAAAGCTGGTTTGGCTTTAGCTTTTTTGTTAGGTGGAACGTTAGGTTATGCCCGTATAGCTCAAGGAGGCCATTTCTTATCAGATGTAATTGTTTCCGCTTTTGTGATGTGGTGGACAGCGCTTTTACTGGCTTTTTACTTACAAAAATTATCTAAAAAAATCGTATATAATTAAAAATGAAAAGGTTAAGGCTGGTTTATATCATTTTAAAAAAATCACTCCTCAGAAGTAGAGCTCTCCTCTTCTAAGTCTACTTCTACTTCTTCTAATCGACCACCTCTTTGTCTGCTAAAAAAACGCAAAAGAGAAAAAATAAAAGCAATGAAAATATAGCCCCAAGATAGCACCAGAAAAATCAATGCGAAATGGTGCAAAATACCATAAAAAATTAAAGCCGCTGCAATCACTGTTAAAAAAAGCGTTTGAAAAGAGGCAACTTGAATCTCTAGCGTTTTTACGCTAGGAAATTTCCACTGACTAATCATGCAATAACCGATTAAAACCAAAGCAAAAGAGAGCAGCAATACTTGATGGGAATGAGCAAGAGAAAAAAGAAAGTATTCGTTAGAAAAAAGAAAGAGATTCAAAGAGACAATTGCCGCTGCCGCCGCCGGGATAGGAAGACCTGTAAAGTATTTCATCTGCTCGCGAGCTTGCTCACTATCTTCTTTGCCGACTAAGCTATGCACTTGAAAACGAACTAGCCTTAATACTCCAGAAAGAGAGTAAACCATAGCCGCTGCAGTAATGAGAAAAGAAAAACTAGTTCCTGGAACAATAGCAAGGGACTTGAGTACGATAATAGAAGGAGCAACTCCAAAAGAGATAGCATCGGCTAATGTATCAAATGTGCCACCAAACTCGCTTTGCGCCTTAATAGCTCTTGCTACTGCTCCATCTAATAGATCAGAAAAAGCGGCTAATAATAAAATTCCTGTTACTTGCAAAAGGGCTTGTAAATCCACTTCACCGCGCTCAATCATATTCATTCTAAAAATGACAAAGAGGCCACAAGAAAGACCAAAAGCGGTAATTACATTGGGAAGCAACGCAATTTTTTTAATTTTTTTCATCTCTTTTGCTTCATTTAAAATAAAAGCTTAAGATACCAAAAAGTAGCTAAAAGCGCGATCATTTTAAAAACAAAAAAGCTTTGCCTTTAAAAAGCCATTACTAAGAGTAAAAAACTTAATGGCAAAGCTTTTTCAAAAAAACTTTAAGGTATTATTAGATCTGGATTAGCAGGTAAAATTGGATCGTTTACTGGGTTTGGGCTATCTGGCAATGAAATACTTTTTACCGTTTTTTTAGTGAAAAAGTTTTTGATTTCGCAGGCTACCTCGACTACACCTAAAGTCACTGTCGCACTGACTAGTAGAGAGGCACCTACTCCCGAAAGAACCACAAACGTGGAAAAAGCAACTGCAGTTACCTTAGCAGCGGTAGATACCATTGTGAGGCTAGCCGATTTTTTTTCCACCTTTACTTTATCTAGTTTTTTAATTAAAAAATCTTTGCGTAGTTTAAAGTAGTTGTCTAAAGCACTTTGATCTAATTGAGCAAACCTATTCCACTTGGCTTTTTTGTCTACTTTTACTGAAGAGTTTTCGTATTTCTCGCATTTTTCTGTGATAAACTGTTTAAATCCAGCAACGTCAAAGTCAATTTGCTTATTTAATTTCTCTTCTTTAAGCAAAAGTTTTTGGCGTTTTTGCCTTGTTTGAAAAAAAATGATGCTTGTCATGGTGACTAAAGAGAGATTAAGGATGCCGGCATAAGGCAAAACTCCTATTCCTGGAACTTTTTTAAAAAAATTGTGCATAGGCTGAAAATCAAACTGAAATCTTTCTAAGATATCGATGATTCCAATAGCGGCAAGAGCAACTCCCGATAGATTAAATAGCTGCGTCACCCAGTCCGCTTTTTTCACTTTTGCCTCTTCACCATTTTTTCCTCTGATATAAAATTGAAGAGTGGGAAAAGTGGCAAAAAAGTAGAGAAAACGTTTGGAGTCTTTGAGAAAAGAGTCCGCTGCACCTAGTGGAAGAGCCTGAGCAAATTCAGGAAAAAGTTTGATTACCTTAATAGCGACTTCGGCAGTTTTTTGCGCAAGTCGATAAACACCTGTTAGGTTGTAAAAGTCTGTTCCAATATAGATAGTTCCTCTTAAATCTTTTACAAGGCCCAAATAAGCCTGGTGAATTGTAGTTTTTGTATCAATTACAGCCTCGGCAGCCTTATCGATAAAAACCGATGGATAATGGGTGAGTGATGATAAAACTCGTGCGCTCATACTTAAATCCTTATTAAGGTTTTTGCAAAATCGGATCAAATTGTAAGTTTTTTAGATATTTTAAGCCAGATTTATGCCTTTAAATTCTTCATTATTTATTTTTTTTTATAAAAAATCCATCCATTAATATCTTTATGAAATTTAAAATTCTTTTTTAATATATTTAAAGTAAAAAAATTCGAACCTGTTTTTAAAGTTTTAAATTTTACCGATAGAGTAAATTATAATAATTTTAATAAGAAATATGGTAAAATAGAGTATTGTGATCTACTCATAAAAAAGACAAATTAAAAATTTAAATTTTTATTAAAATTTTTTTAATAACTCTAGATACTTTGAAAACATCTGCCTTTTTTAGGTTTGGATATAATGGTAATGAAAATATTCCATTAGCCATTTTTTCAGTTATAGGCAAGTAATTGAATTTACTTAAAACCTTATTTTTATAAGCTTTCATTTTATGAATTGGAAAAGGATAATTTATATTTACCTGAATGTTATTTTCTTTAAGTTTTTTGATAATTTTATCCCTCTTCGGATGGTATACGACATAAAGATGAAAGACATGTTTACAGTTTATATTTTCAGCAGGTAATTTTAGGGAAGTATTTTTTAATTCTTGCGAATATACATTAGCGAGCTTTCTCCTTTGTTCAATCCAAGAATTAACCTGGGGTAATTTCAAATTTAAAATTGATGTTTGTATTTCAGAAATTCTAGAATTTGTTCCATGTTCATTGGCATAATATTTATTGTTAAACTTATTTTTCTTATTATTTTGTTCTATTCCATAAAATCTTATTCGTTTTACTTTATTATATAAATTGATCGAATTTGTAGAAATAAATCCACCATCTCCATATGCTCCTAATATTTTAGTTGGATAAAAGGAAAAGCAACCTACATCACCAAAAGTTCCAACATATTTATTTTTAAATTTGGCACCTTGGGCTTGAGCACAATCTTCAATAATTTTTAATTTATATTTTTTTGCAATTTTACAAATTTTTTCCATATCACAAGCTTGTCCATATAGATGAACTGGGATTATTGCTTTAGTATTTTTAGATATATATTTTTCAATATTGTCAGTGTTAATTAAGTAATCAGGACCAATGTCAACAAATCGTGCTTTTGCGCCACAACTCCTTATTGCTGATATTGTGGGAATTGCTGTATTGGATACTGTGATAATTTCATCACCTGGCTTAATTCCTAATCCTAAAAGGGCAATGTAAAGTGCATCCGTTCCACTACCTACAGCAACTCCGTATTTTAAATTATTTTCTTTAATAAATCGTTTTTCGAATTTTTGTAGTTCTTTTCCAAAGAAGATTTGGCCTGATTTAAGTGTTCTATCTATAGATTTTAGAATTTTTTTTCGCAACCCTTTGTACTCTTCAATATAGGACCAGGCTTTTATCATTTTAGAATTTTTTTAAGTTTTGTAATGTTCATTGAAGGATTAAGTGGGTATTTAGGACCTAAAATTTTTTTTGCATAAATTTTTTTTATTTTTGGATCAAATTTTTTTACAAATCTGTAAACCGTCTGAGCTTTACCACCGAGGTTAATAATTCCTTTTTTATTGATTAATTTAAACAATATTTTTGCAACCTCATCATGAAATATAAAGTTTGTATTAAAATCGTAAAAAGCTTTTTTATGAACAAAGGGTTTTTCGGTCATACAAACTCTTAAAATCAATGAATTTTTGTACATTTGAACAGAACATTCTCCACCAAGTTTTGACCAGGAATAATTATTTTTCGGTAATAAAGAGTCAGTTTCTTTATAATTACCTTTAGTTCCTGGGTAGACGTAGCTGGTTGAAAAGTAGATTAATTTTATTCCCAGTTTCGAACAAGCTTTTGTAATGTTTGCCGTTCCAATTATGTTTAAATCTATGCTTTTATTTATATGTTTTTCATGGATCTCCATCGGTCGTGATAGGCCAGCAAGGTGTATTAAGTAATTAGGTTTTTGTGCTTTTAGATATTTTTTAATATTTTTTAAATTTAATATATTTAATTTTCGTTTATTTGGAAAAAGTAATTTATATTTGTTTTTTATTTTTTTTAATTCAGATCCAAAACGTCCACTTCCGCCTGTTATAACGATTTTATTTTTATATAGAAACATGGGATATCCATTGACCACCTTTTTTTATAAAGTCTTTCTCTTTTGCAAAAAT
>CATLPS010000093.1 GCA_950054535.1 uncultured Chlamydiae bacterium | reverse complement strand
TGGTTTGCGCAAAGATATTTTGTACGCTGCCGCGCCAGCCGGCATGTACGTTGGCAATGCATTGGTTCATGGGGTCGTAAAAAAGAGCAATTTGGCAATCGGCATGTTTCATGAGTAGAGCAATGTCAACGCTTTTACTTAAAAGTCCATCGCAATGTAGAATTTCTGTTTCACTGAGGTGGTTTACCTCTGCCAAAAATGTTCCGTGACAGCCTCTGCCCCAAATAGTTTTAGGCGCTTGCGAAAGTTGCTTCGTTAGATGGGCAGTTATTTTGGCTAAGTTAGCCGTTACACTTTTGGGGCAATCACCTATTAAGTAGCTAGTATTAAGGCTGGCAAAAGGGGCACCGCTGCTACCGCCCGTACGCAAAAACACCCCATGTTTTAGGTTGGGAATGCCCGCTAAAAGGTCAAATTCTAGCCATTCAATAGTCTCTTCACTATAGCGCTGCATAAATTTTACAAAAGAAAGAGTTTTTAAAAATCACTTTAAGAAATGATTTGATCATAAAGCTTTTGCAGATTAAATTCTTTACTCAATTGTTTTTTTTATGGAAAAAAACTTGCGGCTATTTTTAACAACTACAATCGATTTGAAAGGATGAAAACGATGAAATTTTTGCTCTATTTTTTATGTTTAACGGGCTTGATGCAGCCGCTTTTGGCCAAAGACTGGACGCTAGAGCTGCGCGGCGCTTGCTATCTTCCTACTTCTCAAGAGGCGCAATCTATCTACTCTAGAGCTTGGTTAGAGTCTGAGGTTTTTACAGCCAAAAAACTCCATCAATACCTAGAAGCTTTTGGCCAGGTCAGCTGGACGGTAAAAAAAGGGCAAACCAGCCGGGGAGAATTTGGGTTTAAAGATCGCAGCCGCATTTGGATTCTTCCTTTGACAGCAGGCTTGCGGGTCGTCTATCCCATTGCCACTAAAGCGAAGGTGTATGCGGGCGCAGGAATTAGCTATAGCTATTTAAAAATTGAAAATCGCTATGAAGATATCGACTACTATTTTTACTCTTCTTCGCCTTTTCATAAGCAAATTTACGAACATCATCTAGGGGCGCTATGGAAAACGGGTCTACTTATCGATACCGGCGATCACACTTATTTAGATTTTTTTGTCGATTACGCTTGGCAAACTTTTCGCCTTAAACAAAATGATCTCTTTGCAGATCGCATAGTGGGCCATCAATTAAATTTAAGCGGAGTAAAAGTGGGTGCAGGCTTTGGGGTCAATTTTTAAAGATAACCATTGACTTAAATTTTATACTCTTTTTAAAAAAAAGATGTATTAACCGCCCAACCGATGAGGGGTGACCATGAAGAAATATTTAAAAGGGGCCCTTCTTTCGCTGTTACTTTTAGGATCAGCGAACCTAGTTGCCGATTGTGGTAGCTCTAGCAGCTCTAGTCAAGAAAGACGCGCAAACCGCCTAACAGGGGAGGATGTGGCTGGTCTTTACCAATTTAGCGGCTTTAGCAGCACGCTCTCTGATCTACAATTAGCTCTTCCCGGCGCTATTCAATCTCAAGCGGTAGTAGGGCAGTTAAGGCTGCTTCGCAATGGAAATGGCCGTATCAATATTGTGGAATTTGCTGCAATTGTAGATGGTAGCTTGCAATCCATTCGTAGAAGAAATGTTCCTTTTACCTACACTTTAGGGCCAGTTAATGGTTTTGCTACTGCTTCTATTAGTGATTTTCCAACTCCGGGCAGTAACTTTACGTTTTCTTTAGCTTTTAAAAAACATGAGGGAAAAGTAGTTGGGTTTAGCCAAATTACTACTAGCGATACAGCTGCATCTCCGCGTTGGACACTTGTGCAAGGGGAAAGATTTGATTAGTTGATGTCTCTTTTTCAGAGCCAGTTTTTATGCTGGCTCTAAAAAAGTGAGCCATCCTGCTTGCACCCATCCTGCAAACCAACTTGGAAACTTCTCTTCCATCGCTTGCTGGCCTCCTTTATCTTCTGCATGTTCGATCCATTCATAAATTTCATTTAAATTAGTCCCGGCCAAAAAACGCTGGAGAAGCTGCCACTCATTAAAGGAGAGCTCTTTAAAAATTACTTGCTGGTTTTGCTGGCGAAAAGTAACTATATAACTTTTTTTCTTAGGCAAAGCAGAAAAAGAGGAGAGAGTGATTTTTTTTTGCAAAATCTCTTCCCTTAAAAAAATAAGAGGGGAAAAAAGCTCAAGAAAAGAGAGATGCGGCTGTAAAAAAAGAGGTTTAAAGGTAAGCGCCTGCGCCTCTTCTTTTGCAAGTAGAGTAGAGGTGATGGGAGTAAACATCTGTTTGGTGGCCGTTTGGTACAGGGCAGAGTCAATAAAAGTTGCTTCAAGAAGCTGCTTTTGCTCTGGAATTTTTAAATTGGTCTTTATCCAGTTGCCAAGATTTTCGCCTAAACGATGTAAAGACCAATGGTTAGGTGGATAAGCAGTAAAATAGGGAACGGCCATTTCTTTTTCAAACCGCTCGTTGCCCATTAGATGAGCGAGTAAAGGAAAATTGGCAGCCAGGGCTTTTTGCAAACGCCACCAATACTGCTCTTGATAGATTTGCATTCGCTGATATGCCTTTAAAGGCGTTTTAGAAGTGATATAGCGTGCTGCTTCCTTTTCTTTAGAAGCTAAATCCAAAGAGTGAGCAGAAGGTAGAGGCTGTTGAATGAGCGTGCCAAACCACTGTTGCATCTCCTCTAAAGCTTTAGGAGGCGTGGGAAAATCATGAGAAAAAGCCATGGTCTTCTACTCCACTCATACAAGCGCTACTAGCAGCTAACGAATGCTTTTCTTGTAGCGATTTTTGAAACTGTTTTGCTTTACAAGCCTCTTGGTAAGTTTCTTGCAAAGAGAGAAAATTGTCATCCCACTCTAATAGGGTAGAAACGCCGCCTGTCAAAGGATAAATCTTGCCGTAAAGCTCCCATACCTCAGAGCAAACTGGTTGATCGTGGGAGTCTAATAGATGGGTCCCGCAATCTGTATGCCCTGCCAGATGTATTTGCAGGACGCGCTCAAGAGGTAAATTTTCATAATAAGTTTTAGGATCAAAGCCATGATTGCGGCTCGAGACATAAATATTATTGACGTCGAGCATCATATAAATTTTCGCTTTTTCTACCACAGCACTATAAAACTGCCACTCGTTCATTTCATCTTGGCAAAAAGAGAGGTAAGAGGAGAGGTTTTCCAAAGCAAAAGGGAGCTCTAAAAAATCTTGTACAATACGCGCTCGTTCAGACACATATTCTACCACTTCTTTCGTATAGGGCAAGGGCAAAAGGTCATGGAAATGAGCGCCAGGCAGGTGGCCCCAACATAAATGGTCAGAAATCCAAGGAGAATTGGTCTTTCTTGCCAGCATTTTTAACTTTTTAAGATAGTCAAAGTCCAAAGGAGCGGGCCCGCCAATAGAAAGCGTGACGCCATGCATGACCACTGGATAGTGCTCTAAAATTTGTTCTAAAATTTGCGCGTCTTTCCCGCTTGGCGCCATAAAATTTTCGCTAATGATTTCAAACCAGTCAATGGAAGGCCTTTTTTCGACGATCTCTTTATAATGGCAAGGCCGCAGGCCAATACCAATACCTAAGTTGGGAAAGCAGTGCTGCAAAACTTTTACCTCATAGTGCTAAGAAAGATAAGCTAATTCACTTAAAGATTTTTAATTGCTATAAATGCGCTTTTCTTCCGTGCGTAGATAAGCCTCTTTCACTGCTAGGTCTTTATTCGTAAAGTTTGCCTGGCTAGCCAGCTGCAGGGCAAGTGCTTTGCCCTCTGGAGTCAGGTTTGTATAAAGCGCCCAGCCCTGAGGAGATAAAAGCGGTCTTAGCTCTGCCTCAGTCATCACAGCAGAAGCGTTTACTGCTTCATAGCCAGAGGAGGTAATGGCAGGATAGCCGCCGCCTGCTTGAGTAGTATAGGGAGCGCCGTAGGGAGCAACTGTAGGAACTGTAGGAACTGTAGGAACTGCCAGAGGCGTAGGTGGCAGAAGCGGGCGATTGACCTGATAAGTGGGGCTTGTTTCAAAATTTCGATTGGTATTGTAGCCATTATAATTGTAAACGCCTACTCTAGACCTTCCAATATCTGTAGGAGTTACGCTGCTCCAAGAGCCAGCCTCGCTAACGCTACCGTAAGGAGTAATAGGAGCGCTATATCTTGCTCCTATACTAGAAGGACGCGATTGGATGCTAAAGTCACTACCAGAAATGGCGCGACTACCATAAGCGCCTCCAATAGTGGCGGGCGTGGGGGAAGAAGAATGGATAGGATGGCTATAGCTACCTGCTACATCGGCAATCTCTTCTTGAGCGCTTAAGAAACAAAAAGATGTTAAAGTGATGATATAAAGAAATGGGAGGAGCTTTCTTTGCTTTCTCATTTTTACCGCCTAAAGGATAATGAAATTTTGATTCAAGCCTCTATAAAAAAATAGGCCTTAAAAAAACCAAGACTTAAGAAATTACTTTCCATTTAAAAATCTTGGTTTTTTCTTTTTTAGCTTCCATGCAACCTATTTTAGTTAAAGCAATTTTTCTTTTTTAGCAGAATACTTTTGCTCTAGTTTTTCAAAATAACTCATTTGGCTATTTTTTTCTGGAGGCAAATGGAGCTGATTTTCTTTTTCATCTGCCTGCTGATTAGGATCACTAACCTGGCTAAAAGCTTGGCCTGCAGGCCTAATGATTTTAGCAGAACTTGCCTCACTGCTCTTTTCCACAGTCAAGGAGCTGCTATTTGCTATGGAAAAAGTAGCAAAAAGAGGCAAGTTTGCCGTCATTAAAACGCCTAATAAAATAGATTTGATCTGTTTTCGTGATAGAAACATGTGTTTTCTCCGGCAAACAGTTAAAATGATGAATCATCCCTTTTCATTTCATCATTTTCTGCGTTTACTGGTTTTTTTACTATCATGTGATTTTTATCTTGCATTCCTCCACCAGAAAGAGGCTTTTTTTGCCATTGATTTTCGCTGTCTTGATACATTTCGTGGTCATTCATAGCAGTATCGCCGTTGCTCATTGAATTTGGCTGCATTCTACTTTGTGGGCTAGTAGCACCTGGCATAGCCCTGCTTCCTGGCATATTTCCTGGCATACTTCCTGTAGAAGAGGAGCGGTAGGAACTATTTTGCATAGGAGTTGTTTGATTTTGATGCATTCCTTGATCAATTACGTCGCTCCCTGAATGATTTTGCATAGAAGAATGGGAACTACTGGTAGAAGAATAACCTTGCTGTGAAGAAGGAGTGGAACCACGGCGGCTGCCTCCTCCACAACCAGCCACAGCAAGGAGGGTAGAAGCTTCAAAACTAGGAGTAGATGCAGCCGCCTCTGCTGTAGCGCCTGCTGTTAAAGCAGCTGCAAGGATCATTGACTTGGCTAAGTTTTTTTTGTTCATAGTAGACTCCTTTTAAACTGTTTTTTTAAAAATTAACAACTTATGAAATGATCATTTTAGTAATAGTCATTTTCAAACCGGCTAGCAGCCCCTTTTGTTACTTTTAGCTGCTATTGATGACCATAAAAAGAAAAACTTTTTTTGTCTAGTAATAGTAAAATATATTTTACAGCTTTTTTAAAATTAAATTATTTGTTTACAATTATAAAAAATAAAAGTATAATTATTTATAGTTTAGTTACTTGTAGTAATAGATTTTTTTGATAAATTGCCTTTAAAAAACTTTTTTTAAGTTTTCTTTTTTTATCCTATATAAAAACAAAGTAAAAGAGAGGAATTAATGAGCCATACAGAGTCTATTTCTCCAAAAAAAATGATTTCTCTTTTTATGGTGGTCTGGTTGGGCCACTTTTTTGTCGATGTCATGCTGGGAATTTGGCCTGTTTATAAATCTTTGGCTCAAATCGATCTGGCGCAAGCTGGCTTCATTGCAGCGGGCGGCGCTTTTATTGGAGAAGGCTCTCAACTATTTTTTGGCGCGCTGAGCGACCGTGGCTATCGCAATTACTGTTTGTTGTTTGGTCTTGCTATGGCAGCTGCTGCCCTACTTTTAGCAAAAACAACTTCTATTTCCCTACTTTTTCTTTTTTTTATGGTTACTTGTCTAGGTTCGGGATGTTTTCACCCCAGCGCTGCCAGTTTAGTCAGTACAATTCGTCCAGCAAAAAGAAATTTGCTCATGTCCATTTTTGCTGCAGGTGGAGGTTTGGGACTAGCTTTTAGTCAATTAATTTTTATGTCGACCTTAGGAGAAGGGGGGTCGATGATTTGGATTGGTTCTGCATTTTTTCTTTTACTTTTTCTGCTTTTTTATTTTCGCTCTACTCCAGTTAGTAGCTCCTCTTTCCCTGCCAGTCCCGGCCAAAGCTCTTACTCCCGTCTCTTTGCTTTTTTTAAGGTACCTGCGTTGCGTTCTCTCTATTTTTCTCAAGTGGCCAACCAATCTCTTTATTGGGCAATTATTTTTATTTTACCAGATGCGCTGCAAGCGCTTGGCCATCCAGCTTGGATCTGTTTTGGCGTAGGGCATCTTTGTTTTATTTTAGGTGGAGTGGTAATGATGGTGCCAGGTGGCCTATTAGCGGATCGTTATTCCGCTCGTAGCTTGATGATTGTTTTAAGTTTTACCGGTATGATCTTTTTTTATTTGCTTTTGAGTTTTGGCGCCTACTCTATTTGGGTAGCGTTGCCGCTACTTGCTTTGCTAGGAGCTTCTTTGGCAATTTTAAATCCCATCGCAGTTTCTTTTGGCGTAAGACTAGCCCCTAGCTCTCCTGGTTTGGTCAGCGCTTTTTTAATGGGGCTTGTCTGGTGTGTCTCAGAAGCAGTGGGGCCTGGTAGCATTGGTCTCATGAGCTCTTTTTTTTCCGACTATGCTCCTATTAAAGCATTAGCCGTATTAGGTGTCTTATTTTTAGTGCAAATTTATCATACACTACTTTTGCCTAAAGAGCAGGTAGGCACTCAGCTAGTTTAAAACTGAACTTGTGTCCCTTCAACCATGTATGTTCTTAAAGTCAGGTATGTTTCTGTATCATTGAAAGGGCTTCTATTAGGTTTTAAAAAATAAAGCCTAGCGCAAGATGGATACCAATGGAGTCCCAGTCTAGCTGATCATGTTTCGACTCGGCTTTATACCATTTATAATCTACCTCAAGCGCAGAATACCATCCCTCGCAAAGGGCGACAGAGGCAGCTAAGTTGCCATCAAATCCATAGGCAGATCCTGAATGGTGGTAATGATCGACAAAGCTAATCCCTGAGTGCGCATCACTTTGGCGGTGCACCTGATTTAAAAAATGACCTTGAAACTCGCCGCAAAAAGTCCAGCAACTGCCCAAGCGATAGGTAAAGTCAAAACCGGCTAACGGGCCATACCAGCTAAAGCGATAACCAGAGGCATGATGCCCCTCTTTTATGCCTAGCTTACTGGCAACGTCAGAGGAGCTAGAGCTAGAAAAAGGGTCTGAAGAATGAGAGTCGCAAAAC
>CATLPS010000092.1 GCA_950054535.1 uncultured Chlamydiae bacterium | reverse complement strand
ATTGCCACTGCTTCTGCTCTCTAGCTTGCCTGCGCTTGGCAAAAGCCTCTTTTACAACTTCTGGAATTTGTTGCAGATCCTCTTTAAAATCAAAAATGGCTAAAACACCATCAATTTTTTTAAGAGCTGCAAGAACTGCTTTAGCTTCGGCCTCATTTATCTGCTTTGCATCGCAAAGAGCGTTTACTTCTCGCACAAAGTCAAATAGAGCGGCCAGAGCAACTGAAATATTGAGATCATCAGCTAAAGCAGAGGTAAATTGATGAAGAAATTTTTCTATGAAAAGCAATGCTTTTTGCCCTGTAGAGCTCTCTTGATCAATTTCTTTTAGTCGATCTACAAATGCATTTAAGCGTTGTAAAGAGCTTTGGGCGGCTTTAAGCCCTTCAAATGTAAAGTTTAGCTGCGTTTTATAGTGCGTTTGCAAAAGCAGGTAGCGAATTTGCGCTCCGGTAAAACCTTTTTCTAGTAGATCACGTAAGGTATAAAAGTTATTTAAACTTTTAGACATTTTTTTCCCTTCGACTATCAGGTGCTCGGCGTGCATCCAAATTTTGGCAAAAGGCTTACCGGAATAGGCTTCTGACTGGGCAATTTCATTTTCATGATGAGGAAAGAGATTATCTACTCCCCCTACATGAATGTCAATTGTCTCTCCTAGTAGCGAAATTGCCATACAAGAACACTCTAAATGCCAGCCTGGGCGTCCTTTTCCTAAGCTACTTTCCCAAAAGATCTCGCCATCTCGCTTAGCATCATAGCTTTTCCATAAAACAAAGTCGCTAGCCGACTCTTTTTCATATTCATCGCTTACATTTCGATTAGAGGCTCCTTGTCTGAGCTCCTCCATTTTTAAATGAGAAAGGCAGCCATAGGAGGGAAATTTTTGAATAGAAAAGTAGATACTACCATCCCCTCCTTTATAGGCAATTTGCTTTTCTAAAAGCACCTCAATCATTTTCACCATCTCTGCAATGTAGCAAGTAGCGGCTGGATAGTGCTCTGCTTTTTCAATATTTAAAACTTCTAAATCCTGAAAAAAAGCTTGCTTGTAGGGCCTAGTAAATGCATCTAAAGAGAGCTGGCTAGCAATGGCCCCTTTAATTGTTTTGTCGTCAACATCGGTCAAATTCATCACATGCGTAATTTTAAAGCCAAAAAACTTAATCACTCGGCGCAGAAGATCTTCGAATAGAAAAGTACGAAAGTTACCAATATGGACAAAATGATAGACGGTGGGGCCGCAAGTATACATTTTTACATGTTGACCATCAATGGGACGAAGCTCCTCTTTCTTTTTGGTCATGGAGTTATAAAGTTTTAAAGATGCTAGCTCCTCTTTTTCTTCCATGATCCTTATATCCTTTGCCCTGGTGCGTTTATTGTCTGCTCTTTGCCTTCTGAGGATAACACTGTTTCAAAAGTAGATTCAAGTGCGCGATAGTTAATTTTTCCTGTGCCCATCAATGGGATTTCCTCTACTTTTACCACCTTATAAATTTTGGTTAAATTACTAAATCCTGCCTCTTTTAAAAAGCGATTAAACTCTTCTTTAGAACTTAAATGACGAGTAAAAACAATGATTTTTGGTTTTTCGCCAGCCTCTTCTTTAGCGCAAACAGCTAAAGATGGACTATGAGACTGCCCTTCCATCTCTTTTTCATGAAGCGCGTGGCTTAAGGTATGTTCTATTGCCGCTAAACTTACCATTTCACCGGCAATTTTTATAAAACGTTTGAGCCTGCCAGATAAAATGAGATTTCCCTCTTTATCAAGATATCCAAGGTCGCCTGTATTATACCACTCTTCTCCCTTTACCTTCACAAAAGGAGATGCGTTAGCCGGATCTAAATAGCCAGAAAAAATATTGGGCCCTCTAGCTAAAATTAACCCCTCCTCCCCTTGTTCTACCGGCTCATGATCTTGTAGTTTCACAATGCAAAGCTCAGAGCCAGGAATCACTTTTCCCACTCCTGCTTTAGGATTGCCACTTAAGTTAAGCGTTAAAACAGGCGAACATTCTGTAATGCCATATCCTTCCCCTAAAAGGCACTGCTCTAATTTCTTCACCATTTCAATCAAGTCAGAAGAGGGTTTTTCAGCGCCTGTAAAACAGAGCCGCACACTATTTAGCTGGCCCATTTTTGCATTTTTAAAGATAGCCTTTAAAAAAGAAGGAGCGCCGCAGACCATTGTCGCTTGCCATTGCTCAATTGCCTGAGCAATCCCTTTTCCATCAGTGGGGTCAGGAAAATAAGCTGCTCTAAATCCCGCCACTAGTGGCAACAGACCGCTTAAGGTAAAGCCAAAAGAGTGAAAAGGTGGCAAAATCCCCAGCATGATATCTTCTGGTCTAGGGTTCACCTCTTGTAAACAAGCTTTTTGATTTGACAAAATATTTTGATGCGTTAAAGGCACGCCCTTGGGTGCGCTTTCTGTGCCGCTAGTAAAGAGCAACACTGCCTGATCGTTTTCACTTTGCTGATTAGCCCCAAATAACTCTAAGATCTTTTTAGTAGACCGTTTAGAGCGAAAAAAAGCACGTACTTTAGTCCAAAGAGAAAAGCGCTGCATCGCCACATCTTCCAACATTACAATTTTTTCTTCTATTCCCTGAAAATTGACATTTTCTAGGCGGTCGATAAAGGCCCAAGAAGAGAGTACTGTCTCTACTTTAGAAGCCGCCGCAATCGACTCAAAATGGCGCGATCCCACTGTCCAGTTTACCATCAGAGGAACTTTGCCTGCTAACTGACAAGCAAGTACACAAAGGTAGGCCGCAACGCTGGAAGGAAGCAAAATGCCAATATAGGTACCTGGAAGAGTTTGTATATATTCTGCCAATAGCAAAACTCGCAGCTTGGCCTGGGCGTAAGTTAATATCCCGGCGCGCGCATCTCCACACGCAGGCGCTGACTTCATGCGCTGGCACGTATTTAAAAAAACCTCTGGCAGCGTCTTTCCGGCAAAAAGCGGTGGTTTTCTTTTAAAGCTATCTGCATGCCAAGCCGAAGAGTTAATCAAGACCTCTTCTTTAGCCTCTTGTACTTTAATGGTTTTTGCTGCAATTGCCATTAAGCGATCTACATGAGTAAGTTCGCTAACAGGTACTGACGAAACTTCAAACTGATCATCTAAAAAAGCGATTAATTCTGCTCCATCTAATGAATCTAGGCCAAGATCTCCTCCCAAACTCATTTCAGGCTGAATTTGCTCTATTTTCATTTGCGTCATTTCAGCAAGTTTTTCTTTTATTTTTTCCTGTACAAATGCAGGGATCGTAGATAGATCAACTGATCCTACTCTTTTTTTAGCCGTGGTAATTTTCGGTAGTTCATTTTTCCAGACACTATAAGAAACAAGATTTAATGTTTCGCCAGGCTCTTTGTCTTCCGGTTCTTTCTCTAGCTTTTCGCTTAAACCATCGGGGCGATTGTACCATTTTTCTAAATATTGATTGATTTGTAGACGCGTACCTTGATAAGGAAAATCGGCTGGAGCAGGAAGGAACTCTAGTGTAATTTCGCGTTTAGGTAAAAAGAAAATCAGACTTTTAAAAGCTTGCTTCATTCCTTGAAAAATAGTGGCAAACATATAAGGAGTTTGCCCTGTTATCGCTCTTGAAAAGCTACTTCCCCAAAGCCCTTTAATGCGTACAAGGACGATGTTGACCTCGGGGTAGCTTTCTATCACTCGATGAATTCCTGACCCATTGACGCTTTCTTTTGCTTGGTGCTTTACTTTACCGGCTGGATAAATTAAGAAATTCTCCCCTTTTTTTAAGCCATCAATCACTTTTTCAAAGACTAGGTCTGCTTTTTTCTTTTTCAAGCTATTACTTGCAGAAACAAAATTGGGAATGGGTAGAGCATTTAAAAAGCGCATGACCCAGTTCACAACGGGCAAATAATACATGTATTCAACGATTAAAGGACGGATGGGAAATTTTTTCCAAATAGCCAACACAGCTACTGTGGGATCGACAAAAATCGTAGGATGGTTAGGCAAAAATAAAATACCACCTGGCTTGTGGAAAGTATTTGCATTAATTTTGTCTAGTCCTTCTGTCTTAATTTTATAACGAACTGATAAAATTAGACGCATTAAAGCAAGCAATAGTAAAGTAACGAATCTTTTCACAAAATCTCTCCAAAATAATTTCGCTTTCTATTTTCAGAGATCTTGTGAAAATTTACAACCTTTTAGTGAAAGGTCCTTTCCTCAAAAAAAGCCAGCTCTTTTTTACTATCTAAAATTTAGACTATGCCAAATAGTTTTAAGAGGATAATTAAAGAAATAGGGACTCCCACTAACCATAGTAATAGCATGCGAAACATATGCAACCTCCTTGATCACGGTTATCAACACCCTATACTTTAAATATAATTTTTGAATAGATTAAAAACAATTGAAATGGGACTAAAAAAACAACCTCTTCAATTATGCCGCTTTATTAAAGTTAAGTAAAAAAGCACTAACAACTCACTTGGGGGTTTAAATGTTAAATACAGTTTTACTCGTTGTTTTGGTATTATTATTAATTGGCGCTTTCCCCGCTTGGCCCTATAGCGCCTCTTGGGGATATGGCCCTAGTGGTGTACTAGGCACTGTATTAATCATTATTCTGATTCTCTTTTTAATGGGTAGAATTTAGCCTTAAAAGAAATTTGACATCCAACCACTCTCTTGCTATTAAGTATAAAGATTTACATAGTTAATGCTAGAGGGTGAGAGGATGGTTAGTCATACAAGAAAGCTGCCAATTGGGGCTGAGTTTATTGCTCATCAAGGAGTTAGCTTTCGCATATGGGCCCCTGCTTTAGAGGAGCTAGAGGTTGTTATAGCAGATCCTGTAGACAACCACCTTACGCCTTACTCGATGAAAAAAGAAGAAAAAGGCTATTTTTCTACTGTAGTAGCTTGCGCCAGTGTATTTGATCTTTATTATTTTAAAATTCCTGGTCAGCAATTTCTCTATCCCGATCCAGCTTCTAGATACCAGCCTCAAGGACCTCACGGCCCTTCTCAAGTAATTGACAACTCTACTTTTCGTTGGCAAGACCAACACTGGAAGGGAGTTGCTTTTGAAGACCGCGTAATTTATGAGATGCATATTGGCACTTTTACCCCTCAGGGGACATTTCAAAGCGCTAAAAGAGAGTTAATGGAGCTGGCCGATCTTGGCATTACCATTATTGAAATGATGCCCGTTAACGAGTTTCCTGGCACCTTTGGTTGGGGCTATGATGGTGTCAACCTTTTTGCTCCTTATCACCACTATGGCACTGCTGCCGACCTTTGCGACTTTATTGACCATGCTCACTGCTTAGGGATCGCAGTTATTTTGGATGTAGTCTATAATCACATTGGCCCCGACGGAAACTACTTTCGCGCCTTTTCCCCTCATTACTTTACTGACAGCTATAAAACCGACTGGGGAGACGCTATCAATTTTCATGAAGAAGAGTCTGAGGAGGTGCGTCTTTTTTTCAAGACCAATGCCAGCTACTGGATTAAAGAATTTCATTTTGATGGCCTGCGCCTCGATGCTACTCAAAATATTTATGACCAATCTTCTCCTCATATCATTGCAGAGATTGCAAAAGAGGTTAGACAAGCGGCGCCGCAAAGGCAGACCTACATTGTCGCAGAAAATGAAGATCAAGAAATCTTGCACGTCATCTGTGAAGAGGAAGGAGGATATGGCTTAGACGCAGTTTGGAATGATGATTTTCACCATATTTCGCAAGTCAAATTAACCGGTAAGCGAGAGGCTTACTACATGGACTATACCGGCAGTCCGCAAGAATTTATTTCAGCGATCAAATATGGCTACCTTTACCAAGGCCAATGGTATCTTTGGCATAAAAGGGCAAGAGGTACTTCTAGTTTCCATCTTCATCCAGGGGCATTTGTCAACTTTATTCAAAATCATGACCAAATTGCCAATTCCGCCCATGGCATTAGACTTCCCTACTTGTCTGACCCTGGCAACTACCGCGCAATAACAGCTCTAATGTTACTAGCTCCAGGCACCCCTCTTCTTTTTCAAGGCCAAGAATTTGCCTCTTCGGCTCCTTTTCACTACTTTGCCGACCATCATGAAGCGCTGGCCAAACTTGTTTTTATTGGGCGAAAAGAGACTTTTAGACATTTCCCCAGTATTTCCACGCCAGAAATGCTGGCAGCTATTCCCTCTCCAGAAAATCAAGAAACCTTTTTAAAATGCAAGTTAGACTTCTTGGAGCGTGAAAAACATAGCTTTGCTTATCAACTTCATCGCGATCTGCTTAAATTACGAAAAAACGACCCTATCTTTACCTCTCCTAAGTTAGGAGGCATTGATGGCGCTATTTTAAATAACGACGCCTTTATTTTACGCTATTTTGGAGATGATAATGATGATACTAGACTTATTTTAATGAATTTTGGCGCAGATTTTAAACTTAGCCCCTCTCCAGAACCGCTGCTTGCTGCTCCTCCAGGCACAAAATGGCAAATTTTATGGTCTAGCGAAGAGTGTCGTTACGGTGGCAGTGGGACCCCTCCTTTTTTTATCGATCATCGCTGGATAGTACAAGGTCACTCTGCGCTTGTTTTAATCCCCCAAAGAGCCGAAGATGACCCCCTCAGCTAACTTGCAACTTTTGATAGAAAAAGTAAGTGATCCTACCTTAGAGTGGCTTGTCACTAATGGTCTGGGCGGCTACGCCTCTACCTCTATTGATGGGCGATTAACTCGCAAGTACCACGGCCTGCTTTTAGCGGCTTTGCCTCCCCCTTTTGGCCGTACGGTAGTACTCAATCAACTCATCGAAGAGGTTACTTTACCTGGTCAAAAAAGCGTGCCACTCACCTTAGAAGAAAAAGAGGAACTTGCAAGCTCGCCCCAGCCTTTTTCTTACCTTAAAGAATTTTGGCTAGAAAATGGACTGCCAGTCTGGATTTTTCAAATCAAAGAGACCATCATTGAAAAAAGAGTTCTATTTGCGCACTTGCAAAACAGCCTTTATCTCTCTTATAAGCTACTAACTCCTTGCGCAGGAGTAAACCTTACGCTCACCCCTTTGATTCATTTTCGCTCTCACGAAGAATCTGTTAATAAAAAGCATCCCAGCTATTCGATTTACAAGCGACCAGGAAAAGGGGTGGAGATAATTGCGCACCCTTTTCCCTCCTTAAAGTTAAAGATGGCAAAAGAGGCCACTTTTTATGAAAAAATTTTGTTTAAAGATTGTTTTTATCAATTAGAAAAAGAGCGCGGTTACGACTCTTTTGGTAAGCTATGGAGTCCGGGAAGTTTTCAACAACTACTATTGCCCGATCAAACAGTGCAATTTACTGCTTCTACCGAAAGTTGGCAATCCCTTGCTAATACCTCTTTTAAAAAAGTTAAAAAAGCAGAAGAGTTAAGAAAAAAACAGCTTCTATCTTTACCTTTGCAGGATGCTTTTACTCAGCAACTCGTGCTAGCAGCCGATCAATTTATTGTCACGCCAGCTTATCGCTCTCTTTCTTTAGATAAGAAGAAAGAAAATTTGCAAACAGTGATTGCAGGCTACCCATGGTTTACGGATTGGGGTAGAGATACCAT
>CATLPS010000091.1 GCA_950054535.1 uncultured Chlamydiae bacterium | reverse complement strand
AGATGAAAGTATTTCTTCTTTTTTTGAGCGTCATTTAGGACCTAAGTGGACCAGCCAGTTTATTGATCCATTGATCTCAGGAATTTATGCTGGAGATATCGAACGCCTATCAATAAAAAGCTGTTTTCCTCAGTTATTAGAAAGCGAGCAAAAATATGGATCGCTTATAAAAGGGTTTTGGTATAATAGAAAAAACCAAGTCAATACAGCTTCCTCCTTAAAAAGGGTTACAGGGCCTCTCTTTTCTTTTCGAGAAGGAATGCAAGTATTAGTAAACCAGTTAGCTAGCCACTTAAAAGCGCAGCTTTATTTAGGAAGCCAAGCAGCAGAAATTCAACCTTATCCACAAGGAGTGCACCTAAGGTTAACTTGCGGCAAAAAATTAGAGGCCGACTATTTGATTTCGACTCTCCCCACCTACTATCTTGCTCCTTTATTAGATAAAAAATGTGCTTTGCTAGCCTCTAAACTTCATGCTATCCCTTATACTTCTGTAAGAGTTGTGCATTTAGCCTACGACCAACTTCATAAAAATTTAAAGGGATTTGGCTATTTGATTCCTTCTAAAGAAAAAGAAAAAGTGGTTGGCTGTATTTGGGATTCCGCTGTTTTTCCGCAGCAAAATCATTTTTCCAAAGAGACAAGGTTAACAGTGATGGCAGGCGGCGCCCACCATCGAGATGTAGAGAGCTGGTCAGAGGAGCAGAGCGTGGAGCTGGCTTTAGATGCTGTAAAAAGGCAGTTAGATATTTCTCAAACCCCTCAAATGATTTTTACGCATCTTGCCAAGAAATCTATTCCTCAGTTTTTAGTGGGGCATGCAAAACGTCTTTGTGAGATAAAAGAGATTGCATCTAGAATTTCTCCTCGCCTTATTTTGACTGGATCTGCCTTTAGCGGTGTTTCGGTTAATGATTGCATTGAAAGGGCAAATACAATTGCAAATGATTTAGCCGCAGAAATGAATACTGCCGCCGCTCTTTAACTTTCCCTCTATTTTTAGTAAATATGCAGCTTTTAGGATAAAAAAGAGCGAGATAGAGTAAATTCAACATGACCTTTATCACTTTAGAGCTGTGCTGAAATCGTTAATTTTGCTAGTCTAGCCTCTATAGCTGGTAAGAAGAAACTAGGTTTCACTTGCTTTGAAAACGAGTTTTTCCGCTTTTACTTAATGAATAAAAATGAGCGAATTTCTATCTTAAAATTTCGTTTTACTTAAAAAATAAATGATAGATGTACAATTTAAAGAAAAAGTCATTTCTATTTTAGCACATTTAATGCTATGAAAAATTGAAGAGACGACCAACAAAAGTGAGCCTGACATGTTTGACAAATTTACCAACCGAGCCAAGCAGGTAATTAAACTCGCCAAAAAAGAGGCGCAACGCCTTAACCATAACTATTTGGGCACTGAGCATGTTTTACTTGGTTTGCTTAAGCTTGGTCAAGGTGTTGCCGTTAATGTATTGCGTAATCTCAATATCGACTTCGAAACAGTTCGTGGGGAAGTAGAAAAACTAGTAGGTTATGGCCCAGAAATTCAGGTCTATGGAGATCCAGCTTTAACTGGCAAAGTGAAAAAAGTATTTGAATCGGCCAATGAAGAAGCGGCTAACTTAAATCATAACTACGTTGGAACTGAACATCTTTTACTTGGGCTACTTCGTCAAACAGATGGCGTAGCTTCTCAGGTGTTAGAAAACCTCAATGTCAATCCCAAAGAGGTGCGTAAAGAGGTCTTAAAAGAGCTCGATGCTTTTAACTTGCAACTACCGCCTATTGGAAGCGTAGGGATGTCTGCGCAACCTCCCTCCTCAAAAAGTAGTTACGAAAAAGTAGGGGCGCCTAGTGGCAGTGATAAAACTCCTGCTTTAAAAGCCTATGGACATGACCTAACGGAAATGTGCCGTGAAGGGAAAATGGACCCTGTGATTGGAAGGTCAGAGGAAATAGAGAGACTCATTTTAATTTTATGCCGCCGCCGTAAAAATAACCCTGTCCTTGTAGGAGAAGCGGGTGTAGGAAAAACTGCCATTGTGGAAGGGCTTGCTCATGCTATTGTTAAAGGAGACGTGCCTGATGTATTAAGAAAGAAAAAGTTGATTACACTGGATCTGGCTTTAATGATTGCAGGTACAAAGTATCGTGGGCAGTTTGAAGAACGCATTAAAGCTGTTATGGACGAGATTAAGAAAAATGGAAATATTTTACTTTTTATCGATGAACTTCATACGATAGTGGGCGCTGGTGCAGCGGAAGGAGCAATTGATGCTTCTAATATTTTAAAGCCGGCACTTTCTCGCAGCGAGCTACAATGCATTGGCGCAACTACAATTGATGAGTATCGCAAGCATATTGAAAAAGATGCGGCGCTAGAGCGTCGTTTTCAAAAAATTATTGTAAACCCTCCTAGTGTAGAAGAGACTACTCAGATTTTACTTGGGCTAGCCGAAGAATATGAAAAGCACCATCGAGTCAAATTTACCTCGCAAGCAATTCACTCAGCAGCGATTTTATCCGACCGTTATATTCATGGAAGATTTTTACCAGATAAAGCAATCGACCTCTTAGATGAAGCTGGCGCTAAAATGCGTATTTCTCTAATGAATCAACCACAAGATATGACAAAATTTGAAGCCGAAATTGAATCGACTCGCTTGGCAAAAGAAGAGGCTATTGGCAAGCAAGAGTATGAAAAAGCGGCTAAGCTTAGAGATCAGGAGCGTAGCTTAAGAGAAAAGCTTCTGCAAATTCGCGCTGAATGGGAAACAAACAAAGAAGAACATGAAGTGATTGTAAGCGAAGAGGATGTAGCAAGCGTAATTGCTCGGCAAACAGGAATTCCCATCAGTAGATTGACTGAGGGTGAAATTAAAAAAGTGCTCAAAATGGAAGAGATTTTAAAAGAAAAAATTATTGGGCAAGAAGATGCGATTAAAACAATTTGCCGGGCCATTAGAAGAAGCCGTGCCGATATCAAAGATCCCAATAGACCAATTGGTGCTTTTCTCTTTTTAGGCCCTACAGGGGTAGGAAAGACTCTGCTTGCTCGTCTGCTTGCTATTAATATGTTTGGAGGAGAAGAAGCGCTCATCCAAGTAGATATGTCTGAGTATATGGAAAAATTTGCCGTTAGTCGTATGACTGGCTCTCCTCCAGGTTATGTGGGTCATGAAGAAGGGGGGCAGCTAACAGAGCAAGTCCGTCAAAGACCCTATTCGGTAGTTTTATTTGATGAAGTAGAAAAAGCCCATCCTGATGTGATGGACCTGCTTTTACAAATTTTAGAAGAAGGGCGTCTTAGCGACTCCTTTGGTAGAAAGGTGGATTTCCGTAATACCATTATTATCATGACCTCTAATTTGGGAGCAGATTTAATCAAACGTAGTACTGAGATTGGTTTTGCAGCTGCAGTAGAAGGGGTAATGGACTATGATCGCATCAAAGAAAAAATTGACTCAGAGGTTAAAAAACGGTTTAAACCAGAATTTCTCAACCGTTTGAACGACATTGTGATTTTCCACCCTCTAGATAAAAATAATCTACTTGAAGTGATCGCTTTAGAAATTGATAAACTAGAAAAACGCCTGCGCCGTCGTCAAGTTTACTTAGAGTTAGATGATGCTGCTAAACACTTTTTAGTAGAAAAAGGTTTTCAGCCTGAAATGGGAGCTAGACCTTTGCGGCGTACTATTGAACAATATCTAGAAGATCCTTTAGCAGAAAAATTGCTGCTTCATCCAGACCTGGGTAGACGCTGTTTAGCCACTATTAAAGAAGATAGTCTTGTTTTAATTGATAAAGAGACATTTCCTTTGCAAAGTAGCCCAGAAAGTCTTCCTAATTCAGGCGAAGCTACTTTAAATAATGCCTCTCAAGAAGTGAAAGAAGAAGAGAGTAAAGAGAATAAAGAAAAACCTAAAAGAAAAAAAACGCCACCCGAAAAATAAAAAATGAAAATTTTAGGTAGTTTTTTTATAAAATGAAAAAAACTTATTGGTTAACAGCTTTAAAAAAAGAGCTAAGTAGTTATTTTAGCTCTTTTTTTTATTAAAAATTTTCATTAAAAAGAGGCTAGAAACAGCTACTTTACTAAAAGTATTGCCCATGCAAGCTGGAATTAATTTTTAAGCTATAAATCAGTTATTAAAGCACTAAGTAAGGCTTGATGGCCTATTGATAATGATCATCTATCTATTCTTTTATCAAAACTATAAATAGGGATTTTATCAACTCGCATCCATTGCAATTAACTATTCTTTGCTTCGTGGGCTGTTGCTTCATGCATTATTTGACTTTCCCAATTTTTTAAATACTGTAATAAAACTTCTTTGGAAGGCTTAGTTTTGAAAAGTTCTAAAGCCTGTGTTTGACTACTAAGATGAGCAATTTTTGCTAGTAAATGTAGATGTCTTTTATCTTCACAGGCAAAAAGAAAAAAAAGAGTATGCACAGGCAAACCATCTAAAGCTCCATATTGAAGAGGCTCTTTAGGAAAAACAATAATGACAGCATCTTGATGGCCGCTTAATAAAGAGTCTCTAGTGTGAGGCACGCCAATACCATTATTTAAAGCAGTTGCCATCATTTTTTCTCGATCAAGCAGTAAATCAGTCATTACATCGGCATCTAAAGAAAGTTGTTTAGCCACTATCTTCATGGTAGAGCAAATAACCTCTTCTTTTGTTTTGCCTGATAGGTCATGTAAAACATCGCCTTTATGAACAGCTCTAAATAGGCTAAATTGTTTACTGCCTCCTTTAGTAGGGTTTTTTATAGCAGAGCTTTCTTTTTTATTTTTAAATGGAGAAGAACCATGTGTTTTAGCTAGCTGATGGGAGATTACCCAGTTTTCAATTTCTGTACGCGCAAAATAATAATGCTGATTGATGCGATAATTAGGAATTTTTCCTTCACTGATCCAGCGTCTTATTGTTGTTTCCGAAACATTTAAAAGCTCTGCTACATCTTTGATTCTTAGGTCCATAAAGTACTCTTTATTATAAAATTAACTTATGTTTCCATTTAGTAAAAAAATTTCATCCTTCACTAATTTTTTTACTTCCAATTAGACTTTTTTACTAAAAAAAATTAGGTAGATAAAATTTGAAAATAGCAAAAAGCTAGCAATGAGCTGATACTTTTATTTATATAACAAATATATGTTATATAATAATTTTAAGATAGAAATCAAATGGTTTGAAATAATTTAATAATATCGATGGGGGAAGAAGAAGTAAGCAAACTTTTTCTCACTTCTTCGTCTTTTACTATTTGAGTTAGCTGAGAAAGAAGTTGCAGATATTCGGTTTGTTTGTCATCAGGCCCTCCAATCATAAATACCATACGTACAGTAGAACCATCCAGCGACTGCCATGCAACGGACTGTTTTAAAATTGCAATGGCAATAAAAAACTGATCATAACCCGAAAGTTTTGCATGAGGAATTGCAACATTCATTCCAATAGCAGTAGAGACAATTTTTTCTCTTTTTAAAATTGCCTCAAAAAACTGTTTTTTATCTTTTATTCTACCTGCTTCGTAGATAAGCTGAGTGAGTTCTTTTAAAATTTCATCACGACTAAAAGCATTGCTAAAAGTGATGAGTTGTTTGTCCATATATTGAGCAAGCGTCATACTAGTTAACCTGTATGTCCAAAACCGCCACTACCCCGCTTTGTTTCTTCTAGCTCTTTTACTAAAATAAAGTTGGCATGAATAACTGGTGCAATGACAAGCTGAGCAATACGCATTCCATCAGTCACTTCAAAGCTGTTTTTTCCGTGATTAATTAAAATAATTTTAATTTCTCCGCGATAATCAGAGTCAATGGTAGCAGGGGTATTTAGCACAGTCACTTGGTTTTTAAAAGCTAATCCGCTGCGTGGTCGAATCTGTATTTCATAGCCTTTAGGGATGGCTGCAAATAGGCCAGTAGGAATTAAAGCTGATTGACCAGGCTCAATAATGACTTTAGAATTTTCTGCAAGAGATGCCTTAATATCCGCTCCCGCTGCCCCTTCGGTCATATAAGTAGGTAGATGATCTAAATTTTTTTTTAAAAGAGGGATATCAATAGTGTTTTTTGGTGAGCTACTCATTTTTTAACTTTAATGGTTATATGTTTAAAGATTATTCCTATCATTTTTAGGTTTATCTAACTTTTTTCTTAATTAGCAGAGGTTAAAAAGTCAATGATATCGGCAATTTTTTGTTTTAACTCCTGGCGTTTAACGATACAGTCAATCATGCCATGTTCCAGCAAAAATTCAGATTTTTGAGCGCCTGGCGGAAGCTGCTGCCCAATAGTTTGCTCAATTACTCTTGGCCCTGCAAAGCAGATTAGTGCATTTGGTTCTGCTATAATCACATCTCCCAAAGAAGCAAAAGAGGCGGTCACTCCTCCCGTAGTGGGGTTAGTTAGTATTGAAATATAGGGGACTTTGGCTTCATGTAGTTTTGCTAATGCTGCCGATGTTTTAGCCATTTGCATTAAAGATAAAATAGACTCTTGCATACGAGCGCCCCCGGAAGTAGAGACAATTACTAAGGGAAGTTTTTTTTCTAATGCAAGTTCAATTAATAGCGTTAAACGCTCTCCTACTACAGAGCCCATTGATCCGCCCATAAAACTAAAATCTAATACAGCTAAAGCAATCTCCAATTGATTGAGAAAACCAGTTCCAACTACTACCGCTTCATTACTTTCAGATTTTTCTTTAGCAGCAGCTAAGCGACTAAGGTAGGCCTCTGTATCAATAAAATTTAAAGCATCCACTGGTTGTAGAGAATTAAATAAAGGATGAAAAGAGTCTTCATCACACAAACTTTGAATACGTGCATTCACTGAAAGACGATAATGATAATCACACTTAGGGCAGCAGTTTTGGTGGTTTTCTAATTCATTAGCATGAATCAGCTCGCTACAGTGAATACACTTCAGCCAGCCGCTAAAGCCATCTTTTTTGGTAGTTTGGACTTTTATCTTTGGCTTGTCACGCGAAAACAGTCCCATAGATCTCTCTTTATTGTAAAATTAAACTTATGGATCGATTGAAATAATAGTGAACTAAATAGAATTAAACAAGCGGTTTTTATTTTGAGGAGATAGATAACCTTGTAAAGTCTAGCTCTGATTTTTAGCTAACTTCAGTGAGAGCTAGACTTATGCTTTACTAAAAAATGATAAATTATTTCGTGGTAAAATTTAATTTTGCTGTAGAAAGCTCAGGGACATAAATTTTGTCTTCAGAAACAACTTTTTTAACTACGACTCCGTATGCTTCTTTACTCAATAAAAATTTGTCCAATTGGTCTACAGTTTCCTGATTTTTCAAACAGTCTCCCCATAATAAAGTATAGGTGGGAAGGTGTTCTCCTACAATTGATTTTTGTACAAACCAACCACAGTCAGGTGCTTTATTTTTTACCATCTCTTTCCATTGTTTAAGATAGCTGATAAACTTTTCTTCGCTACTAGGTAAAATTTCAAAATGTTCCATATGAATATAGTTAGGGTTGGCAAGGCTTACTTTTCCTGAGGGCGGAATTTGAGAAAGTTCAGGCTCGCTTTTTGCCAGTGAGATGGAGTAACTGATTAAATTCTTT
>CATLPS010000090.1 GCA_950054535.1 uncultured Chlamydiae bacterium | reverse complement strand
CTTATCATCATCATTATTTAAGCTATCAAAATAGCATTAATGATCTTTTATCTGGGCAAATGCAAACCCACCTTTTCAATGCAAAGGCGCGCAACTATTCAAGCTGCCTGCAGGCCGCTCTTTTTCCTAAAAATGTCGAGCTTGATGTCTATACCTCTTTAATTAAAAGCGTAAACGAAGGGCTACCTTCGCTGCATCGCTACATGCAACTACGCAAAAAAATTCTACAGGTAGAAACTTTGCATCTTTATGATATCTATGTTCCTTTAACCAAATCAGTCGATATCAAGCTCTGTTATCAAGAAGCAGAGCAACTCGTTATTGAATCAGTAGCGCCTTTGGGAAAAGAGTATCAGTCTATTTTAGAAAAAGGGCTAAAAGAGCAACGATGGGTAGATCCTTATGAAAATGAAAATAAACGCTCAGGAGCCTATTCAAGCGGCTGCTTTGGCAGCTTCCCTTATATTTTAATGAATTTCAAGGGAATTTTAAGAGATGTCTTTACCCTGGCACACGAAGCAGGTCATAGCATGCATAGCTACTATAGCCGCACTACTCAACCCTATCACTATAGCGATTACTCTATCTTTGTCGCTGAAGTTGCCTCTACTTTTAATGAAGATTTACTAACCCGCCACTTGTTGAAAAAGTATCATCGACCGCAAGAGAGGATTTTTTTAATCAATCAGCAAATCGAAGATATTCGCGCAACCCTTTTTCGCCAGACCATGTTTGCTGAATTTGAGCTACTCTTACACAAGTTAGTAGAAGCAAATCAACCATTAACGCCGCAACTTCTCAAAGAAGAGTATAAAAAAATGAATGCTACCTATTTTGGACCAGCAGTAGTGATCGATGAAGAGATCGCTATTGAATGGGCGCGTATTCCTCATTTTTATTACAATTTTTATGTTTTTCAATACGCCACCGGCATTAGCGCAGCGCTTGCTTTAGCGGAAAAAGTGCATCAAGGCCAACCAAGCGACCTAGATCATTACCTTAATTTTTTAAAAGGAGGCTCTAGCGATTATCCCGTACAATTATTAAAGAAGGCCGGGGTTGACATGAGCTCTACAGCTCCCGTAAAGGCTGCGATTAAAAAGTTTGATCAACTGCTTGGCGAACTAGAAGAACTTTTAAAAACCTGTTGAGCTGTTTTTACTAGCGTTTTAGCAATCAGCATTAAAAAGTGCTAATTTTCTTGCAAAAAAAATGAAAGTGGATTAGTTTTTTAGTTGATTTGGGGAAAACTTATTTTTAATCATAACAAGGAGCCGTTATATGGGACAGACTCAAACAGAGACATCTATCAGACTCAAGCCTTTAGCAGACCGTGTCCTCGTTCGCCGTTTAGCCGCCGAAGAAAAACTCAAAGGTGGAATTATTTTACCAGACACTGCCAAAAAAAAGCAGGAACAAGCGGAAGTAGTTGCTTTAGGCGAAGGGAAAAAAAACAAAGAAGGAACTTTAATCCCCATGCCGGTAAAAATGGGCGATGTGATCTTGATGGAAAAATATTCAGGTCAAGAAGTCACGTTAGACGATGAAGAATATGTGATTTTACGCGCTGATGATATCATTGCGATTGTGGAAAAGTAAACGAGTTACAAGGAGATTGAAATGGCTGCAAAAAATATCAAATTTAAAGAAGATGCTCGTCAAAAAATTTTAAGCGGGGTTCGCACGCTGGCCGATGCTGTTAAGGTAACTTTAGGTCCTAAAGGGCGCAATGTTATCATTGATAAATCTTATGGCACACCCCATATCACCAAAGATGGTGTGACTGTTGCTAAAGAGATCGAGCTTGAGGATAAGCTAGAAAATATGGGCGCTCAAATGGTAAAAGAAGTAGCCAATAAAACAGCTGACAAAGCCGGCGATGGAACTACAACAGCCACCGTTTTAGCCGAAGCAATTTACGCTGAAGGCCTACGCAATGTAGCAGCCGGAGCTAACCCTTTAGATCTAAAACGCGGTTTGGAAAAAGCGTTAAAAGCAGTGGTAGAAGAGCTAACCAAAAAAAGCAAAACTGTAGAAGGCAGCAAAGAAATTGCCCAGGTTGCCTCTATTTCAGCCAATAGCGATAAAGAAATTGGGGAAATCATCGCGCAAGCAATGGAAAAAGTGGGACGAGATGGAACCATTACCGTAGAAGAAGGAAAAGGATTTGAAACCGTCTTAGATGTAGTAAAAGGAATGAAATTTGACCGAGGCTATATCTCCTCTTATTTTGCTACTGACGCAGAAGCACAAGAAGCTATTTTAGAAGATGCTTACGTTTTAATTTTTGAAAAGAAAGTGGCTGCAATTAAAGAGATCATTCCTTTATTGCAAGCTGTTTTAGAAACAGGTCGTCCTTTACTAATCATTGCCGAAGATGTAGAGGGAGAGGCGCTAGCAACTTTAGTAGTAAACCGTCTACGTGCTGGGTTAAAAGTTTGCGCAGTGAAAGCCCCAGGTTTTGGCGATCGTCGCAAAGCAATGCTGCAAGATATTGCAATTTTGACTGGTGGAGAGCTAGTTAGCGAAGAACTAGGTATGAATCTAGAAGGAACTACTATTGAGCAGTTAGGCCGAGCCAAAAAAATCGTAGTTACTAAAGAAGAGACGACGATTGTAGAAGGTGCTGGTGAAAAAAGTGCAATTCAAGAGCGCTGCGCTCAAATTAAGCGTCAAATCGAAGAGAGTAGCTCTGATTACGATAAAGAAAAGCTGCAAGAGCGCCTTGCTAAACTTTCTGGCGGAGTTGCTGTTATCAATGTAGGCGCTGCTACTGAAATTGAAATGAAAGAGAAAAAAGATCGTGTAGACGATGCGCAACGAGCAACTGCTGCTGCTGTGGAAGAGGGAATCTTACCTGGTGGTGGCACAGCCTATATTCGCTGCTTACCGATAATTGATGCCTTAGCTGAATCGTTAGAAGGCGATGAAAAAACTGGCGTTAAAATCATGCGTCGCGCCTTAAGCGCTCCTTTAAGACAAATTGTAGAAAATGCTGGCCTAGAGGGCGCAATTATTTTACAACAAGTAGAGAAGATGAGCGGTCAACAAGGATATAATGCGTTGACAGGCGAATACGTCGATATGATTGCAGCCGGAATTTTAGACCCCACTAAAGTAGTCCGCTGCGCATTAGAAAACGCCGTTTCCGTCGCTTCCATGTTATTAACAACAGAGGCGATTGTAGCAGATATCCCAGAAGATAAACCTGCTGCGGCTCCAGCCCCAGGCATGGACTATTAGTCTTTTTTGCAAAGCTTTTAAAAGAGGGGGATCTTTTCCCCTCTTTTTATTTTAAGGCTTTTATAGCAACATTTCTCTACTTAAACTTTTTTATAGAAACACAAAGTTTCATCCATTTGCATTGGAGCGGAAAAGAGCAGAACCTATCCGCAAAAGCGTAGCCCCCTCTTCAATAGCAATCAAGTAGTCGTTTGACATCCCCATGGAAAGATGGGTAAAGAGAGTTGGCTGCGGCATAAATGGCCGCCACTTTTCCCTTAAAGAGTAAAGCGTTTTAAAACAGCTACGAACTTTTGTGTCATCTGAAGTGAAGGGAGCCATTGTCATTAAGCCTATCACTTTAAGCGCAGGCAGCTCGTTTAAAGAAGAGAGTTGCTCTTCCCAATCACTAGCAGTAAGTCCTTGTTTGCTTGGCTCCAAAGAGACATTGACCTGCAATAAAATAGCTATCTTTTTTTCTAACCGCTGGCCTGCTTTTGAAATCTCTTGCGCTAAAGAAAGAGAGTCTACCGAATGAATGAAATCAAAGTGAGCCGCTACTTTACTTACTTTATTTTTTTGCAATCTACCGATAAAATGCCAATCAGGTTCATGCACAAAGCTAGCAATTTTTGCTAGCCCTTCTTGCGCTCTGCTCTCTGCAAAATGGCGACACCCCTCTTGGTAGAGCTGCTTCATAGTTTCTTGCGATTGAAATTTAGTAACAGCAATGAGCTCTACCTCTGTTAGCTTACGACCTGTTTGCAAAATTTTTTTCTCAATTTTTTCTCGTATGGCTAAGTAGTGGTAATCACTCATAAAAATTTCTCAGAGGAGCTTTCATCACTTCATAATTGATTACCATATTTTTTAAACTCTTTACCTGACGTTTAATCAAACGAGGCTTTTGCCCTAGTTGCAAGCGAGCGGGGGCGGTAGATCTTAATCTCAATACTTTTGCAGAAGGAGTTACTTCTAACGCTCTTTTTATCTCTTCTAAATCGCTATTTACTTTTACGTAGCTATTTTTTAATGAAACTTGCTTCTTTTTGGAGCTATCTTTTACTTTAACAAAAGTTTTTGGCGGCTTAATACAAAAAGCTTTTGTCTCTTGCTTTAGATCTTCCATTTCTTCTATCCAAGCCTTTTGTCTGCTTTTTTTCTCTGTTTTCTGCTCTTGCAAAGCTGGCTCCACTCTCTTTTTTTCTCTTTGATTTAAAAAAAGAAGAAGCGCTAGTAAAAGCAAACCTACTACTGCCTGCATGGAGCTTTCTGCTGTCATCTCAATCTATCCCTATAAAGTGTTTTTTTAGCGCTGCTCGCCTTCTGGTCTAGCCAGCGCTGAGCGCATCTCTGTATCTGATTGGATATTTTGAATGCGTTGATAATCCATAACGCCTAACCGCCCTGCTTTGAAAGCTTCTGCCATAGCAAAAGGCACAGCTGCTTGCGCTTCTACTAATTTAGCTTCCATGTCGCGTACCTTAGCGATATTTTCTTGTTCAATCGCAACTGCCATCGCGCGTCTTTTTTCTGCTTCGGCCTTCGCAATACGAATATCTGACTCCGCCTGATCTGTTCTTAATTTGGCTCCAATATTTTCCCCTAAATTAATTTCTACAATATCGATCGAAAGGATGGTAAAAGCTGTGGAAGAATCAAGCCCCTTTTCCAGTACAAGCTTGGAGATGCGCTGAGGAGACTCTAAAACAAGCTTATGCGTATCGGAGCCACCAATTGCGCTTACAATTCCTTCGCCTACGCGGGCAATAATTGTCTCTTCTGTAGCGCCCCCTACCAGCTGCGAAATACTAGTGCGTACCGTCACGCGCGCGCGGCAATTAAGCTGAATACCATCTTTAGCCACTCCTGTGCTATACCCATGGCTAGGACAATCAATCACTCGCGGGTTTACCGAGGTTTGAACAGCATCTTTGATGTTTCTGCCCGCTAGGTCAATCGCAGTAGCTTGCCGCCAGTCAAGTGCAATATTGGCTTTATCCGCAGCAATTAAAGCCTCTACTACATTTGGCACATGCCCGCCGGCTAAATAGTGCGTCTCTAAATCCCCTACTGAAATATCTTTTAAACCTGCTTTAAATAAATTAATGCGCGCATTGACAATGACTTGCGCCGGAATTTTTCTAAGTTTAATTCCAATAATATTAAAAAGAGGAATTGGCGTCCCAGAAACAAATGCTTGAAACCATAAACTAATAAAGTTTCCAATCATGATTAAAAAAATAATTACAAAAACTGCCACAGCAAAAATGACCAAATAAGCCTCCGAGCTCATCTGCTGATCTGCTTGTAAAAATATCTCTTTCATTCTAAATTTCTCCGCTAAATGGTTTAACAATTAAGCTCTCTTCTTGACCGCCAATCACAATCACTTCCGTTCCCTTTTCTAAGTAACCCACAATAGAAATAGCTTGCTGCCGCTTGCCATTTATGTGAATATAGCCGCCTGGTTTTAAATCGCTGCTCACCACCCCTTTTTTGCCAATAGCAGCTACGTCAAAAGTAGAAGCGAGATAGCCCTGCTGGTCTTTATTTAAATAGATACTACGCTCAGGTGGTGCATGAACAATGCGCCATAATGCAAAGCGAATCAGTAAGATCAATGCCATAATAACGGCCACTAGTAATAAAACAAATGAGCTCCACGTGTGCGCTTTAGCAAATAAAAAAAGCGAGGTAATTAAAGCTACGGCTCCTGCCGCTCCTATAATCCCACCTGGCAGATAGAACTCTAAAAAAATCAATAAAAAACCTATGAAAAGCAAAATAGCCCAGCTCATTTTAAAACTCTCCGGTAATAGCAGTCACAATAAAAGTTCCAGCTTCTCTTCTTAAAACTTTTACTTTTTGACCTGCTGCAATAAAGCTAGAATCGCTAATTGCTTCATAAAGCTTTCCTTCTATTTGCACTTTGCCACTTGGTTTTAAATCTGTAAAGGCAGTTGCTTCTTGACCAGCCGCAAAAGAAGAGGAAGGATTTGCTCTAAAACCCTTGCTAGCCTCTTGCTCTTCTCCTTGCAAAACAAAACGGTGAAGTACAGTGCGATTTTTTAACAGATAGCGACTAAAGAAGATGATGAAAAGAAAGCTAAGCAATAGAGCCGCTAAAAGCCAGCTTACTCTTTTTAAAAGCAGAGGTGCTACGTTTGGTAAAAGCCCCTGATCATAAACATCAGATAAATGAAAAGCGGGCAAAAGAAGGGAAAAGATCGCAATGATAAAAAATACTAAACCAATGGAAAAAAAAACCATTCCTGTAGGAAAAAGAAAAAACTCGATCAAAATCAAGCTAAACCCAAGGATTAGCAAAATAATTTCTATTAAGCCACCACCCTCCAGAGAAAAGTGAGAAAGAAAAATAAGAAAAAGCGAAAACGAGGCAATGAAGCCCGGAAAACTTAAACCGGGAGCAGATAACTCTAAGTAAGCGCCCACTATTAGGCCCATTAATAAAAGAGAGGAGACTACTGGATGCAGCAAAAAAATAAAGAATTTAG
The DNA here is from genome assembly GCA_950054535.1 of uncultured Chlamydiae bacterium. Lineage (GTDB taxonomy): Bacteria > Chlamydiota > Chlamydiia > Chlamydiales > Parachlamydiaceae > CATLPS01. The sequence continues at coordinate 1,041 of CATLPS010000090.1, read as the reverse complement.
AGGTTAGATCCATTTGATAAGCTTGCACGGTGGCATTGGGAATAGAAGAAAAAAAAGGAGCTGTAAAAAGTAGCATTTGTTTTGCATTCCAGCTCCCTTTTTGCTTTTGCTCTGCAGTAATTTGCGGTAATGGGCGAGGAGTAAGTAAAAGGTCTGCTACACCATAAGTCATCATTTTTTGGGCATCTAAAGTCAAAAGTTTGCCTTTAGCAGAAATAATGCGATCGATAGGAGCATGCGAAAGGCGAAGCTGCGACTCTTGATGAAGAGAAACTACTTTTCCCTCTCTTTGCACCAAAATCATCTCCTTATCTACCATCGCTTCTGCAATGAGAGGATTGCGATCAAAAAAAGCAGCGCGGCTAGCAAAATCTGTACGCAGAGCAGAAGTGATTTTTTCCGAGGTATTTTGTATTTGGCCTCCTTGCATTACTATGGGCTCGGCCGCCCCCATACTACCATCTTTTACAGTAGCAATAAAACGACAGCTATAAGCAACCATTGCGCCTGCAGAAATAGCCCAGTTATTAATTACTGCAACCACGGGAATTTGCTCTTGGATATCGATCTCTTTTAAAGCATCAGAAATTTTTTGCGCAATGAAGAGTTCTCCACCAGGTGTATTTAGCTCTAAAATAATAAAAATAGGCCTTAATTTCTTATAATTATCTAAACCTTTTTTAATATAAAGCCAGGTCGCTTCATTGATTGACTCTTCATGATCGCCAATAGAGAGATAACCAATAGTATTTGGCTGGTGCGGATGAAATGGAATATGATTTTTTAGTTTTAGCTCTAAATCATTTGCAAAAATAGATAACTGCAAAAAACTAAACAAAACCATTAAGAAAAAAGAACAAAAATAAACTGGCATCGCTTAAAAAAACCCTTGAGCAAAAAAGTAAAAGGTTCATTTACCTGCATCATACTGTGAGTACTAGTTTTAAAGCGATAAAAACTCAATAAAAACAGATTAGCTACTTTTTAAAAAAGCAGCTAATTTAAAAAAACATCTCTTTTTTTTTTATAAAAAAATTTAAA
>CATLPS010000089.1 GCA_950054535.1 uncultured Chlamydiae bacterium | reverse complement strand
TTTTACCTTTGTAATGATCGCTTGGTAATGTTGATAGGGATCTTGCTTGTAGCGGCTGTGCAATAAACGCAGTTTTTTCAAAGCAAGCACGCTCATTTCCGCCTTTGCGCTAATTCTTTCTTGTTCAGAAGCGTGCTGGCAAACTGCTTGTAAATACTCAAAATCGTCATCCTCTCCAAAAAGAATGCGATGGACTACCAAATCTACATAGCGACGAATTGGACTGGTAAAATGGCAATAATGCTCCAGACTTAGGCCATAATGGCCTATATTCTCGGCAGAGTAGGCGGCTAGTCGCATGCGGCGAATATAGTTAGAAGCTAAGTAATTACCATAAGGGGTGTCAGCCGCTTGCTGAAAAAGCTCTTGCATATCATAAGCAGTAGGTAGATCGGGGAGCTTAAAGCCAAAAGCATTGGCAAGCAGCGAAAAGTCTCTTAAATTTTCTTCGGCCGGTGTATCGTGAATGCGATAGGTGAGATTTTTTCCCTGTTTATGCAGATGCAGAGCAATCGTTTCATTGGCCTTTAACATGAACTCTTCTACCATTTGATGAGTAATGTCATAAAGAACATAGTCCGTTCCATAGGGCATGCCTTCTTTATCTACTAAGATGACTAGTTCGGGAAGAGAAAATTCAATGCTGCCTCTTTCATGACGTTTTATTTTTAAAAGCTTGCATAGCTTTGTCATGAGCTGCAGTGTCTCTAAGTGGCTGCTTTTGCGTTTTTGATCTAAAACCTCTTTGGCTTCCTTGTAGGTAAACCGTTTAGCGCTTTTGATGACAGTTCTTGCAATGCGATAATCCACTAGCGTGCCATTAGGATCAAACTCCATGAAAACCGAAACAGTTAAGCGGTTTACATTGGCTTTTAAGCTGCAAAGATTCTCCGAAAGCTCTCCTGGTAGCATAGGCAGGCAGTAATTGGGAAAATAGGTAGAGTTAGAGCGACTTTGCGCCTCTTGGTCTAGCGCGCTATCTGGCCGCACATAATGCGACACATCGGCAATATGCACAATCAGATGATAGTGGCCTTTTTTGTCTACGCTAATCGTTAAAGCATCATCAAAATCTTTGGCAGTGTCAGGGTCGATGGTAAAAGTAGTTAAATGCCGTAAATCTTCTCTTTTTTGTATCTCTTTGGGTAATACCCGCTTGCCAAAACTCTTTGCTTCTTCAATTGCCTTAGAAGAAAATGTCTTTTTCAGCTCAAACTCTTCTATTGCCGCCAAAGTGTCGCAGCTAGCGTCGCTAATATGGCCAAGGTAACTGGCAAGTTTTGCGATGACATCGCTTTCTTTGCTTCCCCAATCAATTACTTCTAACACTACCCGGTCGCCTATCTTTAAAGATTGGCTCTTGCTTAACTGGACTAAAACACGCTGCTGCATCCCTAGCATGGGGGCATAGGCAATGAACTCGTCGCCTGGCTCACGGGCGCGAATGATAGCGCCAAGGTGAGTGCGCGCTCGCTGCAAAATAGAAATGATTTTTCCCTCAGGCCCTTTTTCAGAAACCACCGGGTTGACTACTACTTCGACTAAATCCCCATCAACGGCATTTTTTGTCAGCTGTTTTGGTACAAAGATATCCTCAGAGTAGGGAGAGCCGCTTTCTAATTGCACAAAACCAAAGCCGCGCGCATGCATCCGCACTGTGCCGGAAAAAAGTTGCTGTGAGGGCTGAGCGCTTAAAATGCGTTCCTGGTTTTTTTCGACAAGCTTTTGCTCGGCCAATTCTTCTAAGATTTGCTGAAGAATTGGTAGGTGCTCCTGCGGCAGCGCCAGGCGCTCCATCAACTCTTTTTCGGTTAAAGGGAAAAAATTTTTACCAAGTACAAATTGCTTCACAATTTTTAGCAGGTTGGAAAAAAGTTTTTTCTGCTTACCTGTCTGCTTAGAAGCTGCGCTTGTTTGGTTTTGCTTTTTTTTTGACTTTTTGTAGCTTTTTGACATAAATTAAAGGCTTTACCTGAATCATAATATAAGTATAGGCCAACTGTAGCATACTTAAGGTTATCTTAGCTAGCGTGCTTTTATTTTTACTATTTAAGGTTTTCTCTTAAATTGTTTTGATCTTGGGCATGCCTTAAAAAATCACTACCTAAAAAAACTTAAATCAATAAGCAGATAGAAATGAAATACGATCACAAAAAAGTGGAAAGCAAGTGGCAAAATTTTTGGCGTGAGCAAAAAACTTTTGAGACCAAAAATTGTTACGATCGACCCAAATATTATGTACTGGATATGTTTCCCTATCCGTCGGGAGCAGGACTGCATGTAGGCCACTTAGTAGGGTATACCGCTACCGATATCATGGCGCGCTACAAAAGGGCTAAAGGTTTTAATGTACTGCACCCTATGGGGTGGGATAGTTTTGGCCTGCCTGCAGAGCAATATGCCATTCGCACAGGTACTCACCCAGCTATTTCTACTACCGAAAATATTAGTAATTTTAAAAGGCAGCTGCAATCGCTAGGTTTTAGCTACGATTGGGACAGAGAGATCAAAACAAGCGATCCAGATTATTATAAATGGACGCAGTGGATTTTTACTAAGCTCTATGAAAAAGGGCTGGCGTATGAGTCGGAGATGTTAGTCAACTTTTGCCCCGCTTTAGGCACAGTCCTTGCCAATGAAGAGGTAGAAAATGGTCAATCCAAAGAGGGGGGCCACCCCATTGAAAGGCGTCCTTTAAGACAGTGGATTTTAAAAATTACCGCTTACGCTGAGAGATTGATTAAAGATTTAGAGTTAGTCGATTGGCCAGAGAGCTTAAAAAAACTGCAAATCAATTGGATTGGTCGCAGTGAAGGCGCTTTTGTCAATTTTATGGAGGAAAAAACGAAAAGAGAAATTTCGGTTTTTACTACGCGTCCAGATACCCTTTTTGGCGCTACCTATCTGGTAGTTTCTCCTGAGCATTCTCTTCTGAAAACAATTGTAGCGCCTGAGCAGCAACAGCAGGTAAAAGAGTACCAGGCAAAAACGGCAACAAAAAGCGACCAAGACCGCCAAGATGTAACGCAAGCTAAAACCGGCGTCTTTACCGGCGCATTTGCCACAAATCCTGTAAATGGACAAGCTATCCCTATCTGGATCTCTGACTATGTTATTATGGGATATGGTACTGGAGCGGTAATGGCCGTGCCCGCTCATGATGAGAGGGACTTTGCTTTTGCCACTACTTTTTCTCTTCCTATCACTACCGTTTGCCACCCTTTAGAGTTAGAGGAATTAGCGTTAGAAAAAGTATTACAAGGAAAGGAGTGCTGGACAGGCGAGGGAAAGGCGATCAATAGCCAGGCCAAAGATCTTTGCTTAAATGGACTCTTAACCGCCGCCGCAAAAAAAGAGGTGACTAGTTGGCTAGAAAAAAATCAGAAAGGAAAAGCGGCCGTTACCTATAAGCTGCGCGACTGGCTTTTTTCTCGGCAGCGCTATTGGGGAGAGCCCTTTCCTCTACTAAAGTTAGAAGATGGAACGGTAAGGATGTTAGCAGAGGAGGAGCTTCCTTTAACGCCTCCGCAGGTGGCTAACTATAAACCAACCGGCGATGGGCAAGGCCCATTAGCCCAAGTGACCGATTGGGTAGAGACAGTAGATGCAAAAACTGGGAAAAAGGCAAAAAGAGAGACGCATATTATGCCGCAGTGGGCCGGCTCTTGCTGGTACTATCTACGCTTTATCGACCCGCATAATGACAAACAAGCGTGGGATCAAGAGGCCGAAAAGTTTTGGCTTCCCGTAGACCTTTATGTAGGCGGCGTAGAGCACGCTGTTTTGCATTTGCTTTACGCTCGTTTTTGGCATAAAGTGCTTTATGATTGCGGCTATGTGCACACTTTAGAACCTTTTCAAACGCTGCGCAATCAAGGCCTTTTAGTTTCGCGCTCTTACCAAAATAGCTCTAAAGCTTATGTGGAGCCAGAACATGTAGAAGAAAAAGAGGGTAGCTATTATGACCGGCGCTCAGGCGAAAAGCTTACTAGCCAAATAGAAAAAATGTCTAAATCTAAACTCAATGGCGTTTCTCCCGATGAAATTATCGAAGAGTATGGCGCAGATACTTTACGCCTTTATGAGATGTTTATGGGGCCTTTAGAAAAAGAGAAAATCTGGAATACAGAGGCATTAAGCGGCTGCGCGCGTTTTCTTAACCGCTTTTATGAGATGGCTTTTTCTGATAAGGTAACAGAAGAAAACTCTGAGGAAGCGCTTAAAATTGGTCATCGTTTGGTAAGCCAAGTCACGCAAGAAATTGAAGCAATGCAGTTTAATACAGCCATTGCCAAGATGATGGAGTTTATCAACGAATTTACCAAACTAAAAAAATATTCAAAGCAAGTAATTGAAATGGCAGCGCAAGTTTTAGCGCCTTTTGCGCCTCACTTAGCAGAAGAGGTTTGGAAACAGATGGGCGCTACTAGCAGCATCGCTTATGCGACTTTTCCTGTAGCAGATAAAGGCTATTTACAAGAAGCAGAGCTCCTTTATGTCATTCAAGTAAATGGCAAATTAAGGGCGCGTCTGCAGCTGGCTAAAGAGCAAAGCCAAGAAGAGGTATTTGCAGCAGCTAAAGCAAACGCTCACGTCGCTGCTTTTTTAGAAAATAAAGAGATAGCCAAAATAATTTTTGTCCCAAATAAGCTGCTTAACGTAGTAGTAAAAAATTAAAGGTAGCAAAAAAAGTTGCGCCTTTTATCAGCAGATTGATAGCGGATAAAAGGCGCCTTCAAATTTACTTTACTTTTTTGATTTGTAAAAACAGTGGTTTTTCAAAATTTATAAAATTTTTGACTCTAAGCCATTTTTTTAGCTGGTTCATTAAATTAAGTTGTATAGTGCTAGTCGTAAAATCGCATTATCATAGATTTCTTTCCTTTCGTCATTCCCTTTTGCTGATTTTAATGCCTCTAATACATTCGTTATTAATACATTAAATGCTGTATTGTCTGTAAGTTCTTTATGTACTAAAAAATTCATTACATTAGAGTTGATAAAACATGCCACAGCTAAAATCAATCGAGGGTTTTTTCTAAACTGATCCTCTATTGTGAGCTCTTCAAAATGTGTTATATAACTTTTTTTATGACAGCTGTTAATGGCGTTTAGTGCCTCTTGTTCTTCTTCTGAAAAATCATACCAAACCGGTACTTTTTCATGAGCTTCAAGTTCATTTCTATCTTTAGCTGCTTTTGCTGGCGCAACAGTAGATGATGGCTGGTTGGTTTTAAGAGCGCTAGATCTATTTTTAACGCGATCATATAAAGCAACAGCGATAAACCCAAGACCTGGTACCATTAGCGCAAAGCAACGTTTAAACGATTTACTTTTTAGATGAGTGACGTAAACATTATGACTAAAATAAGGATGATTATTTAATTTAGGGTTCATTTTTGCAAAGATTAAAGCTACACCTTTTAGAGCTACATTAACGATATTATTAATAGGACTCAAAGGTGTTTTATCCATCATTTGATCGGCTTTTTTTAAAATTTCTCCGCTTATTATGGTAAGATCAATCAAATTTCTTCTTATTGCCTGCATAGCTTTCCTCACTTTAATTGTTTCGTAAAGGTATAATTATATCACTTTTTTGTTAATTTATTATTAAGTAGTAAGTTTAAATTAAATAACGTGTTTTACAAGTAAATAGTTGCTATATGTATTACTGGCTGCTTTGAGAGGATGTTGACAAACCCTAAAAATTTATGTATTCCTCTATGAGGAAAACAAATTTTTGGAAATGGTAATGAGAAAGCAATACTCAAGCGATCTAGCCGACTCCGAATGGCAAGAAATAAATCATTTATTTGAAATGAGTTATGCAACTGGTGGAAGACCTCTCAAATACTCGAAGCGAGAGCTTTTAAATGGTATCTTATATGTTTTAAGATCAGGCTGTACTTGGAGGGATTTGCCAGGAGATTTCCCAAAATGGTATGTTGTGTACAAACAGTTTCAACGTTGGGAACAAAAAGGTATTTTTGAAAACCTAAATACTTTTTTACGAAGAAAGTTACGAATCTCAATAGGGAGAAATAAAGATGCTTCTGCGGCAATAGTTGACAGTCAAAGCGTTAAGACGGTTGAAAGGGGGGCTTTGTCGGCTATGATGCAGGCAAGAAAATCAAGGGAAGAAAACGTCATATATTGGTTGACACTCAAGGACTTTTGATAAAGGCTTTTGTCACAGCGGCTAGCCTGAATGATCGTGAAGGGCTTTTTGGGCTTTTAGATAGTTGGAAAAACCCCCAGAGAAAGCTTAAAGTTATTTGGGCAGATGGTGGTTATAATGGATCATATGCTGAGTTTTATGCAAAAAATTATGGCATTGATTTTCAAGTAGTTAAAAGAACAGATAAGCAATTTAAAGTATTGCCGAGACGTTGGGTAGTAGAAAGAACCTTTGCGTGGCTTGGTAGATACAGAAGATTAAGCAAGGATTATGAATTCCGAACAACGACTAGCGAAGCATTTCTATACTTGGCAATGTCAAGATTAATGTTGAGGCGCTTAAGAAATTAGGGTTTGTCAACATCCTCTGAGTAAGTGAATTTTTTATAAAAAAGTGAAATAAATTTTTTAAAATAAAATCCTAAGCGAAAATAAATAGTGAAGTGATAAAGATAGCAAAATATTTGGGGAAAATAGCCTTCAATAAAAAACGCTTTTTATCTGTTTTAAAAGGATAAAAAGCGCTATAAAATCAACGGTTATTTACTTATAAGTTACAAGCCAATGAATATCTATTTTTTAGCGACTTGCAGTGACTCTATTTTTTCTAACTATTAGCCATAGGTTGTTTTTAACGTTTTTTCTTTAAATTTTTTTTGCTGTTTTATGATAGGGAGATAGTTGATTCATTGCCATCATAAATAATTTAATGTATTCAACTGTTAGTGTAGAAAGCACATCTAGGAAATTTTTCAATTATTTGACTCATCTTCTCTTTATTCCTTGTAAGTTCCAATAGTGAAATCCTATTAGGTATTTTGTTAAATAAAGAGTCATAAGCTTTATTTTTTTCTTCTTCACTAGTTATTTTTTCAAATTCTCTCAATATTTTTATAATAAATTCAGGGTGATATCTTAATGAAGGATCAGCAAATGAAATAAAAAGAGTATCTATTATAACTGCCTCTAACATAAAGCTTTCATTCTTCTTTAAGTCAGCATGAGCTAAAGTGATTGTAGTCGGTATTTTTTTGATAGCATATAGCATGAATCGGCTATTTTTGCTGAACCCTTCCTCTAATTCAAAATCTTTAAAATCCGTTTGAAACTTTTTTGCACGGGCATAATCTACAATTTTCTTATATGCTTGGCGCTCTTCTTTAGAAAAAAGAAGGTAGGGGTTATTTTTAACATGATCATATAAGGCCACAAATATAAAACCAAAAACAGGTATAGCTAGTGCAAAACAGCGTTTGAACGACTTATTATTTAAATGATGAACGTAATGATTAGTTCTTAAAGGTGGATAAATTTTTGTAAAAGCTAGAGCCATTCCTTTAAAAATAATATCCAAAAGGTTGTTGATAGGGCTTAGTGGGGTTTTATCAAGTAGCTTATCTGCCTTAACTAGTTTTTCTTCAAACGGATTTGTAGTACTGATTTTTTGTTCTACTGATTGCATAGTGTTCCCTTTTCTTCTTTTTTTAATTTAAAATTTTACAAAAAAATTATTAATAATTTATTAAGAATTTGTGTTGCGCATATAAAATATATAGATAAATATTTAATTAAAATAAATGTAAAGTTTATTAGATTACTCAAGTTCGGAATAACTAACTGAAATAAAATTTAGGTATTAAAAAAAAGGCCTCTCACCCTTAAAATGTTTTTAGGAA
>CATLPS010000088.1 GCA_950054535.1 uncultured Chlamydiae bacterium | reverse complement strand
TAGTTAGCAGCCTGCTCATCGCAAAATTGCGTATCCCCCAAAAATCGCTATAGGTATGCAGAGTTTGCTGACGGTCTTTCTTCACCTGTGGTTGATCTACTATCCATTTTTTACCATTGAAAATTTCCCCTACTAGCCCGGTCTGTTGCAAGCGAATCCGGCCAATCGGCTTGTTCATTAAATGAAAGACAACTTGGTTGGTCATCTGGCTTTTAGGGCTTGCTAAATAGTTCCTGCGCCCTTCAAAGTTAGTAAAGGGGAGATATTCTAATTTTTTAAGTTCTGGGCTCTCTCTTAACTCTTTTAGCTCTCGGCCCTCTGCGTCCATACCATATAATTGTCCCCCATAAAAATAGATCGTATCGCCTGGCTTAGCCATGCAACGTTTGATAAACCTTTTTGTGTAAGGAAATCCCATAAAGGTAGAGTCTGCGTCCAAGTGAGGAATTAAGTCTCCAGACCAAATCACAATACCTGCTCTTTTGACTAAAGAGGGATCAAAATAAAAATGAGCTGTAGTTAGCGGAACATTAATGCCAAAAGTAGTTTTTGTTACGGTTAAATGATCTTGTTCTTCAAAAGTGGGTCGCATAGAGCCGGTAGGAATTTCATAAAGCTCAAACCACATGGAACGTACAATAACTGCGACAAAAAGCGCTACTAAAATGGCAGTAAGTAACTCTGAAAAATAGCTAAATGCTGATTTTTTAAAATAAGTTTTGCTTAAATTTTCTATGGAGTGAGCTTCTTTGCTTGCATTTAACTGATCTTTTTCTTCTAAAGCACTCTTTAACATCTTTAAATGCATTTGCAGCTCTTTTAACTGCTCTTGAGTTAACTGATTAGCATAGGCGCTATAGTTTTTTACACTATTTTTGAAAACTTTGCGCGAGCGGCGCAAAGAGTATAATTGGTCAGAGGGCTGTTTCATGATTTTAATCTGGTGTTAGGGGTTTGTTCACTCGTTTAAAGAGTCTTTAGCTGAATCATTTGTTGTCGCTGAGTTTGATAGAAGAGGGGGCTTTGGAGACTGCATGGCCGTACCAGAATCGATAATCCGCACCCGTGATTTACCAATGCTATTTTGAATCTGTAACCAGTAAGGAAAGTAAGCTGGATAGGCATAGCTATCTTGGGGCAGATAAATTTCAATGATTTTTCCCGATAAGTCGCTGCCATCTTTGGGCCAACGTGTACGCCAGCCATCAAATAAGATGCCGCGTATTGTTTGTCCTTCCACTTTTAAAGGCGGTTGCCAAAGAGGGGCGCCTCGCTCAGTAGCTAACTTCACTCCCACTTTTCTACGTTCCTTTTCGGGAATATACTGAAGGCGCAAGTTGAGTAGTTTCGATAAAAAATTATCTACGTCTGCTACCGCATACCAATGTCCTTTGCTTAAAGAGTAATAACGCTCCATTCTACCACTTCTCAAGTCAATTTCATACATAACCCAAGAGTTGTGTCCAGGAGCGCCATTTCTTATCCAGCTTTTCCAATCCATTTGCGTACTTTGCCTGGTAAAAGGCGCCGCAATCTCTTCGACAATGAGAAAGGGATCTTGGCGACTATAGATATGCATGAGAGTAACTGTTTTATTGGCCACCATGACGATATAGTCTCCTGGGCGAGCTCGCTGTAAATTTTCTTTTAGACAAAGAGTTTGCGCAAAACTGGTAGAAAATAGACTGAAAAAAAAGACTAAAAAGTAAAAGGGGAGCTTTGGCATGATGCTTTTATACCATAGTAAGAAATGAATGAAGTTCTTTATTGTTCAAAAGATCAAAAAACTTGTAACTTGAATGCAACTTAAATGATTTTGTTATGGAAGTTTTTTACTTAAATGTCTTTTCATTTTAAATGTTTTTTGAAATTTGTCTAGGCTTTAAGATGTTGTTGAAACTTTTTTAATTTTGAGGAGACTATTTTGCAACTAAAAACTTTTTTCATTGGTAGATTTTGGATGGTAGCGCAGCTGACCCTTTTTTGTGCTCATGCTAGTGAAAACAAAGAAAAAATAGATCAAGCCATCGAAGAGCAAGAGCTACAGCTTCAGCAACAACAGAGGCAGCAAGAGCATTTAGAGGTCAAAAGTCAAGACTTTATGATGGAAGATTGGCAAAAATATGGCGAGCAAGTAAAAGAGATCAAACAAAGGCAATTAGAGATTGAGCGACTAGAAAAAGAGCTGAAAGAGCTGAAGCAAAAAAAAGAGCGTTTATTAAAAAAGTCTAAAGGATTGATGCATGAAAGTGAAGCAAGGGAATAAAAAGCCAAGCTCTTTTTCTTTACTGATAGATTTTTATCAATTGACTATGGCCCAAGGGTACTGGCAAGCAGGATTAGAAAATAAAGAAGCTATCTTTCATCTTTTTTTCCGCAACGCTCCTTTTAAAGGGGGCTTTGCTTTAAGCGCCGGTTTGCAAAACGTCATTGATTATTTAAACTACCCTCCTTTTGACAAATCAGATATTCGTTATTTAGCTTCGCTTAAAAAAGAGGGAAAGTACTATTTTTGTCCTAAATTTTTGCACTATCTTTCTGAGCTAAAATGGAGTTTGACCATTGAAGCGGTGGTAGAAGGAAGAGTAGTTTTTGCGCATGAACCTTTGATGCGCGTACAAGGACCTTTGATTCAATGTCAGCTTTTAGAAAGTGCCCTTCTTAATTTAACCAATTTTTCTACGTTGATCGCTACTAAAGCGGCTCGCATCTGTTTAGCTGCAAAGGAAGCACCAGTATTGGAGTTTGGCTTAAGAAGAGCGCCCGGCAGGGATGGAGCGCTTACGGCTAGTCGCTCGGCCTATATCGGGGGGTGCGCCTTTACCTCCAATCTCATGGCTGCAAAGCAGCTTGGTATTCCCGTTAGCGGAACCCACTCGCATAGCTGGGTAATGGCCTTCGAAGAGGAGATCACTGCTTTTCAGGCCTTTGCCTCTTCTTCGTCTAGTTCGCCTATTTTTTTAGTCGATACTTATCAAACGATGAATGGAGTAAAAAAAGCAATTCAAGTGGGAAAATGGCTAAAAAAGCAAGGGAAAGAACTAGCCGGTATTCGGTTAGACTCAGGCGATTTAGTTGCTTTAAGTCAAAGCTGTCGTCAGTTGCTAGATGAAGCTGGTTTTTTACAGACAAAAATTGTTGCTAGTAATGATTTGGACGAATATGAGATCTATCATCTTAAAGCAAAGGGCGCTAAAATTGATGTTTGGGCAGTAGGCACAAATTTAGTAACTGCTAAAGATGATGCAGCTCTCAATGGTGTTTATAAGCTATCGGCATTACGTAATTTAGGAGAGCCCTGGAGATATACCATTAAACTTTCCGAACAAATTGCAAAAACCTCCACTCCGGGTCTGTTGCAGGTAAAGCGTTTTTATAAAAATGGCCAACCTTTTGCCGACTGCATTTATGATGAAGCTAAACAGTTACCCGCTCAGCTAAATTATATTGATCTATCAAATGGTAGTAGTAGCGTGATTGATAAAGTTAACCAACCTTCAGAAGAGCTACTTACCTCTATTTTCAAACAAGGCGAGCAGGTTTATGAGTCGCCAGATTTAAAAAAAATTAAAGAGTCAGCGCAAAAAGAGCTGGCGCTTTTTAGATTAGAGGCCGCCCATCTTTTTGAGCCTTTTCAGTATACGATAGGGATGGAGCGCTCTTTATTTAACGAAAAACAAAGAATGATAGAACACACTAAGAATTTTCAATAAATGTCATAAGGAAAAAAGAGTGAAAGCTTTATTACTGGTAGACTTGCAAAATGATTTCATGCCGCTAGGAGCGCTCGCCGTTTCTAAAGGAGATCAAATTGTCCCTTTTGTAAAAGAGCTGGTCCAATATCCTTTTGATGTCATTGTAGCTACTAAAGATTGGCATCCACCAGATCATTGCAGTTTTGCCTCTAACCATCCAAATGGCTGTATAGGAGAGGTAGTAGAAATAGCTGGAGTGCCACAAAAACTATGGCCCAACCATTGCATTCAAGGCACTTTTGGAGCTGAATTTGCTCCAGGTTTTGACACTACTTATCTTGATCGCATATTTTATAAGGGAACAGAGCGCTACGTTGATAGCTATAGTGCATTTTTTAATAATAGCGGCCAACTCTCTACTGGATTAGAAAAATATCTAAAAGATAAAGAGATAAAAGAGCTTTTTGTAGCTGGCTTAGCAACTGACTATTGCGTGAAAAATTCAGTTTTGGACGCTATTTCACTTGGATTTAAAACCTATGTGATTAGCGAAGCATGTCGCGGAGTTAACATAAATGCTAGGGATAGTCATGCGGCTTTTGCTGTGATGCAGACAGCGGGTGCGACTTTTGTTCCTTTTCAAAAATTAGAGGAGATACTGAAGGTAAAAGATAGAGCGCTTTAAAAGACCAAGCAGCTAACAATGCACAGGCTAGGTAGGCAATTGCGCCTGTCCAGCCTGGCAGTAATAGAGCGCCAATAAAAATGGGAATGTTCCAGATAAAACGAACTAAATTTGCAATGGCAACTACTGTAATTAGTAGCGTTAAAATAGTTAAAGGAGCTTTATCTTTCATCGTATAAATTTTTCAGCAGTAATTTTTGGATAATGGTCATAGATAGAATTTAAAAACGTTTAAAAAAATTTAACCCTGCTCGGCTTGAATCTCAAATAAAAACCAAGTACGTCTTTCTGTATGGTCGATAAATTCTTCTAATAAGCTGGTGGTAGCAATATCTTTATATTTGCTACAAACTTCATGAGCTTTGCGCATTTGTTTACAAACATGCAAGTTATCTTCCATTAGGCGCTTAATCATCTCTAAGGGAGCTACGCAGGTATCGTTATCATCTTTAATGGTCTGTAATTGGCTAATATGACCAATTGATCTGACAGTTAATCCGCCTAGTTTACGTACACGCTCGGCTAAAACATCAATTGTTTCAAAAATTTGGGCAGCTTGCTCATCAAAAAGCAGATGGTAATCACGAAAATGAGCGCCGTAGAGATGCCAGTGAAAACTTTTAGTTTTTACATAAAGGGCAAAAGCATCAGCTACAAGGGGATTGAGTGCCTTTGCAATGGCTTGGCTTGCCTCTTCTCCTAGGTTATTGACTGTTTTTAGCTGGTGGGGAATTTTTTCTTTTTCCATAAAAAGCTCCTTTGAAACATAAAAAGTCTTAAAACTTTACCATAACAATTTGCAAGTATCTGGAAAAGAAAAAAAAAACTAAAAAGTACTAGAGAGATGGGGGCAATAGGGCTGGTACTCGCAATTTTCTGGAAATTCAAAACTAAATTGCATTTCTTTTTGCTTGTTAGTAGAAGGACTAGAAATCACTGCCAAAAAAAATCCTTTGGCAAAATAAGCAACATTCTTCATTAAATTTCCAGCCGGACAGACAATGTACTTTTTTAAAGGCATACAGCCATATCGATAAAAACAATCGACGGTAAAAGGATATTTTTGATAGATAAATTGATAAATTTTTTGCATCAAGCAATTTATTTTCTGTTTAACAGGAGAAAAAATTCGCTGATCAGTATAACTAATAAAAGAGGTGGTGATCTGGCAAACAGCTGGTTGATAAGCATGGAAAAAAGAGAGGCTTTTATTTTTTATACCGCAAAGCGTTTGTTTCACAGTGTTAGCTGTATGGTAACCATACTGTTCAAAACGGTTATTTGATACATTCGAGGATAAGATAGAAAAAAACATAATGTTATTAATTGTTATTATTGATCAATAAAAAAAACTATGCCTTTTTAACATTTATATTTAATTAAGATAATAAAAATTTATATAAAGATTTAAACGTGAAAAAAAATTTCTCTACATTTATTTGTTTGTTTTGTTTCTTTGTTTTTCCCCTAAAAGCAGAAATTCAAGAGATTGTGATGAAGTGGAATGCACTACTTTGTCTCAATAGCTGTGAGCCTTTTTTAAAAGATCAATTAAACAATATTGTTGGCATTCAAGCTGTGCAAATTAGTGCAAGGGCGGGTACTGCAGTAATGGGTTGGGCACCTGATCAACCTTTTAGTTATGCGCCATTTAATTTAGCTACGCGAACAGTAGGGATTCGTATTGCAGACTTTCGGCTAAAGGTACTTGGCTTGGTTCGTCAAGCTCAAGACAGCTTTTATCTCTACTCTCCAAGTGATGGAACCTCCTTTTTATTAGCAGGTCCCATCCGAGCCTGGCCTGATCGTTATATTGTAGAAGAGAGTATTGCTTCGCGCCCTCTTTCACCAGGAATGAAACAGAGGCTAGCAGAGCTTGCTCAGACTGGTCAATGGACAGAAATAGAAGGTCCTCTTTTTGAGCCTTTGCGCTACCAGCTGATCTTAATTGTGGAGCAGTTAAAGGTTCCCAAAGAGATCAAACCTTCTATACCTAGCCAAGAAATTCAAAAGTATCGTTTGACTTAAAAAAAATCTTAGTTTTCTATGCAACTTAAACACTCAATAAAAATGCGGCAAGGAAATGAGCGATTTTATTTTTCATTTGAGAAGAAAAATGGCAAATTATTTAACTACTACGAGCCATCACTCTTCTCATCATCAATTTAAAAATGCACTTCACTCTTTTTTAAAAATCAGCTACGCCACAATTAAAAATTTTATCATGAAAAATGGCTTTGAGAAAGCCTCGACCATGACTTTTTATACTCTTCTTTCTATTGTTCCTTTGATGGCGATTGGATTTGGCGTGGCTCAATATCTTGGGTTTGAGTCTCAGTTTAAAAGTTTAGTGCAAGAAAAATTTTATCATCAGCCGCGCGTAGCAGAAAAGATGATTCAATTTTCTCTATCCACCCTTAAACAGACAAGAGGAGACGTAATTGCTAGTGTAGGAATTATTGTCTTACTATGGACAGTAGTTAGAATGTTTGGCAATATTGAAAATTACTTCAATCAGTTTTGGCACATCAAACAGTCGCGCTCTATTTGGCAACAAATAAAAAGCTTTTTGCCTTTAATTCTTCTTTTTCCTCTTTTTTTGGTGGGTTCTAGCAGCCTTGTGCTATTTCTCACTACAGAATCTCATCTGTTTTTAGACTCTTTTGGCTTTTCTAATCTAGTAGATCAAACAATTCTTTTTTTTGCGATGGTTGCCCGCTTTTTACTAAGCTGGAGTTGGCTTAGTTTTTTATTTATCTATCTGCCCAATACAAAAGTTCCTTGGAAAGCTGGAATCATTGCAGGCTTATTTGCCGGTCTTTTTTTTAGTTTATGGCAATGGATCTATGTCACTTTTCAAGTAAACGCCGCAAGCTACGGCGCAATTTATGGTAGTTTTGCTGCTATTCCTCTTTTTCTTTTTTGGCTCAACTATAGCTGGCTCATTTTACTTCTGGGTTCAGAGCTCTCCTACCAAATTCACCTTCAACAAAAGTAATTGTTCTTAAGCTAATAAGATGGATAAAACTTCTCTCTCATAAAAACGGAAAGCATACTTTACTTAAAAAATCGCTTTGCAAAAATTTTTTTATGAAAAACGTTTTTTTCTTTCAAAAACGTAGAATCTGCTTACTCTGTTGCTTAGTGTACAAAACCACTCCTTGAAAACAAGGTTGCCCTCTGGCCATTAGCCTCTGGTAAGTGATCCCATGTCACTTCTTTTTTCTTTTCAAAACGCTTTAAATTGCTCTAAAATACCCTAAAATGCTCTCTAAAAATCGTAAAATCAAGAAATAGCTTCAAAATAAGGAGTAACATGGGAGCGCTTACCTTTGGTCCTGAATGCCACATCAGGGGAGACTGATTGCCTCAAAACTGTACCGCATACAATGTTCCGGCTGCTGTTTTCATCGATTTCTGCTGTTTTCATCGATATCTGAGTAAACTGACCGTGGAAAAGGTTGAATAAGTTCACCGATT
>CATLPS010000087.1 GCA_950054535.1 uncultured Chlamydiae bacterium | reverse complement strand
ACATTTTAAGGGTGAGAGGCCTTTTTTTTAATACCTAAATTTTATTTCAGTTAGTTATTCCGAACTTGGGTTATTTACTATTAATAGTAATTAATGTAATATTTTTTAGCTTTATTAAAATTTAAATCAAAAAAGTTAAAGAATGAATATTAGAAAAGTTTATTACACATTTGATGAACAAAAAAATTTAATTGAAACAATCAATCGCGAAGATAGAGCATCTCTTATTGATTTATTAAATTATTTAGATCATCAAGGGAAAAATAATTATGCAACTCTTCAACCCATCTGGCTAAAGATAAAAAGTTGTATAAAAGTTACTCATTTAAATTCTGCTTTAATGGAGATGATCGATAAAGTTGATAAAAAATTCATGCAGGTCATGGGCCAGGAAAGGAAAGAATTACAGCAAGAGGAAGTACGAAGCAAAGCATTTTTTAATTCTTTACAGCAATGGTTAGACAACCCTGCAGTGAAGGGGAAAAAATTAGTAGCTATGCAGCGAATTTTAACTTGTTATAAAGAAAAGCAAGATCACCTTGATTTAGCCAATCTTTCGCTTAGCCATTTACCAGATGTCATTCAGAGGCTTGGCCATTTAAAAAGGCTGGATCTTTGTAGAAATAGACTTTCCATGCTACCAGAATCCATTGGCAAACTTACTCAATTGACCTCTTTACAAGTAGATAGTAACTGCTTAGAGCAGTTGCCAGAGTGGATTGGAAATCTTACTTCTCTTCGCGAACTTGATTTACAAAGAAACTCTCTTTATGCACTGCCAGGCTCTATTGCTCATCTTACCCAGCTAAAGGAGTTAAAGCTCACAAAAAATAATTTTAATGAAGTTCCTCCTGCGATAGCAGCCCTTAATCAGCTGCGGCTTCTTTCACTAGGAGATAACCGTTTAAAAAAGCTACCAGCTTTTATTGAAAATTTAGTCTCTTTGAAACATCTTTGTTTAGAAAATAATCAATTAACTGAGCTACCTAGTTCTATTGTAAAACTTAAAGAGCTAGAAATTCTTGATCTAGAAGAGAATAAACTTCAACATTTACCAGATTCCATTGGCCATTTAACCAAACTTCATTCGCTATTTTTAAGTTCCAATCAACTAGCGCGATTACCTGCGTCTATTGTTCAACTAGCTCAGTTAACTCATCTTAATTTAAGTAATAATGCTTTAAAAGAGCTACCAGAGTTAATTGGAAAGATGAGCCAGCTAAATGAACTTTTTTTAAATAAAAATAAAATCACTCAACTACCAAACTCAATTACGCAACTAACAAAGTTGACTCATCTCTATTTAGATGAAAATTACTTAGAAAAACTACCCGACTCCATCGGTAATTTAACTCAGTTAGTGGAGCTTTATTTAGAAGATAATGAATTAAAAATACTACCAAATTCAATCGGTGAATTAAAGCTACTTCATATTCTCAACTTAAGAGGAAATTTTTTAGAAGAGCTCCCCTCTTTTAAAAACTTTTCGCAAATCATAAGCTTGGATTTAAACGGCAATCGTCTTTCAAATTTACCAACCTCTATCACAAAACTAAAAACACTTACTTCACTCGATTTGGGAAATAACTCCTTACAATCTTTACCAATTACTATTCACTTTTTAAAAGAGCTAGAGGTGCTTTGCTTAAGTAATAACCTATTATGGGATCTTCCAGAGGAAATTGGCCAATTAACGAGTTTGTTAGAGCTTTATTTAAATAAAAACCAGTTAAAAGAAATACCAAATTCTATTGGAAACTTATCCCAACTGACTGAAATCAATTTAGCTAGCAACTATTTATCTACCCTCCCCCAAGAAATCATTCAGTGTCAAAACCTAGCCAAACTCAATCTTATGGCAAATCCTACTTTATCCTCACTACCACAAGGCATACAAGAGCTTCAAAACAGAGGCTGTCGGATAAAAGCAAAGCAAACAATATCCACTCTTTCTTTTTTATTAAATAAGTGGATAGCAAAAGCTAATAAAAATGAGGATAGTTTAAATAATAGAGATAACTTAGTTACTGAAATAGAAAAAGCTATTAATCCACAACAACGAGAAGAGCTCTGTATTTGGCTAAATCGTTTGAAAAAAACCAAAGAATTTGAAGTGGCGAAGGCAAGCTTAGCTATCAATACTATAAAAATGGTGCAAGGACTATTAAAATCTAAGGAATTTAAAGACTCTTTTTTTAATCATATAGCAGTGAATAACGTAGCATGTGAAGATCGCACTACTTTAGCATATAATGAGATCTATTTAGCTTATCTTCTTCAAGTAGAAGGGAAATTATTAGATGATCATGAAAAGTTATTGCTTTTGATTAAAGCCGCAAGAACTTGCGCTTTAACAAATGCTTTAAGCGAGCTTATCTTAGAATATGAATCAGAAAAAGGAGTGGCTCTTGCTGAAAGTAGCGAAATTTATCTTTACTACCTAATTCACTTCAGCCACTCCATGGAACTTCTATTAGCCATTCGTACCATGTACTATGCCGATGGATGGGGAAAACAGGATTGGATGGAGCAAAAAATTGAAACTCTTAAAATCTTAACAGCTCAAAAGTTAATGAAAGAGCTAGCTGCTCTACCTTTATTTGAACAATTTTTACAAGCAAAAGAGACTTTTAGGGCGAACTGGCAACAAATTACAGATCATAGCTATCAGTTACTAGAAAACTTAGACCCTATTTCCATGAATGAACAAGCCTACTTAGATGCTGTAAATCAAATTGGCCAAAACAAAAAATCTAGCGAAAAGCAGCTTCTAGAAAAATGGGCGCAAAAATTAATAGAAGAGAACGAAAACTTGATTTTAGTCGAATAGTTTTATTACATTTTTTTGCAAGATGATCATAAGCAGGTTGCATTAACCTGCTTTAATAAAATATCTGTTTTTTTTCTTTTCAAAAGAATAAAGTGATTGGCAATTATTTTATTCTTAATTTTGAGATCGAGCAATATGACTATTAATAAAATTTATTTTACCTTTAATGAGCAAGGCAATTTAGCTACCACAACGGATTCTTCACAAAAATCTTCTTTTCTCAATTTATTAAGCCATTTAAAAAACTGTCAAAAAGAAGAGCGTCAAGTTTTTACAAGAAGTTGGCCTGAAATAAAAGTGCGCCTTTTATCTTTAAATTCTGACTTATCCAAAGTAGCTCAAAGTATTGATCAAAAATTTATAAAGTGGATAAAAGAGGAAAAAGAGCTAGTTGTTAGTAACCAAGAACAGAGAATACAATTTGAAAAATCTTTAAAAGAGTGGGCCAATCCAACTAATTCGCGTGAGCAAAAACAGATAGCAATAGAGAGAATGTTAGCTTGCTATGATAAAAAAGAAGAAACGCTTGACTTAGTGAATCTTTTTCTCACTCATTTACCTGATTGTATTGGAGAATTAAGTCATCTCAAAAAATTAGATCTTTCTAGAAATCAACTTTTAAATTTACCAAATTCTATTGAAAGTCTTACCCAGTTAACTGTATTGAATCTAGCAAGTAATCGTTTGCAATGTTTTCCTTCCTCCATTACTAAACTCAAACATCTCGATTACTTAGATCTATTTCATAACTGCTTACATGAGCTTTCAGACGGTGTTTTTTTTCCAAGAACGCTCTCTTCTCTTTATTTAGGTTCTAATCAGTTACAAAAAATACCTTCTTCTATTACTCATTTAACTAAACTAACTTCTCTTGGTTTAAATAATAATCAACTAAAAGAGTTGCCTCCTTTTATTTGTGATTTATCTTCTTTAAAAAACCTCTATTTAGAAGAAAATGCACTCACCTTTTTACCATCTTCTATTTCTAGACTTATCCACCTGAGAACTCTTGATGTAGGCTATAATCAAATAAAAGAGCTACCTAAATCTTTTAGTAATTTAAAAAATCTAACTAAACTATTAGCAAATGATAATCAATTGTCTACCTTACCAAAGTCTTTAAGCCAGCTAAAATCTCTTAAAGAACTGGATTTAACCAATAATCAATTGTCCACTCTACCAAATCTCATAGGTAATCTTCATCAATTAACTAAACTGGATTTAGCTAATAATCAACTAAAAAAATTACCTAAATCTTTTACTAAGTTAACTTGGCTTACTCACCTTTATCTAAGAGAAAATCAATTATGCTCTTTACCAGCTTCCATTGGTAATTTGACCTCTTTAGTAGAGATTGATCTAGAGAAAAATAAAATTGCCACCTTGCCCAACTCCATCAATAAGTTAACCAAGCTTAAAAAGATCAACCTTAGAAAAAATAGATTAACCAAATGGCCGGTTGTCGATGCTCTTACTTCTCTTGTAGAGCTAAATCTTGACTATAATCAATTGCAAAGTTTGCCAGTGTCAATTGGTAACCTTTTGCAGCTTACTAAGCTTTTCCTATCTCATAATTGCTTGCAAGTACTTCCCGAAGAAGTTAGTTATTGTGTAAATTTAAGGGAACTTACTTTTCAACATAACCCAAGCCTACAGTTTTTGCCCGTTAGTATGATCGATCTCATGCAAAGAGATTGCTCTATTCTTTTTGATGAGCAGAGGTGGATTGACTCCATTGAGCTTCCCTTTTTACTGCAGTTATGGATCAAGGAAATTTCAAGAAGAAAAGCTGCTATTGAGATTACAGATGATTTTAGCGAAAAACTTATCCAGATGACCTCTGTCACTCAACAAGGAGATTTGCGCCTTTGGCTAGTGCGTTTAAGAAAAACAGATGAATTTAAAATAGCCCCGCTAGAGTTGGCAATTCATACTATTGAAATGATAAAAGCACTAATAGATTCAAAGGAGTTTAGAGACTTTTTCTTTGTTGAAATAGCAAATAATAATGAAAGATGTCAAGATCGCACAGCGATGGCTTATAATGAAATTTATTTAGCTTATTGCCTGCAAGTAGAGAGAAAACAATTAAACAATAAGGAAAAACTGGAACTTTTAGTGAGAGGAGCCAGAACTAAGGCTCTTATGAATGTTTTAAGCCAGCTAATTTCAGAAAAAGAGAGAGAAGCGGGAATAAAGATTGCTGAAAGCGTAGAAATTTACCTTTATTATCTGATTCATTTAAGCTGCTCTATGGATCTTTTGCTAGCAATTCGCACCATGCATTATAGTGAAGATTGGGGCCGGCAACAATGGATAGAAGATAAGATGGAATCTCTTAAAGTTCAGGTCGAAAAGATGGTTGCACAAGAACTTACTAAAATGCCTCTTTTTAAGCACTTTTTAAAAAGTAAAAATCAATTTCAGATTGTATGGCAGCAGATTACCGATGGCTCTCATCGCTCTTTTGAACTTTTAAACCCCGCTACTATGACAGAGCAACAATATTTAGAAGCTGCAAGAAAAGTACAAAAAGATAAAGAACAGGCTGAAAAAGCGCTATTAAAAATATGGGCCGATCATTTACTCAATAAAAATAGCTAAGGATCATTCCTTCTTTTTTAAAAGAGGTGAACTATTTATTTTGGTTAGCCTCTAATTTAAAATAGCTCTCTTCAACATTTTATTTTATTCCTCTCCTAAATTTTGCATAGCCTGTTTTAGTTTTTCTACATTAGCGTGCATCTCATCTGCAGAAATGGGACCAAATAAGGGTCTAATTAGCATTTTGCTCATAAATTTTAAGGTGGAATTTTCACCTGCTTTTCGTGGGATATAGTGTATGTGAACATGAGGCACAGTTTGCCCCACCTCTTTTCCATTTTTTTGTAATAATAAATAAGCAGAGGTGGCAAATACTTTCATTACTGCCCGATGTACTTTTTTTACAACCTGGCCCATTTGTAAAATTTCTTCATCGGTAAGTGATTCATATCTTTCTACATGCCGTTTAGGAATAATAAGTACATGTCCGGGAAAAATAGGTTTGTAGCTATAAAGCGCCATTACTAAAGATTCTTCGTAAAATTTTTGATTATCAACCACTTGTTGATTGCAAAAAGCACAATCTTGTTCTTCTGCCTTTAAGAAGTTACTAGCAAAAAAAACAAAAATAGTAAAAGAGACAAAATATTTGATCATCATTTTTAAATATTTAAAAGTTTAGTTTAAGAATGTTTTCTTTTTTTTAGCTCCAGCTCTAACCGCTGCTTCAAAAAAGCTAAAACTGCTGTCTCTTCGGAGGTAAGTTCTGATAACGAATCGGTTAAAGACTTTTCCGCACGCTCTTTAATCATCTGCATCAGTGTTCCATCCAGATAAGCATTAATTACTTCCGGATGAATATAACACTTGCGGCAAACAGACGGTGTGTTTCCGAGCTTTTTAGCAACCTTTTCCACAGCTTGTACAATATTTTTTTTTGCTTGCACATCGCTGTCAAATTGTTCGAATTCTTGTAGCGCAAAAACAGCTAGCACGGTTCCTGTCCAAGTACGAAAATCTTTGGCAGTAAAATGATCCTTTGTAATTTCATGCAGATAGTGATTGACATCTGTGGAGCTAATCGAAGCAATTTCGCCATTTTCATTTTTGTATTCAAAAAGTTCTTGTCCAGGCAACTCTTTACATTTTTTAATGACATTCGCAAGGCGACGATCTTTGACGTCAATGGTATGCATCTGCCCACTTTTACCGCGAAATTTAAAAGTGATCTTGGTGCCCTCAATATGGACATGGCGATTGCGAAAAGTGGTCAAACCAAAAGAGTTATTTTCTCTAGCATATTCTTCATTGCCTACGCGAATCAAAGTGACCTCTAATAGATGCACAACCAGCGCTAATAACTTATCTTTAGAAAGGGTCTTAAGGGCTAAGTCCTCTGTCACTTTTTTACGTATTAAAGGAAGCGCCTTACCAAATGCAACTAAACGATGATATTTATTTTCTTCTCTTACTTTTTTCCAAAGAGAGTGATAGCGATATTGCTTTCTACCACGGGCGTCTTTTCCTGTTGCCTGTAGGTGGCCATTTTTTTTAACGCAAATCCAAACCTCTTGATAGGCAGGTGGAATAACAAGCGCGTTAATACGATCAATTTCGCTCTGTTCTGTAATGATTTTACCTGAAGGACTAATATAGACAAACTTGCTTCCCTTTTTCTTACGCGTAATTCCCGGTAGTTGGTCGTTTACATATTCTAAACCTGCCAGTTCTGCCGTTTTTTCCGGATCCCTTTCTATTATAGAGTGGCTATCCTTTTTTTTCTTTCCCATTTTATCAACTTTATTAATTATTTAATGGTAGTCAGAAATTAAATATTTTTGACGTTTATATTTAAATGTTTCTCGCTCTTTTTTATGTAGCGCAAGTAGCTTCCATATAATATAGGGTTCTTGATTTAAGAGACGATAAACTTCTGCTGTCCCATTTACTTTATTAAACATCTCTTCACGCCCTTTACAAGCAGCTAATGCCTCTTTAAAAGGCTTTGGATAAAGGCTTTTTAACATACCCAAAATCAAGTATTGCGTCGAAACAGGTAAGTATTTTTGATAGTCTTTAATAATAATAAGGGCGCCTTGACAATTTTGCCCGGCAAATTTTCCATAAAGAGGGCGATAATAAAATGGCAAAAAATGAACTCCAGGAAAATTTTGCTGATTTAAATAATTTGTAAAATGAACAGCATCAATCCAAGGAGCGCCAATCACTTTAAAGGGCAAGGTATAACCAATGCCAATATTTACTAGTTGCAGCTCGCCAATTAATCCTGTAGAGGGATAAAAGAATACTGTTTCTGCTTCAGGAATATTTGGGCTAGTGGGAACCCATGTCAAACCTGTTTCAGAAAATCGCATTTCTCTTTTCCAACCTTGCATTGGAACGACAGTCAGCTTACAACCAACATTTGTCTCTTCATTAAAATAAGAAGCCAGTTCCCCTACAGTCATTCCATGACAATAAGGTACATCGATATAGCCTACAAATGAGCGCCATTTTTTTTCTAGCAAAGGCCCATCTATGGTGAGGCCATTAAGAGGATTGGGCCTATCCAAGACAATAACGGCAATACCTCTCTTA